>CANQBA010000044.1 GCA_947589545.1 uncultured Oscillospiraceae bacterium | reverse complement strand
AGCACTACCATATTTTCTATTTTCGGCCACCCATACGCCCGCTTACGCTGGGCGTGAGGTGGTTTTTTGACAGACTGGACCGCAGGGGGATGGCCGCAATAGCGGTCATCCCCCTGCGGTGTGCCATTATGCGTAGATCAATTCATGAAGGATGATCTGCTCTGCCCGGTTACGGATATTATTCATCCGTCCCACCCATTCCATCTGATTGGACGCTTTCAGAGCCTCGGTTATACCCTCCTGCTTCGCCATGGCCGGAATTAGAAGATTCATGCGCTCATGACAGGCGGCGTCAATATCGGCAAGATGTTTCCACAGCTTTCCCGTCAAGAGCAGGCTGGTGTAGGTGCCGTGGTGATGTTCTTTCAGAAATCGCTCGCGCATCCTGCCATACACGCCAATTTCACGTTCAGCGTCATCGTCAAGGACGAGGTCCGGGATGTAGTAGTCTCCCACTTTCGTATAAGTCAGTTCCATAACCATTTCCTTTCATTTGAAGCAAAATGTGTCCGCAGTTGTCAAAAAGGAATATTTCGGCGATCCCACCGCCTTTCTCATAACTGCAATGTACCATTTTGCCACAAATGAACCGCAGTCATATGTATTAGGTGGTGACTCCACCCTTTACATAGTAACTCTTGATTCTGGATGCTGTTGGAGTCATCTTCCTTGCCGCTTCGTTTTTGTATATCCTCCTGGCTCAAGCGTCCATAGAGAATGGTGTATTTTTCCTGGCTTGCCATTTTTCCTCCTGTTACAATAAATTTACCCCAACTCCCGTGGCGGCTCGAACACCGGTAGGCCCAGCTCGGCGCAGATCTGGTCGTTGACCATTTTCAGCTGCTGGATCGTGTCGCCGTCCACGTGAAGCTTGCGGCCTGTCTCGAAGTTGACGCTGTTGATGATGAGGTGGGAGTGGACGTGATCCCGGTCGGTGTGTGTGCAGACCAGCACCTCGTGATCCTTGAACTGTTCCGCCAGCTTGAGCGCGGCGGCGTGAGCTTTGTCCATGACCACTACCTGCTGACCGAGGCAGCACTGGGTGACGTAGTTGCTCTAGGAGAGGTGAGCCTTCTTTGCCTCGGCCCGGATGACGTCCAGCTCAAGTTTGGAGAGGCGGATGCTGAGTGTGGTGTCCTTTTTCATTTTCCACCTCCGTCATAGTGGGTGCGGGCTGCTGCCCGGCATGCGTTTGGCGGGGCGCCGGGCAGGGCCCGGTGTACAGACAAACGCGATGCTTGCCTCTTCGTCGTCGCTGAACCGGCTTTGCTTCGGGCTCCAGGTATTCGCCCTCAGGCGCTCGGTTCGCTTCTCCTCTCCCCGCACGTCAGCGGACGCGCGGGGTGCGAGTTTTTGTGCACAACGTGCGTCAATTGGATTGGGAGGTGTCCACGGGTGCCACCTTCAAGCGTTTGTGGGCTCCTGCGGCGACGTGTGCGGCGACAGGGTCGCAAGGGACGCAGGTGATGAGGGCACCGGCTGTTGCGTCACTTGAGTCACTTGCGTCACTCCCCAACACAGAGAAGGAGACATCCACGAACCGCTGACCGTTGCTCCGGCGGCTCTCGAACACTACGCCCTGCGCCTCCAGCTCGTAGCGCCACTTGTTCATGAGCTGCTTGAGCTTCTTGGCGGTGATGAGCGCCGCCCAGGATTGGCATCGGTCGCTTTTCTCCAGCACCAGCACGGCGTCCACCGCTCCGGCGATACCCGTGGTGCCGGAGAGCTTGTTCAGCGGGTCGGCGGCTCCCTGCTTGCGCAGATGGTGAACCAGCAGAATGGAAATGCCCAGATCATCCGCCAGCTTCTTCAGCTCCCGCACATCCTGGTAGTCCGTGGCGTAGGAGACATCCGGGGTCGTGCTGCGGATGACCTGGAAGGTGTCCACGGCCACGCGCCCAGCAAGTGTCAATGCTGTGGGAGGTACTTCCTGACCACCACGGGGCACTCGCCAAAATACTGCGACGGGATGGCTCCGCAGAATCCGACCATGACCTGCCGCCAGTACGGAGCGAGGCAGGGGCAGAAGGAGGACAATCCCGACCACCCCATCTACCGGCTGTTCTCCACTCGCACCAACACCATCCGCAAGCACGCCGAGCGGAAGAAGATAGACGCAGAAACCAGAGCGGCGGCGCTGGAGTTGGCGAGGGAATACAGAGACCGGGCGCTCATGGAGCGGGCATATTTCCTCAACAGCTACGCCCAGGACATGGAGCTTGAGAATATCTACGCGGAGACAAAAAAGAGACTGAGCTGAAAGGAGGCGCGGCCGGTGGACGTGAACACCCTTATAGAAGAAAATATGGGACGCCTCACCCTGGCCGCGCGGAAGCTCAGCCGGAATCTTGGCGTCCCGGATATGATGGAGAACCTTATTCAGGAGGGGTCAATTGCTCTTATGGAGGCGGCGGAGAGATACGACACGTCGGGTGATGCATCCTTCGACGTTTATTCGGACAGGATCATCAAGTCTGCCATGCTCGACTACATATACCGCAACGCTACCCCGTTCACCATACCGCCGGACAGGTTCCGGGTGTTGCGGCGTGTCGCAAGGCTTCTGGCGGACGGCGGAGGCGTTCAGGAGATTTGCGGCGACTTGAGCGTATCTCCTGCCGTCGCCCGTAAACTGATTTTGGAATACCACGAAACATTAGCTCCGGCGCGGCGGAGAAGGCACACAAGCGCGCGGCAGCCGAACTGCGTCGGATCATCAACGCCGGAGAGTACGGCCGCTGGAGGTCGGCGCTCCAAGCTGTTCACAGAGCAAATGCGGAGGCACACGATACTACCTGCCATATCCCATGGTCAGAAATCAACGATTTGTCTGAACAGTTCACCACCCATGTCGCCATACTGCAACAGGTCTATTCCATTTTATCCGAATACTGAGCGTCTGGCTTCTCCTCGTGTTCATATATCCGCTTTAATATTGCCCTCGCCTCCGGGGTAAAGCCTGCCCATCTGCTCGACAGGGCTAATATTGCCGTAGTAAAGCTCGATTATGATGCTGTCCATTTTCAGTCCCCCTTTGGCAGCACACAATGCTGAACAAACAACGCCCGGAAACACCCTCCCGAAACCCTTATAGATACGCAAGAAGCAGACTGTATACTTTCTCAATCACCAAAAACATATTCTATTTGGCAAAGACAAGAGGCGGGGCATTTCCCCGCCTCTTGCCTTGATTCAATTAGTCTGTATGGATGCCTCAAGCCTCAGGTATCCGTCACGATGTCGTATTTCTCCACGTTGATGACGGTCTTGCCCTGGGACTGGAAGCTGATGCCGTCGGCGGAGAGGGGCGTATGGAAGGTGAGGGTGACGGCCTGCTCCCCGTCGTTGACGAAGATCTCGGCGGAGAAGCGGTCCAGGACCACCCGGAGCTTGATCTCGCCGCCCCGGTCCCGGACAAAACACTCCCGCACGTGGACGAAGTCCCGGTTGGTGCCGGAGTGATCGCGGCTGACCCGCAGGGTGCTGGTCAGGGGCGTGTAAGTGATGGAGGTGTAATGCTGGCTGCCGGAGGCCACCTTCATGCGGAAATTGGTGTACCCGCACTCACTGCGGGGCCGGACAGTGACGGTCATGTCGATGGTGCGCCCGTAGACGCCCCGGAGCGTCAGCTCCTCCTGTACGGGGATATCGGAATAGCTCACCCGCCGCCCGTGGAGCTTGTCCAGCTCCCGGACCGGGTTCTGGATGACGCGCCCGTTCCGCAGTTCAAGCTCCCGGGGCAGGGTCATCTGGCCGAACCACTTGTCCTCCGGCCCGGACACACAGGTGTCCCAATTCTGCATCCACGCGATGACGATCCGCCGCCCGTCCGGGGCCAGGAGCGTCTGGGGCGCGTAAAAATCAAGGCCGTAGTCCACCGCTTGGACGTTCTGCCGCTCAAAGGTGCGGGCCGCCTCGTCGTATGTGCCTATGAGGAACATGGTGCAGTCGCCGTTATGGAACTCCAGCCCCACGGCGCTCATGTCCTGGGGGCTCGTCATCAGGATCTGCTTATCCCCCAGGGTGAAAAAATCCGGGCACTCCCACATGCGGCCGAATTCGTTATAGCACCGGTCCAGCACCGTCACAAAGCGCCAACGGAGGGCGTCCTGGCTCTCAAAGAGCAGGATGGCCCCGCTGCCGTCGCCGCTGCGGCACCCCACAACGCACCCATAGCCCCCATCGGCAGAGCGGAACATCTTGGGATCCCGGAAATCGTGGACGTTGAAGCCGGCGGGGATATCCTTCCCGTCCAGCACCGGGTTGCCGTCCAGCTTTTCATATGTCAGCCCGTCCCCCACCGCCAAGCACTGGGTCTGCAAATCCCGCCGCACGCCGTCCTCGTCCATGTTACTGCGCACGCCGGTGTACATGATCAGCTGCCGCCCGTCGGGCAGCTCCAGGGAGGAGCCGGAGAAGCATCCGGCGTCGTCGTAGGCCTCGTCCGGGGCCAGGGCGGCGGGCAGATACTCCCAGCGAAGCAGGTCGCGGCTCACCGCGTGGCCCCAGTGCATGGGGCCCCATTTGGTGGAATAGGGGTGGTACTGATAGAAAAGGTGGTACTGCCCCTTATAAAAGGAGAAGCCGTTGGGGTCGTTCATCCACCCCACCCGCGGGGTCAGATGGAAGGCGGGACGCTCGCTGCCCGCGATATGGGCGCCGTAGCGCTCCTCAAAGCTCCGGGCTTTTTGAAGAAGCTCACTTGTCATGAAGGTACCCTCCGGGTATTTTTTTAAGGAGCCGCCCCATGACCGGGGCGGCTCCGCATATAAGCGCGTAGATTTATGCCTTATCTTTATTCGGCGGCGGCCATGTAGCGGTCATAGGCGTCCTGATAGACGGCCAACAGCTTGTTCATGCCGCAGCTGTCCTCCAGGACGGACAGATAGTCGCTCCACTCCTGGTCGCTGGGCCCGCCGTCCTTGATCCAGCGGCCCTCGGCCTCGGACACCTGGCTGACGAAGACGGCCTTGTAGCGGTCGATGACCTCCAGCTCCTCGGCGGTGAAGGTCACGTCCAGGGGATAGAAGTTCTTGTTGTGGGCGTAGGGCAGCCAGTCGTTCTCCAGATACTGGAGACGCTCGGTGGCCCGGTCCTCCATGTAGAAGATGTGGTTATAATACTCCGGGAGGATGAGGCGGGGGCCGTAGACCTCATACTGGGACTTAAGCTCGCCGGCGCTCTTGCCGAACTTGGACTGGGCCTCCTCGTCGGAGATCACCTGCCAGACGCCGTTGGCGTCCTTTTCCGTGTAGTAGATGCCGATGGGGGCGTACTGGAGCTGCATGACGGTCTCGCCGTCATACCACTGGTCGAAGTAGCGGCACAGAAGCTCCGGGTTGCCGCAGGCGCTGGTGATGTTCAGGTTGCCGGAGGTGACGGCGGGGTTAGCGCGGATGTTGACCTCACAGGTGTCGGCGTACTCGGTGCCGGCGGGGCCCTTCAGAGGCGGCAGAAACACATAATCGTCGGCATACTGGCCCAGGATCTCCGGGGCCTCCCAGTAGGTCAGCACGCCCACGCGCCCGGCGGAGCCCTTGGCGATAAACTGGCTCTGGGACTGGGAGAACATCTCCAGATCCATCAGACCCTCGGCGAACCAGTCGTGGATATAGGTGACGGCGTCGCGGTAATTCTGCTGGGCGGAGGCAAAGTAGACCTTGCCGTTCTCGTCCACCATCAGGTCGGCGCACACGTCGTTGGTGAAGTTGGTGAAGCCGAAGCCCGCGTAGAGCATCTCCTGGCCCCAGCACCACTGGTCATAGCCGGAGGAGAAGGGGATGGTCATACCGGCTGCGTTGCCGTTTTTCGTGGCCATGTCGTTTTCCTTGAAGGCCACAAGCACGTCGTGGAGCTCGGTGAGGTTGGTGGGCATCGAAAGGCCCAGGTCGTCCAGCCAGGTCTTGTTGATGTACATGAACTCAGGGACGGAGTAGATGCCGTAGTTGTCCTGGGCGCCGATGGCGGCGGTGCCCATCATCTCGGCGGAGGGCAAGCCGTAGATCTTGCCGTCAGCCATGGTGATGGCGGAGCGGATGTCGGGGTACTCCTCCAGGATAGCGGACAGGTTGGGCATGATCTCCGGGGTGATGTAGGGGGTCAGGTCGATGAACGTCTCGTCCTCGCCGTACTCGGCGATGTCGCTCTGGCTGAAGTTCACGGCGATGAAGGCATCGGGGAACTCGCCGCCGCCGATGAGCACGCCTACGCGCTCACCCAGGGAGTCGGTCATCAGATCCCACTCGATGCTGACGCCGGCCTTCTCCGCCATCTCCTCCATCACGGGGTTGGAGTCATAACCGGAGCTGAGGGTGGACATGCCGCCCACAATGAGGAAGTCAGTCTGGTCCTCGCCGCCGCGCTTGCCGTTCCCGCCGCAGGAGGTGAGCACAGCGGCCATCAGGCACAGGGCCAGGGCGGCAGAGAGAAGCTTTTTGAAGGTGTGTTTCATGGTGATTCTCCTTAATCAGAATTGATGCAAAAATCGAATTAATAAATAAGTATTTTTGCGTAAATTATGCTTGACAGATACTTTTGAGCGTGGTATAATTACTTCGCAATCGGACGTTATCCTTTTACGGCGCCGGTCATGAAGCCCTGCTCGAAGTATTTCTGCACGAAGGGGTAGATGACCAGCATGGGCACCGCCGCCACGATCATGGCCGCGAACTTCACAAGCTCCGCCATACGGTTGGCCTCGGCGTAGCTCATGCCGCTCCACATATCCTTCATGGCCTCGGTGGTGATGAGGATGCCCCTCAGCACCAGGGGGAAGGGGTACTGCTCCTTGCGAAGGTAAATGAGGGCGGTGAACCAGTCGTTCCAGAAGGCCACCATGGAGAACACCACCATGACCGCCATGATGGGACGGCTCAGGGGGATGACGATCCGGAAGAAGGTGGTGAAGTCGTCCGCGCCGTCGATGGCGGCGGCCTCCATCAGCTCGTGGGGGATGTTGTGCTCAAAGAAGTTGCGCACGATGATGACGTTGCCCACGGCCACGCCGCCGGGCAGGAACAGGGCCCACATGTTGTTGAGAAGCCCCGTGTCCCGGACCACCAGGTAGGTGGGGATCAGTCCGCCGCCGAAATACATGGTGATGATAAAGAAGATGGAGATGGCCGTGCGCCCCGGCATATTTTTGCGGGAGAGCGGGAAGGCCACCAGATAGATCATGACCACAGAGAAAAGGGTGCCCACCACCGTATAGAGGACGGAGCAGCCCAGGCCCCGGAAGAGATCCTTGTTGGCGAAGACGGCCTCGTAGCCCTCTAAGGTGAACTGGCTGGGCAGCAGGAAGGTCTTGCCGCCGTACACGTCGTAAGGGTCGGACACCGAGGCCACCAGCACGTAATAGAGCGGGTAGGCCACGATCAGGAGGATCAGGATGCACAGGGTAACCAGGATGATATCGCTGGCCTTGTCGGAGAGGCCGTGGGACTTGTTCATGTTCTTTTCCATAACACGTACCTCCAATCAAACGAAGCTGACGTCGGCGGCCTTCTTGGCGATCTTGTTGACGATGATCAGCAGACAGATGTTGATGACCGTGTTGAAGAGGCCGACGGCGGTGGATAGGCTGTAGGCGTGATCGACGATACCCTGTTCGTACACATAGACCGCGATGACGTCGGAGGTGGCCTTGTTGAGCTGGGTCTGGAGCAGGAAGACCTTCTCAAAGCCCACGCTCATGATGCCGCCGGCGGCCATGATGAGCTGGAGGACGATCTGGGGGATGAGCTCGGGGATGTCGATGTTCAAAATGCGCTGGAACATGGAGGCGCCGTCGATCTTCGCCGCTTCGTAAAGGCCCGGGTCAACGGCGGAGAGGGTGGCCAGGTAAATGATAGTGCCCCATCCGGCGTCCTGCCAGATGCCGGAGGCTATGTAGATGGTGCGGAAGGCGCTGGGCACCGTCATAAAGTCGATCTGCTTGCCGATCAGCAGGTTGATAAGGCCGCCGTAGGGGGAGAGGAAGATGCGGATCATACCGCAGACGACCATGATGGAGATAAAGTGGGGCGAGTAGAGGACGGTCTGCACCACCCTCTTGAAGCGCTTGAAGCGCAGCTGGTTGATGGCCAGGGACAGGATGATGGGCACCGGGAAGCTCCAGAGAAGCCCGTAGATGCTGAGCTTGATGGTGTTGATGATCATCCGCTTGAAGTTGGGGGCGGTAAAGAAGCGCTCGAACCACTCAAAGCCCACCCATTCGCTCCCGAAGAAGCCCCGGCTGGACTTGTAGTCCCGGAAGGCGATCTGGATGCCGTACATGGGGATGTACTTGTAAATGACCGTGATGATGACCGGTATAATCAGCAGTACGTAGAGCTGCCAGGATTCCACGATCCTTTGCCCAAGGGATTTTCCGTGAGGCTTGAGCTGTTTAGCCGCCGCGTTTGGATTACTCACGCTTAAGGTTCCCTCCTTTAATATAGTGTTTCGGATAACGCTGTGAAAGGTTTCTTGAACTGAGTTTGCCGATTTCCCGCTGATTTTCCGGTTCGGGTCGCCAGCCCGTGACCGTTCCGGCGGGAAAATGACGTGAAACGATATTTCATGGACAGCATAAGAATACCACGCTCTTGCCCGAACCGTCAAGCGTTTTTTGAATAAACTTCACAATTTGTGCGGGATATACAAAAACGTACCGGGTAAATTGTGCGTTTTTACAAAGCAGAGCGGTAAAATCGTTTCACAAAATTTTCACAAGCCTCTTTACAAACGCCTTTCCATGTGGTATGATTGTTCATGAAATCAAAAAGTCATTTCACGAAAATGAGGTGAACGTATGGCAGAAATTACTTCCGCCCCCACCATGAAGGACGTGGCCAGGGAGGCCGGCGTAGCCCTGGGGACCGTGTCCAAGGTGATGAACGGCATCCCCGTGGGCGAGAGCTACCGCATCCGCGTGGAGGAGGCGGTAGCCAAGCTCAACTACCGGGTCAACTCCTACGCCAAGGGCCTGAAAACCAACAAGACCTACACCGTAGCGGTGCTGGTGCCCAATCTGGTGAGTCCCTTCTTCGCAAAGCTGGTCAACTGCCTGAACCGCTCCCTGTCCGCCCGCAAGCACCGGATGCTCCTGTTCGCCACGGACTACGACCCGGCCCAGGAGCAGGAATACGTGATCCTGGCAGAGCAGCAGAAGGTGGACGGCATCATCTGCCTCAGCTACAACCCGGAGCTTAAGGTTTCCGAGAGCGTCCCGCTGGTGTCCATCGACCGGTATTTCGGCGCCCAGATCCCCTGCGTAAGCTCGGACAACTACGGCGGCGGGCGGCTGGCGGCGGAGAAGCTCATTGAAAACGGCTGCCGGAACCTGGCCTTCATGCGCATCGGCTCCAAGCTGACCAACGAGCCCAACAAGCGCAAGGACGGTTTTATCTCCGCCTGCGAGGCGCTGAACGTGCCGTATACCCTGAAAATGGTGGACGATTTTACCCCCTATTCCGCCTTTGAGGAGTTCCTGCGGGAGCATCTGCGGGGCGGGAAGCTGGACTTTGACGGCATCTTTTGCGTCACCGACGCCCTGGCCTACCAGACGGTGCGCTCTCTGCGGGCCATGGGGGTGCGGGTGCCGGAGGACGTGCAGATCATCGGCTTTGACGGCACCCAGTACTTTGGGGATCAGGACTATTTCTGCTCCACCATCGTCCAGCCGCTTCCCGAAATCGCGGAGACGTGCGTGGATATGATCCTGGAAAAGGGCCTTTCCAAGGCCCCGTCCCTGGTGTGCCTGCCCGTCATGTACGCCTACGGCGGCACCACAAAGGCTTAAGCCATGGCCAGCGAATATCTTAAGTGGAAATACCGGGACGTGAAGCCCGACGAGCCGCCCCCGCCCTTGGAGGGCTGGCCAAAAATCAAAAACTGGCTCCATTACCACATCCTCTATCTCCTGGCTGTGGCCGTGGTGCTGGGGGCGGCCGGCTCCATGGTGTGGAACGCCCTGGGCATCGGGCGGGTGAAGCCCGACTATATCTTCGCCTACGTGGGCAAAAACGCCCTGCCGGCGGACACCGTGGCGGCCCTCCAGCGGGAGCTAGCGGCCCTGGGGGAGGACGTGAACGGGGACGGACAGACCACCGTGGAGCTGCGCTCCTACGTCTCCGGCGGGGAGGCTGACCCGGAATACGGCGCGGCGGCCGCGGTGACGCTGATGGCCGACCTCACCCGGGGGGAGAGCGTCTTCTTCCTCACCGACGACCCCCAGACCCTCCAGGTCCAGCATCAGATCCTGGCCGGCCCGGACGGGACGCTCCCCGAGGAGGACGACTACGGCTGGGAGGACAAGGCCATTCCCTGGGCAGACTGTCCGGCGCTTACCGCCCTGCCCCTGGGCGCGTACAGGGAGGTGATGCTGGGGCAGGAGGTTTCCGGGGATTCCCAGGAGCTGCTGTCGGGCCTTTATATCGGCCGCCGGGGCTTTTACGATCCCAAGCAGGACAAACATCAGGACGCCAACCGGCGCCTTTGGAACGCCATCACGAAGGGGGCTCTTTCTTCACCATGAAGTTGAAACGTTATTTGCCCTTCGCCCTCCTGCTCTGCCTGGTGCTCACCGCCTGCGGCGGCCGGGAGGATCTGGACAGGGCCGCCCTGGGCTGGGCGGAGGACTGGACGGCGGTGGGCGATGTGGCGGCATCGGAGCCTGTGGAGGGCTTTACGGCCCTGGAGAATCTGGACGCCATGTCCGCCTCCGGCCTGTGGTTCGCCACCTGGACCGCCGGGGAGATGGAGGTTCGGGAGAACGAGGAGGGCCAGCGGGCGGAGGTCTACGACGCCCAGATCTATCTCTTAGTGCAGGAATTCAAGAGCGAGGCCAAGGCCGCGGCGGAGGTGGAGGTATGGAAAAGCCGTGAGCGGGCCAGCTACGGCTGCGGCGGCGAGACCCACGTCAGCCGCGCCGGGGTGGACTTTGACCTTCTCCCCCTGCTGACGGCCTCGGAGACGAACCCCTATACCCACGGCGCGGCGGCCTTCGCGGTCCACGGGCGCTTTGGCGTCTCGGTGGAGGTGCTGTGCCGGGAGGCCTTCGCGGGGGAGCCCGCCGCCGTCCTGGACGGCTTTCTCTCCGGGCTCCATTTTAACCTGGATCACAGGGAGGCGGAATAGATGGGCCTTTTCTTCCCCATGGACGACGAGCGCCGGCCCGAGGGGCGGCGGCACGGCTTTGCCCGGTACCGCCAGCTTTTGGAGCGGGACTGGAAAGCGTATATCCTCACGGATTTTATCGCCTTGGCAACCTTTATCCCCTACGGCTTGGGCGTCCTGTACGCGGTACTGACGGAGAGCTCCCTGGTGCTGATCCCCGTCTCGCTGATCGGCGGGGCCATAGCGGGCCAGGGCATCGCCGTTATGTACGATTTTCTCCTGCGGCGGGCCCGGGACGATCTGATGGCCGTGGGCGCGGCCTTTAAAAAATCCCTGCGGCAGAATTTCCGCGCCGCCCTCCTGCCGGGGGCGGTGGAGGGGCTTTTTGTGGGCCTTGTGATCTTCTCCGGCTTTGTCATGTGGCGCACCGGCAGGATCACGGCCCTGAACGTGGCGGTTTTTGCCGTGGCCGTGGTGGTGTTCACCATGGTCTTCGACCTGCTCTGGCCCCAGGTGGTGCTGTTTGAGCAGAGGCCGGCGGTGAGGCTGAAAAACTGCGCCCTCTTTATCCTGCAAAACCCCTGGCGGGTGCTGGGCGGCGCGGTCTTGCAGACGGCCTGGTGGGCCGTGACCTTCCTCTTTATGCCCTGGACGGCCTTTCTGGCGCCGTTTTTGGGGGTGTGGTACATACTTTTTGTGACGGTCTGCCTGAAATATGACGCCCTGGACGGGGCCTTTCAGATCGAGGCGCAGATCAGCGCCAAAAACGCCGGCCCCGCGCCGGAAAACGGAAAAGGAGCGGATGACCATGACTGATATTTTAGCGGTGGGAGAGATCCTCATCGACCTTACGCAGAGCGGCGTGGACGAACGGGGCATCCCCCGGTTCGACGCCAACCCCGGCGGCGCGCCGGCCAATCTGGCGGTGGCCGCCTCCCGGCTGGGGGCCAAGACCGCCTTCATCGGCAAGGTGGGCCGGGACAGCTTCGGGGATTTTCTGAAAAACACGCTCCTGGAAAATGGCGTGGACGTCTCCGGCCTTGTCACCGACCCCGTCCAGCACACCACCCTGGCCGTGGTCAGCGTGGATAAGACCGGGGAGCGGAGCTTCAGCTTCTACCGGGACCCCAGCGCCGACGTGAATCTGCGGGCGGAGGAGATCAGCGATGAGCGGCTGAAAAGCACCCGGTTCCTTCACTTCGGCAGCGTCAGCCTCACCGCCGAGCCGGCCAGAAGCGCCACCCTCCACGCCGCAAGACGCGCCAAAGAGCTGGGGGCGTATATAAGCTACGACCCCAACTACCGCGCCTCCCTGTGGAGCGACCGGGAGACCGCCGTCCGGCAGATGCTGGCCCCCCTCCCCCTGGTGGATGTGCTGAAGGTCTCCGACGAGGAGCTTCCCCTGCTCACCGGCACGGACGACCCGGAGGCGGGCAGCGCGAAGCTGGCCGGATACGGCATCCGGCTTATCCTGGTGACCCTGGGCGCCAAGGGGGCCTTTTACCGCTTTGACGGGCGCACCGGGGCCGTCCCCGGCGTCAAATGCACGGTGGCGGACACCAACGGCGCCGGCGATACCTTCTTCGGCGCGGCCCTCTCCCGGCTCACCCGGCTCCCCTCCCTGGACGCGCTGACGGAGGCGGAGCTTGGGCGGATCGTGGCCTTTTCCAATCTTGCCGCCTCCCTCACCGCCTCCCGCCACGGGGCCATCCCCGCCATGCCCACCGCTGCGGAGCTGGATGTCTGAGGGATAGGCAAATGATTTGATTTCGTTTCACGGCATGATTTAGTGCGTTTTGCACAAATCATGCCGTTCTGTTTTAGGGATTTCGCAGAAATTTAAAAAGTTTATTGACAAAATTGCTTGACTGAATTATAATCAAAACGTTCTTGGATGTGAAACGTTATTTTATGGAC
Organism: uncultured Oscillospiraceae bacterium; assembly: GCA_947589545.1. GTDB lineage: Bacteria > Bacillota > Clostridia > Oscillospirales > Oscillospiraceae > RUG626. The sequence continues at coordinate 21,041 of CANQBA010000044.1, read as the reverse complement.
ATTTCCCCTGCCGGCCGGGTCCGCCAAACCCGACTGAAATCTTAGATCAAGAGGGACTGACATGAAAAACAAACTTCAAAAGCTCCTGGCTCTTGCCTTGGCGCTGACCATGGTCCTGGCGCTGGCCGCCTGCGGCGAAAAGGCCGGCGGCGCGGCGGAGGACATCGTCAACGGCGATTTCGAGGACGTCTCCTCCGGCAAGTGGGTGGGCTGGACCCGCGACGACGCGGCCTTCAACTTCCGGGGCGTTATCAGTGATGAAAAGGTGAACGGCGCTCCCATGGAGAAGTCCGGCGAGTACTATTTTGCCGGCTCCAAGGGCGGCAACCCGGTGATGAAGGGGACGCTGACCTCAGATGTTTTCAAGCTGGGCGGCAACGGCTTCATCACCTTTAAGATCGGCGCCGGCAAAGACCCGGAGAAGTGCTACGTGGAGTTCATTGAATCCGGCTCCGACAAGGTGCTGGCCAAGGTGGGCAACACCGACTGCGACGGCATCTTCATCACCGACCACCTGCTGACAAAGGTGGTCGACCTCTCCGCGTACATCGGCAAGAACATCTACATAAAGCTCACCGACAACGACGACGGCAGTGACTTCGCCTACCTGAACGTGGACGGCTTCAAGGTCTGCAAGGACGACGCCGAGGCGGCCGCCGCCGAGGCCGAATACAAGACCCAGATCGAGACTTACGGCGAGAAGCCCTTTGAGGAGGACGAGACAGCCACGACCATTGAGAACGGCGGCTTCGAGACAGGCGACCTCACCGGCTGGAAGATCCTTGAGGGGACCGCCCTCAATGCGGCGGGCGTGGTGCCCACCAGCCAGTATTACTGGACCGACCGCTCCGTGTACGGCGACGGCTCCTATTACCTGGACGGCAACAACAACGGCGCCATCCCCGAGGCCAACGTAGGCGCTATCCGCTCCCAGAAATTCACTCTGGGCGGCGACGGATACATCACCTTCATGATGGGCTGCGGCAACGGCGGCTCCTATGTGGCCCTGTGCGACGGAAACACCGGCGAGGAGCTTATCAAGGTGGAGAACACCTACTTCTCCGACCCCGCCCTGGCCCTGACGCTCCTGCGTATGTATATGGACGCCAGCGAATACATCGGCCGGGTGGTGTATCTGAAGGTGGTGGACGCCAACGACGGCTCCAACGGCGGCTTCGCCTTCATCTGCGTGGACGACTTCCGGGTCTCCCTCACCGCCGATGAGGTGGCCGAGCTGGAGGTGGAGCAGCTGGAGAAGATCCAGAACGAGACGTACACCTCCGCCTCCTACGACGACCTGACCACCCTGCGCAACTATTACAGCAACTACCCCTACCCCGTGCCCCTCAAGTCCCTGACCTTCACTGCCTACGCCAAGAACCAGGTGGTGGACTGCGGCGCGGTGGACGTGACCGGATATCTCTCCGACGCCGCCGCCTCCTTCGGCAGCGACGCCGTCACCGATATCGCCGTCTCCAAGGTCACCGGCCCCGACGGCTCCGAGATCACCTCCGGCTTTGACGCGGTGGATATGACCGCCCCCGGCGCCTACACCGTCACCTACGCCGCCTCCTACGAGGGCAAGACCGCCGAATCCGCCTTCACCGTCATCGCCATGGCCGACCACAACAGCGTGGCCAACGGCGGCTTTGAGTCCGGCAACCTGGCCGGCTGGACGGTGGTGGCCCCCGACACCTGGAGCGTGGTGGAGGGCCAGCCCGCCGGCGTTATCTCCGCCGACAAGTGGTGGGCCGAGGAGCTGCCCTACAACCAGGCAGGCTCCTGGCATCTGGACGGCTGGAACAACGGCATCGCCGAGCCTGAGGGCTGGTCCGTGCGCTCCACCAACTTCACCCTGGCCGGCTCCGGCTTCATCTCCGTCCGCATGGGCGGCGCCGCCGCGGCGGTACACGTCTACAAGGCCGACGGCACCGAGATCGGGTATTATAAGCAGGCCCGCTTCTCCGACGCTAACTTCCCCCACATCGGGCAGGGCGGCTCCTGGGCCGACATGGCCACCTATGTGATGGATCTGAGTTCGTATGTGGGCGAGGAGCTCTACATCGTCCTCAGCGACGAGGTCATCGACGGCGGCTGGGCCCACGCCTTCTTCGACGAGGTGGTGACCTATTACGAGACGGCCCCCGATTACGCCGGCATGGCCGATACCGTGATGGACGGCCACACCGCCGAGGAGACAGCCGCTGAGATCCAGATCCCCTGGCAGCTGGCGGTCAATCTCAAATAAGATTTCCTCTTTTTCATTCCTCCCCTTATTTGCCGGCCCGTGAGTAAAAATGCTCACGGGCCGACTGCAAAACGCTTCCACAGGAAGGAGTTTTATTGTGAAGAAAAGCTTTTACCTGATTTTTCTGGCGCTCTGCCTGACGCTTGCCCTTGCCTCCTGTGGAGGCGGCGGGCATGACAAGGAGCTTTACCTGCATCTGAGCTTTGACGAGGGCTCCGGCGCCACGGTGAAGGACTCCGCCGGGAAGCTCCCGGATACCGATCTCAATTACGTGTTCTCCCACGCCACCTACATGGACGATCAGGAGCCCCAGTGGCGGAAGGAGGGCGTCAGCGGCGGGTGCATACTTCTTGACGGCACCAGCACCTATGTGGGCTACAAGCGCAATGACGTGACCGTGGAGGGGCCGTCCCTCACCGTCCAGGCGTGGATCGCCCCCAGGATGTTCGAGTGGGACGATCCCCACGCCGCCGACAACGGCACCGACTCTTTGACGGGCATCGTCTGCCAGTTCGACAAGGACGCCAAAAAAGGGTTCATTTTAGGCTATGAGCGCTTCGGGCGCGTCAGCTTCCAGGTGGGCACCGGCTACGAGTGGCTGTCCGTCTGGTCCGGGGAGGCGAGGCTGCAGAAATACGCCTGGAACCTGGTCACCGCCACCTACGACGAGGACGAGGGGCAGATGTGCCTCTATCTGAACGGGGAGCTGGTGGGCTCCGGCTTCTCCGGCGGCGACATCGTGGGCGCCTCCACCAAGGGCCTCAACGTGGGCCGCAACCAGAACCCGTCGGAAAATCTGGCGGCCGGCAGTGTCAACTCCGCCAGCGGGTATCTCGACGAGGTGAAGCTCTGGTCTACCGCCCTCTCCGCCGATGAGATCAAGGAATATTACGAAAGCGTCAAGATCCCGGAGATCGCCTTTGACGATATCTGGCTCCAGAATATCCTCACCGGCGACTACACCCGGCCCCAGTTCCACGGCGGGCCCTATCAGTTCTGGATGAACGAGCCCCACGCGCCGGTGTATTATAACGGCGTCTACCACCTCTTCTACCAGGCCAACATGACCGGCTCCTACTGGCGCAACATCTGCTGGGGCCACTATGTCTCCACCGACATGGTCAACTGGAAGCCTATCCGCGAGGCCATCACCCCCACGGAGGGTTCCGTCGTCCCTGACGGCGTATGGTCCGGCGGGGCAGCGCTGGACAAAAACGGCGTCCCGCTCCTGTTCTTCACCGCCGGAAACGACGCTTTCCGGGACACGCCGGGCCTTATCTCCAACCAGAACATCGGCGTGGCCTACCCCGCCGACCTCAGCGACCCCGAGCTCACCGAGTGGGTCGTCTGTGATGAGCTGGCGGTCGTCCAGCAGCAGGGCCAGGGCCGGGCCGGCGAGTTCCGGGATCCCTCCATTTGGAAGGAGGGGGATATCTGGTGTATGCTCATCTGCTCCGGCTCCGCCGCCACCAACGGCGGCACGGCGCTGCTGTACACCTCCGACACCCTGGAGCTTAAAGACGACGGCACCGTGGAACAGAACTGGGTCTATAAAGGGCCCGTCTACGAGATGGAGAACCAGTCCTCCCTCTATGGCACCAGCTGGGAGCTGCCGATTTTGCTGCCCCTCACCAACGAGGCGGGTACCGTCACCAAGTATTTCTTCTCCGTCTCTCCCGCTCCGGCCTCCTCGGCGGACAACAAGGTTTACTACTGGCTGGGCGATTTCGACCTGGAGACCGGCAAATTTACCCCTGATGAGAGCTTCCAGGGGCCGCCGCACCTGCTGGATTACGGCGCCAACGTGTTCACCGGCCCGTCCTGCCTTGTCGATCCGGTGAGCGGGGATGTCTATATGTTCTCCATCATGCAGGATCAGCGCGGCGCGGCGGAGCAGGGAGCCTCCGGCTGGGCCCATACCGTGGGCTTGGCGCGGAAGATCTGGCTTTCTGACGACGGCTCCGATGTGATGATGAGTCCTACGGACGCGCTTCACGAGCTGGAGGAGGAGACGCTGGTGGATCTCAAAAACGTGAGCCTTGAGGACGCCAACAAGGCCCTGGCGGAGGTGGACGAGGATATGCTCTATATCCGCCTCACCGCCGATGTGTCCGCCGCCTCCGAATTCGGCATCAACATGAAGCAGGGCGGCAAATGGGACGCCACCACGTACACCTATGATGTGGCCGGACAGACGATCTCCGGCCATACGGAGAACAAGGGCGAGGGCTGTAAGGCCGCCTCCGTCTCCGGCGAGCTGCCCGTAAAGGACGGCAAGCTCACCATGGAGATCTACATCGACCGCTCTCTGGTGGAGGGCTTCTTCAACGACTACAAGTCCATCAGCATCCGCGCCTATACCGACGAGCCGGATTCCCACGGCATTGACCTTTTTGCCACCGGAACAGTTTCCATCGACGAGCTGTATGTGGCCAGAATGGGGTCCATCTTCGACTGAAGCTTACGCCAAACTGAAAAGAGGGCTGCCGGCCATCGCCGGCGGCCCTCTTTTGACTTGTCATATCCGTATGAGTGATCCCGATATGATCCCGCTGCCGTACCGCCTCGCCCCATGGTTCGCATTGTTTCCCTATCGCACGGGACACTCTTGGCGGCCCGTTTCTTCGAATTTCCGCATTACCCGCCCCAAAAAGGTTGCGGCTTCGCCGCATATTTGAATTGTGGGCCGAGCGGGTCTCCGGCCCCTACGATTACCCGGTTGTGAATTCCCGGCGCGTTAAGCGAAACGCACCGGGAATACGATGCTCCGCCGTTGCGGCGGGGCCGTTTTTTTCACTCGATCATGTTGTCAAAGCCCGGAGGACTGCGCCAGATATCAGGCTGTCAGTCCTCCGGGCCGTTTTCATCGTCCGGGATAAACGTTATGATGTCGGATGTATCGCACTTCAAAATATGGCACAGCGCGTTCAGCGTATAGGTGGAAACCGATTCGTCGCGCATGAACCGCTGTATGGTTTTGCTGTCCAGGTTATACCGCCCGCACTTGTTGCGCAGATAATAGGTGCTGATCCCGCGCGCGGCCAGGAGTTCTCTCAGTGGTTCAAAGCTGATCATGCCAGTTCCCTCTTGACTATATTATCTCATAGAATGAGTTTAGCCAGTATGAGGAATATTCCTCATACTGGGCCGCAATATAGAGAAGCGGAAGGAAGCCCTATGAGGGTATGTTCCGGCGGAACCTCGGCGGGCCGCCAAGAGGGGCGGCCTCTCTATCGCCGTTTGCTTGAAAAAGCCCCAAATTTATCCGTTTTGATACATTTTCCTGTCCGTTTCTATTCCCGCGCGCGGTACTATTAAGTCCGAAGAAAGGGGAGAAGCGGATTGAAGATCGCGGAGGGGACCGGGGATCTTGCCCGGGCGGAGGCTTTTTTGGAGGGTCTGCGGGGGGCGCCCTTTATGCAGTCGCCCCTGTGGGCCCAGGTCAAGGGGGAGTGGAAAAACGAGACGGTTCTGGCAGAGGGCCCGGACGGCCGCGTCACCGGCATCATGAGCTTACTTATTCGGCGGGTGCCCCTTTTCGGGAACATCGTCTACTGTCCTCGGGGGCCGGTCTGCGAAAAGCTCGACCGGGACACCCTGGCCCAGCTGACCGCCGGGGCCAGGGAGATCGTGGGCAAATACCGGGCCGCCGGCCTCCACGCCGAGCCGGACATCCCGGAGGAGGACAAGGCCGCGCTGTTTCTCTTTGACGCTCTGGGCTGGCATCGCCGCCCCTGCCGGGACGTACACGACACCGTCCAGCCCCGCTCCCTGTTCCGCCTGGATCTCAGGGGGAAGACGGAGGAGGAGCTGCTGGCCGGCTTCCATAAAAAGCTCCGCTACAACATCCGTCTGGCCCAGCGCCGGGGTGTGGTGATCGAGGAGGGGGGCCGGGGGGATCTGGCCGGCTTCTCCCGGCTCATGGCCGTCACGGCGCGGCGGGACGGCTTTCAGCCCAGGCCGGCGGCGTATTTCACCCGGATCTGGGACGTTCTGGGGCCGGAACGCGTGTCCCTGCTCCAGGCCAAGGTGGACGGGGAGATCGCGGCGGCGGGGCTTTTCGTCCATTACGGCGGGCGGACCTGGTACCTCTACGGGGTCAGCGCCGACCGGCACCGGGAGGACATGCCCTGTCCCCTGCTCCACTGGGAGGCCATCCGGCGCGCCCTGGCCCGGGGGGACGAGCTCTACGATCTGCGGGGCTTTCTGGAGCGGGAGGACGACAGCTGCGGCCTCTACCGCTTCAAGCGCCAGTTTGGCGGGGAGCTGGTGCACCTGGCCGGGGAACTGTGCCTGACCGCCTCCCCCCTGCGCTACGCCCTTACGCGCCAGGCCGAGCGGTGGTATCTGAAGCTCATGCCGAAGTTTTCAAAACAAGGTAAAAACTAAAAAATGCCCCGGCGGGTCATCCCGCCGGGGCATTTGCCTATTTGTTTGTTCCGATCAAATCTTCTCCAGCGCCTGGGCGATGTCGGCGATAAGGTCGGCGGAATCCTCCAGGCCGCAGGACATACGCACAAGGTCGGGGGTGATGCCGGCGGCCGCCAGCTCGTCGTCGTTCATCTGCCGGTGGGTGGCGCTGGCCGGATGGAGGCAGCAGGTGCGAGCGTCGGCCACGTGGGTTTCAATGGCGCCCAGCCGCAGGTGCTTCATGAACGCCTCGGCGGCGCTCCTGCCGCCCTTAAAGCCAAAGCTGACCACGCCGCAGGTGCCGTTCGGCATGTATTTTTCCGCCATAGCGTGGTACTTGTCCCCCTCCAGGCCGGGGTAAATGACGAAGCTGATCTTGGGGTGGCCCTTCAGGAATTGCGCCACGGCCAGGCCGTTTTCACAGTGCCGGGGCATCCTGACATGCAGGCTCTCCAGGCCCAGATTCAGGATGAAGGCGTTCTGGGGGGACTGGATGGAGCCGAAATCCCGCATGAGCTGGGCGGTGCACTTGGTGATGAAGGCCCCGCCCAGGCCGAATTTCTCCGCGTAGGTGACGCCGTGGTAGCTGTCGTCGGGGGTAGTGAGGCCGGGGAACTTGTCCGCGTGGGCCATCCAGTCAAATTTGCCGGAGTCCACAATGGCCCCGCCCACGCCGGCGCCGTGGCCGTCCATGTATTTGGTGGTGGAGTGGGTGACGATGTCCGCGCCCCATTCAAAGGGCCGGCAATTGACGGGCGTGGCGAAGGTGTTGTCCACGATGAGGGGGACGCCGTGGGCGTGGGCGGCCCGGGCGAATTTCTCGATGTCCAGCACCGTCAGGGCGGGGTTGGCGATAGTCTCGCCGAACACGGCTTTGGTGTTGGGCCGGAAGGCGGCGTCCAGCTCCTCCGGGGTGCAGTCCGGGGAGACAAAGGTGAAGTCCACGCCCATCTTCCGCATGGTCACGTGGAAGAGGTTGTAGGTGCCGCCGTAGATGGTGGAGCTGGCTACCACGTGGTCGCCGCAGGTGGCGATGTTGAAGACGGCGTAGAAATTGGCCGCCTGACCGGAGGAGGTGAGCATGGCCGCCGTGCCGCCCTCCAGCGCGGCGATCTTCGCCGCCACCATGTCGTTGGTGGGGTTCTGGAGGCGGGTGTAGAAATAGCCGGACTCCTCCAGATCAAAGAGCTTGCCCATGTGCTCGCTGGTGTCGTACTTGAAGGTGGTGGACTGGATGATGGGGATCTGCCGGGGCTCGCCGTTCCCCGGCGTGTAGCCCGCCTGGACGCATTTTGTGCCGATGCCCTGCTTATTCATGTGATATACCTCGCTTTTATCCCGAAGCTCGGGGTTTTTCTTCCACTCTATTGTACCCCATCCCTCCCCATTTTGCAAGGAAAACCGTGACGTCCTTCAGATCTTCGCCCCGGTGGCGGGAGACATTTTTCACCTTTTTTCGCAACCCCCTTGCCAAACGCGCTTTAAAAGGGTAAAATATACGGGAATTCTCCCTCAAGGAGGTTTTCCCATGAAACGAAGGATCTTACCTCTCCTCCTGGCGGCCCTCCTGCTGGCGGCGTCGTCCGTGCCCGCGGCCGGGGCGTCCTACAGCGGAGGCGTCGCCGCCGAGACGGCCATTGAGGCCCGGTTTGACGGCGCGGCCCCCTTCTCCGGCGGTCTGGCCGCCGTGAAGCTGGACGGCAAGTGGGGCTACATCGACGAGAAGGGCAAGACGGTCGTCCCCTTCGACTACGACTACGCCGGCCCCTTCTCCGACGGCTGCGCCCTGGCGGGACGGGTGGAGCGCCTTCCCGACCCCTACGCCGCCCCCGGCGCGGAGGCGGAGGACATGCTGGTATTTTACCTTCTGCGGGATACGGGCGAGGCCGCGCGTCTGGAGTACCGAGACGCCGCCGGCCACGAATATCCCGTGTTTGAGCGGGCGGCCGGGTTTGTCCCCGGCGACTATGCCGCCTGCCGCTTCAACGACGGCGCCATCGTGGTGCGCGGGCGCGTCTTTTCCGCCCAGGGCGTGGAGATCCGGCCCCGGGAAGACGCCCTCTGGGCGCTGGCGGAAACCGCGTCCGGGCTCAATTTCTGGTGGCTCTCCTCCGCCGTCCAATGGGTGTCCCTGTCCCCCCTGTGCGTGGACGGGCAGGTGATGATGGAGCTTTACAGCGACATCCCCGGCGCCCCCGGCCTCTACTTCCAGATGGATCTGGAGGGCGCCCTGACCCGCAATTACGCCGCCCTCTCCTCGGACAATGCCCTGTTCGGCTCCGACGCCGGGCACGTCAACGTGCTCTACCCGCCGGTGGACGGACTTCTGTGCGCGGGGCGGTCGGACACGGCCCCCGACGGCTCCGTCCGGGAGCTCTACGGTATGCTGGACACCGCCGGGCGGTGGGTCATCGAGCCGCAGTACACCGATTTTCGCTGTCTCTCCCAGGGCGTTTTCTTCTCCAACGACCTGTGGGTGGTGAAGAACGCCCAAGGCCGCTTCGGGGCCGTGAACCGCGCCGGCTCCACGGTGATCCCCTTTGACTACGACGCCCTGACCGTCTTTTCCGACGGGCTTGCCGCCGCGGAAAAGGACGGGGCCTTCTTCTACCTGGGCGTCAACAACGTCCGCTATGACGTGAGCCTCCCCGGCGGCGCCGTGGGGAAGGTCACCGGCAGCCATATGACCGACGGCGTGGCCCTGGCCGCGGACGCCGCCGGCCACGTCTGGTTCGTCCAGGCCGTCCCCGTGGGCGGCGTTCTCCCGGCCCTCAGCGGCCAGGGGCTGGCGGCCCCGGAGGTCTATCTCTCCGGCGGAGCCGTCAGCGGCGTCTCCCCCCTGATGGCGGTGAAAGACGACGCCGGAAAATACGGCTACGTGAGGCTCGCCTTCGATCTGCCCACGCCGCCCCCCTTCTACGACATCAAGGCCGGCGAATTCTATTACGACGCCGTCCTCTGGGCCCTGGAGCAGGATCTGGTGGAGACCGGCTCCGGCTTCTTCGCCCCCTCTGCCCCCTCCACCCGTGCCCAGGTGGTGGAGTATCTGTGGAAGGCCGCCGGCTCGCCGGCCCCCTCCGCCGGCGTGATCCCCTTCACCGACGTGCCCGCCGGCGCCCCCTACCGGGAGGCGGTGGTCTGGGCCTATGAAAAGGGCATCACACGCGGCAACGGCAGTACCGACCTCTTCTCCCCGGAGGAGTCCGTCACACGAGGACAGCTGGTCACCTTCCTCCACCGGGCCTCCGATCTCCCCGCCGCCGACGCGCCGAACCCCTTCCAGGACGTGCCCGCCGGCCAGTTCTACACCGACGCCGTCCTCTGGGCCTCGGCAAAAGACATCACCCGCGGCACCACGTCAACCACCTTCTCCCCCTACAGCAACGTCACCAACGGCGAGCTGGTCACCTTCCTCCACCGCTGGGCCGGTACTAATGTCCAGGAACATACTGATGTCCAAGAATAACCCCCCGTGGAAACGCCGCCTGTAATCATATTTAAAAGAAGACACCGGGCTGTCCCATGTGATAAGGAAACAAAGCGAACCATGGGGCAAGGCGGTATGGCAGGCTGAAAAGATGTAGTTGGGATTCTGACTACGTCTTTTCAGTTTTTTGTATCTGTGAGGAATTATGCATTATTATCTCTGACCTTCCGTTCCGTGGGGCGATGCGCATTTATGGGACGCGAAGAGATTCTCCCTATTTCTCTCGACCTTTCCGCCTCTCTGCGGTATTGTGTGTTGCCAAAGGGAGGAATGGAAACGGAAAACATCATAAGTGAACTCTACTACGGTAACATCCGCCCTGTCGAACAAATGGGCGAGTCGCCCCCGGAGGCAAAGGATATACTGAGGCGGCTTCACGAAAACGAGGACAAGCTTGAAGGAAGCCTGAACGAGCAGGAGAATGCCCTGCTCATACTATTCAGGATGACCGGCTTGAGCTGCCGGTATCATTCAGGAAAAGCGTTTCCGTGAAGCCCTCACGTTGGGTGCAAGGTTGATGGCTGAGATGCTCATGGGCGGTTTATCCGTATCATAAAGGGTTTGCAAGGCAATCACGCGGTTACCGCATGTTAGGAGGAGCGCCGGTCAATGCAGAAATGTATTCGATTGCAGGCAATCCGCTTGCCGGCTGCCGGTTTTTGTGAGCGGGATGTGGCTATTGGGCACTGGTTATGCCGCGGCGTTGGCGTTTATCTGGTCAATGACTGACTTTATTCCCAGCCAAACGGTCATATCGGTGAAGACCTCTACAATGCTGCCGCGATCTGTGAAGGGCGGCGCCTGGAAAACGGTGTAGTCCCGGAGAACGCCGTTATGAACGATGTACTCAACGATCTGATTGACAAAATAGATCTGCCGGGCGTCCAGCCTTGTGTCGTTAAGGTAAGCAGCGAACGCCTCCTTTGCGGCGTTCATGTCAAGGCCCGTGAGCTCCCGGACGAAGTCACCCAGGGGCTTGGCCCCATAGACGGCCTCGTATTCCTCCCGCGTCCCAACCTGGCTCCAGAGGATAGACTCCAGCTCGTCGATGTCCGCCCTTTTCAGCGGGACATTTCCCCGGAGCTTGGCGATAACGGCCTCGTTTTGATGCTCCCGGACATAGAACTCCGCCCGCGCCCTGTAGCCCGCCAGGTCGTCGCTGTCCAGCTCCGCTTCCTTCCAATCGACCGACAGGATCTCATCGTCAAAATTTGTGATGTACCGCACAAGGTCCGCAGGAATGTAACGGATCAGATCCCGCAGTCTCTCGCGGATTTCCTCAAACTCGTTGATGCCGGCATTGTCCAGATAGCTTGTATGCAGAAGCTTATCAATAAGCTCGCTCTGCGCCATAATGGCCGGGATGTTCGCCACGCCGGCGATCGCCTCCACCTTTCGCAAAAGGTCGTTCCTCGCGCGGGTATATTTTTTTCCGGCAAGATACGCAAGCTCAATGCCGTACATCAGGGCATCAAAACGCATGGCCTTTGGGTCGTCCCGGTCAGGCACTATGAGCGGTGACAGCTCCCCGGCTATGATCAATGTGTCCTCATAGGTCACTGTGGTATAGCTCTCAGGCTCGGAATACCGTTCCACATATTTCAGGTGCTGCTTCACGGCGAAATTTTCCCGATTGAGTTCCCTCGTCTTGCGCACCATGTCGTCAACCAGCAATTTGCGGAACTCTATCAGCTCCGGCGTCTGATAGGCCAGATCCTGGAGTTTGGAGACAATTTGAGCTTTCAAATTGAAAATCGCGCCCTGCACCGCCATCTGATTGGCCGAGGGCTTTCCTTTATACATGCGGAAAAACTCAAAATTCCCGCAGAAATCAAAGATGTAGAATTTGCTCTTGTCCACGCCGTCCAGGAGCCCCGGACACAGGCGCGTGCCTCTGCCGATCATCTGCCAGAATTTCGCCCGACTCAGGACCTTCTTGAAAAACACCAGGTTCAGCACCTCCGGCACGTCGATGCCGGTGTCCAGCATGTCCACCGATATGGCGATTTGAAGCGGCTTTTTCGGATCAGAGAACTCGTCGATAAGGCTCTGCGCGTAGTTTATGTGGTTATCGATGACCTTGGCCTGACCTGTCATGTGCGGATATTCCTTCCCGAAGACATCCAGTATCCTTTCCGCGTGGTTGTGGTTCTTGGCGAAAATGATGGTTTTTCCAATCTTCTGCCCGTAATCCACCCGCAGGCCCTCGGTCATAAGAACGTGCAAAACCTGGCGGATGGTGTCCTCGTTGAAGACCCACTCGTTCAGAGCTGCGGAGCCGATGCGGTCAGGCATGTCACCGTCTTGGCTGAAGGTGTCCTCATAGGCGGCTTTGTCCTCCTCGGAAAGCTCGTCGTAAACGATGCCCTCCTCAATAAATTTCAGCTTCGTCTCCACAGACAGGAAGTCCACCAGATACCCATCCCGCACCGCCTGGGCCAGCTCGTAGCCGTATGTAGGCGTGCCGGCGGGGAGCTCGAAGATCTCATAGGTATTCTTCTCGATTTCATCCTTAGGCGTGGCCGTGAGTCCGACGAGCGGAGCGTCAAAATAGGTGAAAATATCCCTGTATTTATTGTAAATCGACCGGTGGGCCTCGTCACAGATGACAAGGTCAAAATGCCCGCAGGTAAAGAGCTTCCCCTCCTCGTCCCGGGCCTCGTCGATGCAGTTCATCATGGTCTGATAGGTGGAGAAGACGCAGTGGGCGGTATAGTTATCCTTCTCTTCACACAGATTCGTCAACGACAGATCGGGCATAAGGTTCACAAACGCCCTTTTTGCCTGGGTAACAAGTGCGTTCCTGTCTGCCAGGAAGAGGATGTTCCGCACCCAGCCGTGCTCCAAAAGCACCTTGCACAGCGCGATGACCGTCCTGGTTTTTCCGGAGCCGGTGGCCATGACCAGGAGGGCTTTCCGGCGGTTTTTAACCTCTAATGTATCGCACACCGCCCGGATGGCCGCCTCCTGATAGTACCGCCCGGCGATCATATGGTCGATTTGGGCGTTTTTCAGGCTCAGGCGCATGGAGCGCAGATTAAAAAGCTTCTCCAGATCCCGTTTGGACCATATAGCGGCGACCCGGCGCTCCGGGTACTGCCCATCGTCGATGCGCGTCTCAAAGCCGTTGGTCAGGAAGATGACGGGGCGGCGGCCGCACTGCTTTTCCAGAATATCCGCGTAGAGCTTTGCCTGCTGGCGGCCCTTCACCACGTCCACACAGGTCCTTTTCGCCTCGATCACCGCCAGAGGCCGGAGGGCGTCGTCGTAAAGTACATAGTCGGCGTAGCCCACCTCGGACTTGTTGGGCATACCGGGCAGCTTTACCTCGTTAAGCCAGTCCCGCCCCTCGGTCCAGCCCACATCCATGAGCATGGTGTCTATGTAAATCTTCCGCGTCTCATATTCACTGGGTTCCGGCGGTTTGGGGCTGTAAGTTGATTGCTGATTCTCCCTTCGGCGGGTCAGCTCCTCCCGCAGCGCCCGGTTCTCCTCTATGAGCTTTGCAAGTTCAGCATCTGTGGAAGGCTCCGGCGTGGGAGCTTCTTCGGTGACATCAATAAGATTCCGGTCAAAGTGCCCCTCCTCATAGTTCTCCCCGTAGCAGTAGGCCACAAAGTCCAGGAATATGTAGAGGTTTTCAAGACATGCGACGGCCTGCTCCTCCGTCAACTTCCGCCCGGAGTGCGCCGCCTGATTGCCCAGCTTGCGCACAAGGTCCATTCTCCGCCAGATGTCCGGCCCCACGATGTCCCGAAAATCCTCGCAGTCCATCAGCGCCGCCAATCGCTCGTCCCCACCTACCTTCAGCGCGCAGTCCACCGAGTACATCCACTTGACGGCGGACTCTAAGGAACGCCGGCAGTTTAAGATGCACGCGGCGGGGTCGATGTGGAGGATCTGCTCGGCGGCGATGGCGGGGGCGGAGAAGGGGGTAAAATCCTTTTCTTTTTGGAGGAAAGAAAAATTAGTCATGGGGTATCACCAGATATACTTTGTATAATTTCAATTATTGCATCAACAGCGCAAATGATACTTATGCAATCCAATTTTGTTATATCTCGATTACTTCTACCGTGAAGAAGCCAATGCCTGTTAAGTTGGACGGGTTCATTTTGATTTGAAAAGTCTGATTTTGAGGTTATTGCATCTATGAAGCTTTGAATATTTATTGCAATTATGTAACTCGCACCGTCATTAAGCTGTGATTTTATTTTTTCAAAGAGAACATGCATACTCGTTTTGCTTAATCCTGTGTATTTTCCAAGAATCCCTTCCAAAATAGTCGTCAGTCCGCATATACACGGATAAAGCAGCTCATTCTCAAGGGCATTACAACATTGAGAGAAAAAGCACCCCATGGGGGCATAATGATTATTTAAAAATGTTTCTATTCTGTCTCTTGTTTCTTTATAGTATCTTTGATTGAAATCTTCATAAAGGTTTAGAAATAAGTATTTTTTAGCTAATTCAAAAAATTCATCCTTTGATAAATCTAAGTCTACTTCCTGACATTTTCTAAAAAGCCCATCATCGTTTGTCATAATGTAATAAAAATATAAAGTATTACATAAATCTTCTACTTTTATATGATGAGGAAAGATAATTCCCATTCTCCCCAAATTTTCTGCAACTTTAATAAAGTTGGGATCATTTAAGTCTACTTCTGTAATGGATCGAATATCTGAAGATTCTTCCTCGAAAAAATCACGATCAGGAACCATGTCCAAATTATATACCACCTTCAAAATACTCTAGCATAAACGCTTTTCAGCTTTTCCAGTGTATCCAATCGCCGTTGGATTTCCAATTGTTTTTTCGATTTGGTTGCAAGCGTAAATACACTTTTTTCTTATCTAAATCCAAAAATGCGACGGATTGTCGAGAGAAAAGTTGCCTTGTAGCAAGATCCCTCCACAGTGCTATTTCCATTTCTTCTATTTGTAGTAAAATAGTGTTCGCTGTATTCTCCAAATTCCGAATACCATCTTATCTTGTATGAACTTATATTTTCTGCCCGCTCAATACGGAAACATATTGAATCAACTGGAGTAATATTTTTGAATATCTCAATTGTTTTTACGGGTTTTTCATTTATATCAAGCTCTATCACTTTTAGTTTGGATATTACCGTCCCGACCGGCTTAAATACTATGACAGTTTCAAAGGGATTTGGCGGGTCATTCCAAAGCTTTGAATAAATTGGACTTTTTTCAGTAGATTCTACATCATAATCCGGTGGATAGTCCTTTATGGAGACATTTTCTTGCCAATTTGAGATTTTTCTATTATGAAAAAAGCGAATAATCGCAACAACAGTACTAATAAAACCAATGGCGGTAAATAAATTACCTACCGTCCCCCAAATCGGCTCATTAAAGAAGCAAACAACATCTTTTAGAAATTCCATACGTATACCTCACCCAAAATACTCCTGCATCAGAGCCTTTTTCAACATTTCCAGTTTATCCAATCCCTGCTGGATTGTCAGCTTTCGTTTTTCAACTTGTGTAAAATATGCCTCAAATTTTTTTTGCAAGTCAAAGGGCGGCAAAGGCATTTTAAAGCCCATTATCTCTTTTCGGTTCACTTTTGGTAAATTTGTTCTGGAGCTAAATTGAAGTATATAATCTAAAAAAAGCTTTGACCGCATTACAAATGCTAAAAAGACACGGCTACACTTTTCCCTTTTAACCAATATTGGGTATGCATCGGCTGAACACAAGCCTGAAAATGTTGGTAGAGCAACCTTGTTCAAGTTAGGACGAATCTTACTATAAATAATGTGTTCCGGCGTGAAAATGTATTTTCCGCTTATTACCATGTCTTGTTTTACCGTGCGATAGCCGTGCAATACCCCGGTTTCTTTCTCAATACTGTCGATTCCAATGTGAGGATAATCTGCATATTTTTCAAAGTTCGTTGTCATGTTCCCATCAATTTCCGCAAAAGCAGTAAAAGGCGTTAATGGCCAGTGCAGGGGATTAGATTTGAGATCCCCAAACATCTCCACAAACCGTGCCTTAACCAGCTCGTCCAGCTTGGCAAGCTGCTGTTTGCGGAGGGAAATAAAATCATTTACATGATCCAGAACCGCAACGATTTTCCGTTGTTGTTCTTCCGAAAGTAACTGTATATCCGCTTCTTTCAGCCATTTGAAGTGTCGGTTATACCCGGTGTTGGGAATTTTCACGTTAGACAAGGCATAATATAGAAACTTGTAATTTGCGTTAGGAATTTTCGCGCGTAAGAGCTTAACTCCATCCGCACCTAAAAAGCAAGGTGTATCAACATACTTGATGATTCTTGTATGATCTCCAAAAATAATAGCAGGGACATTATAATAAAGTCCGTTCGGGTTGTTTGCAAAACCCGCTATTTGTTTTTGGCCTTGATCTATAATGGGATAGAGTCCCTCGTCCAAGTAGTCCTCTTGTGGAATCTTGCACCCTTCTTTTGTGACATCTTCAAAGATGTCTGCAAACTTCGCCATCACACCATTCCCTCCAACTCCTCGATTCCCCTCTGTATCTCCGCCTCCAGCGCCTTCAACTCCGCGATGATCTCACTTGTGGGCGGGTACTCCACGGGAACATACTCGGTCTTTTTGTACTTATTGATGCTCAAATCATACCCGTTGTCAATAATCTCATCCTTTGGCACCAGAAAGGACTGCTCCGTGCGGGAGCGGGATCTTTCGGCCTCCAGATCATGAAAACGGGACACGATGTCGGGAATGTCGTTCTCCGCTATAGGTGTGCGCTTGTCGTCCAGGGAAAAGCCGTCGGCGCGCATGTCGTAGAACCAGACGTCGTCGGTGCCGCCGTAACCGGTCTTGGTGAAGACCAGGACGCCGGTGGACACTCCTGCGTAGGGCTTGAAGACGCCGGAGGGCATGGAGATCACGGCCTCCAGGCGGTTGTTGTCGATGAGCTCCCGGCGAATGGCCTTGTGGGCGGCGGAGGAGCCGAACAGCACCCCGTCCGGTACGATGCAGGCGCACCGCCCGCCGATTTTGAGCATCCGCAGAAACAGGGCCAAAAACAGCAGCTCCGTCTTCTTCGTTTTGCAGACCTTCAAAAGGTCTGGGGACACCGTGTCCGCGTCAAGGCTGCCCTTGAAAGGCGGATTGGCCAGGATGAGGGTATATTTGTCCTTATCGGCGTTCTGCTCGCTGAGACTGTCCCGGTACTCGATGAAGGGGTTGTCCACACCGTGGGTCATCATGTTCATGGCGCCGATGCGAAGCATGGTCCGATCCATGTCGTAGCCGGTGAACATACGGTTCATATAGTGCTCCCGCTTTTCCCTGTTGAACATCACCTCGGCCTTATAGTTCTCCTTCAGATACTGCCCGGCGGAGATGAGAAAGCCCGATGTGCCGCAAGCGGGGTCGCAGATCACATCGTCAGGCGTCGGTGCCGTAAGTTCCACCATCAAGCGGATGATGTGCCGGGGTGTGCGGAATTGACCGTTGAGGCCGGACTGGGAGATCTTGCTTAGAAGATACTCATATACATCGCCGCGGATATCCGTGTCCTGGATCTGCGCCATCTGGCTGTAGATCCCGTCGAGGCAATCCACAACCTTTGACAGCACAAGCGGCGTGGGGAGCTTGAAAATGGCATCCCCCATGTACTTGGAATAGGCGCTGTTCTTGTCCGCGTGGAGATTTTTGATAAAGGGAAAAACCCACTCCTGCATGATGCTGTACATCTGCCCCGCGGGGAAATCCCGAAATACAGACCATTTGAGCTGGCGGCCCGGAACCTTGCGGTCACCGATCTGCACTTCCTCGGCGAAGATACTCTCAAAGGGCAGACCCAGCATGACGCTCTCCCGGCTTTTTCTGTCGTCAGACTCATCCAGATCGTGAATAAACATGAGATACGTAATCTGCTCAATGACATCCAAGGGGTTCACTAATCCCCCCGCCGCGAATATGTCCCATAGCCCGTCGATTTTGTTTTTAAGTTCCCCTGTGATCATTTCTCTCTCTCCCTGTTCCAGATATAAGATGTGTAGCGTCCGCCGCTGAGCTTTATGATCTCGCCGCTTTTGACCATGTCGTTCAGGGCCCGCTGTACCGTGACCTGACTGATGTCGGGACACTGGCGCATAAGCTCCGCCTTGGTGATCTTACCAAGGGTGCCTCGGATGATCTCCCGTACCCGCTCCGGCTTGCTGAGACCGCCGGTGATCAGCGCCTGCACCCGGCTTGAAAATTCACGGTACGCGGCGAGGATCACGCCAAGCAGATAGCGGGTAAAGGGCGCGTAAGTGTTTGCGCCCTCGTGCCAGCCAATAGAGCTCTCCTGCAGGGTGTCGTAGTAGGTTTCCTTGGTCTTTTCAATGAGCTTTTCAATACTGATGTATTTGCCCACAATATACCCCGCGCGATAGAGCAGCAGGAGTGTCAGAAGCCGGCTCATTCTGCCATTTCCGTTGTTGAATGGGTGGATGCAGAGAAAATCAAGAATAAAAATGGGCATCAGCAGTAGGGGGTCGTATTCTCCGCAGTCAAGAGCGCTGTTATACGCCCGGCAGGCCCGCTCTACGGCTTCTGGCGTTTCCCATGCGGGCACCGGCTGAAAACGAACGAACTTGTTTCCTTGGGCATCGGTTTCTTCAATGATATTGTCAGTGCTTCTATAGTTGCCGCCAACTGATGTGCCGCTGAAACGGTAGAGGTCCCGGTGGAGCTGAAGAATAATCGACGGCTTCGGGGGAATAAAATCATGGCTTTCGTGTATCGTTGACAGCACGTCTCTGTATCCGGCGATCTCCTGCTCGTTTCTCGTTCTTGGCATAGTCTTTTCTCTGACTAACTGCTCCAGGCGCTTGTTGGAGGTATAGATGCCCTCCATACGGTTGGAAGCCTCGGTGCTCTGGATTTTCGCGATTTCCAGTAACTGCGAAAGCGTATCTGCCTTCGCCTCGATAAAAAGGTTCTGCTCTCCCTTGTACTCATGAATCTGCCCAACCATCCCCACAATATCAGGAGTGAGGAGACTGGTGTAAACAGCTGTATAGTCGTATTGTCGCATAAAACACCTCATTGCAGGAAACATGTACCGAAACTAAACTTATTATATCGCAATTAGGTCATAGAAGCAATAGTCAATTTTATCATTTTTAAAAAAATGATAAAATTGGCTGCGCACTGTCACTAACAGGAGGAAAAATGGCTGGCCAAGAAAAATACACCATCCTCTATGGACGCTTGAACCAGGAGGACATGCAAAATAAAGAGGACGACTCCAACAGCATCCAGAATCACTAAGCGATTTGTCAAGGGGTCTTTCACCCAAAAGTTCACATTCTGAAAAGGGAGGAGCTTTAGCCCCTCTTGGCGCTGCCAGCAGGTACAAGGCCCGCTGGAGCGTCCCCCTCAGAGAGCGCACGACTGCCGCCAGGCAGTACCACCGCCGGCCCTGCCGGTGGTGAGTAAGTGCGCACTTTGGAAAACATATATAGGCAACTTGAGACTTTCCTCTATAAGCTATTCTTCTATGGATATGTGACAACCGGCGGTTGAGTTTCTTTTTTACATGATTGAATATGTGTCGCTTTCTTTTCTTTCACGGACATGATATGATAATCACACTACAGGAAAGGGGCGAATGGCATGATAAATAAACGGCATTTTGGAAAACGGACTGCGGATTTCCGGCGTAGATTGGGACTTTCTCAAGCAGAACTGGCAGAAAAACTGGGCGTTAGCGCCCAAGCGGTCAGCAAATGGGAGACGGCGGCAGCGCTTCCGGACGTGGAACTGCTGCTTGAACTGTCCAAGCTGTACGGCGTTTCCGTGAATGAGCTTTTGGAGAGCACCGGCCTTTTGGCTCGTATCGCAAGCCGTTCCTTTCAGGAAAAGGACGGCGTTGTCTATTTTGTGCCGGCTGAAACAGACTTGGAGCGTGTGCAGTGGGAGCGGGATATGCGGACAGAAGGCTGGATCGCGCGAAACTGGCACGACGCATGGGGCCAACCTGGCGGCTGGGCGGACAGCAAGTATGGCAGAAATGTTATCGGTGAACGGGGCCGGCCAACCAATTTAAGAATTGGCCGGAAAATTGCGGAGCACGGCGGTGTTATTCTCGACATTGGCTCAGGACCCGGCGGCGGATATATGCCGTTTATCCTCCAAGCCGATCCGTCCGCGCAAATCATCGTCAGCGACCTGTCCCATACTGTAGTGGAGGAGTGGAAGCACCTTCTGGATCAAGAACTGGACTCTCCTTTTTTGTACTACGCGGCATTGGATTTCTGCGATATACCATTTAAAAGCTGCACGGTGGACGTGATCGCTGACCACGGTGGAATTATTAACTGCATCGGCGATCAAAGCACCGCTCTGCGAGAATGCTATCGGGTATTAAAGCCCGGCGGTATATTCGTCAGTCTGAACGGCTTCGTTACAAAAGAGACACTGGCCGCCTTGCCGGAGTATGCGCAGCAGGCTCTATTGAAAGAGTATCCGTTTATTTTCAACGATCTCTACGAGGACACTGTTTTGGCAGGTTTCCGTAAAATTGACAGCATGGTAACGGATACATGGACGACCGATGAGGACGACAGCGGTATCGCTGAATTTGCCCGTAACCTTGGCATAACGCTGAAATTTACCGAATATGTACGGTTCTGCGAAAAATAGCGGCTAAAATGTCAGTAAAGAAGGGACATGACTGCTCATCGGCGTGTCATGTCCCTTCCTGCTTTACGTCCACCCACCTTTCAGCCAGTCACTTCACCTTGCCACAAATGAGCCGCCAGCCATTGTGTATTAGGTAGGCGAAACTACCCTTTACACAATACATCTCAGAGACTGCTCCTGGAGAAGTACGCCGCCGACGAGGGCTTCACCAATACGCGGTTCATCTATGACGACGGTTA
>CANQBA010000043.1 GCA_947589545.1 uncultured Oscillospiraceae bacterium | reverse complement strand
TGCCTCTGCTGGCACCGGTTAACATCGGCAGGTGGTACATTTGTTTCCGCTACAG
Source organism: uncultured Oscillospiraceae bacterium (assembly GCA_947589545.1). Lineage (GTDB taxonomy): Bacteria > Bacillota > Clostridia > Oscillospirales > Oscillospiraceae > RUG626. The sequence continues at coordinate 34,637 of CANQBA010000043.1, read as the reverse complement.
GTGGTACATTTGAAAGTGATACAGGGGGTACATTTATTCCGCTGCTATCACTTCAGTAGTTTACTTCTGGAGTGTAATGAATATTTTACTCAAGATTTCATTTATTGTATTTTTGCCCGCTATCCTCGAAAAAGAGAATATAGCGGATGTGATGTTCTGAGAAATCAGTTGAATATTTTGTCAAGCCATTCTGCGAACTTGCGCCATAACCAGAAGTTGGCAATTAAACCTCCTATGATTCCAGCTATCATCATAATTGGGAAAGTAACTGCTGCAATAATTGTGGCTGCGACGCTCAGCATTTCTCTGCCGAATGGTGTGCAAAAGGAAACGGCAATACAGCCTAATGTGATGCCTGAAACAATCAGGGCTTTCTTGATTTTTGTGTCCATAGTCTTTTAATGTTTGAGAGAAATTTTCAATTGTCTGATTTCATCTTTGAGTACAGTGTTTTCGCTGCAGAGATGATCCACGGAGGCTTTAAGTTCTTCGTTCTCCTTCCTCAGGGCGATTATTTCATTGTTTGCTGAAGTGATTTCTTCAAGCAACCTCTTGTTCTCTGAAGAGAGCAGGTTTATAGAAGATTGCAAGTCTTGCAGGAAGTCGTTCTTTTGTTTACGCCGTCCTGCGAGCCAACCAGCAGCTGCTGTGACAAGTGGAAGAACAAGTGTTCCTATATTAGTGATGATTTCATTGGTTTCCATATGCCTGATATTTATTTGTTTGAACTCATCATTTAATAGCATTACTTTAGCTTGTCTGAGAAATATAGTTTCATTTCTGCCAGTCTGCGTTTTTGCAGCCCCTTCATCACTTTGCCGTTAGCATAAACCCATCTGAGGAATTCATCCATTATTGAATTGTCATCAGGGTTAGTGCGAATCTTTGCAAGTAAAGTGGAGGACTTGAAATTGCCTATTCCTACATTAAAGACGAATGAAACAATAGCGTCCCACTGGCATTGTCTGAGGATGAGATTCAACTTATTCAGTTGCATTTCAATGGTCGCTACATCTCTATGTAAGTATTCATCTGCTTCTTGAATTGTAATGAAGGAATTAGGTGATACACCGGAAGTATGCCCGTATCCAATTGTCCAGATTCCAGCAGGACAGAGGTATGCTTTAAGTCGAAGTCCTTCGAACTGTTTGATGAGTTCGTATGCGTCTACTGATGCTTTCATAATTATTGAAACAAATCCCCGTCAGCTCTTAGCCGGCGGGGAGATGAAACATTGCCTACAGGCTGATTTGTCCGAGCATCTCTCCGGATTTCTCGCCGGTCTTCGTGTTGACGAAGAAGTAGCGGAGGAACACCTTTGGAGCGGCGGTGGTGACTGCACCGTGGACTGCCTCATAGTCGGCCTTGATATCGATGGCCTCTTCCACGATAGCCCGTGGCGAGCCAATCATCACGGCCTTCGAGTAGGCCTTGGTGACACCGTTGCTCTGTGGAGCGGATGCCATAATGACGAGCTTGAGGTCTGCAGTCTCTGCCGGAGGATCAGGCAGCTGGAAGGTGAAACTGTCAGAGGAGAGTGCTAGCTCCGCCTCGCACGGAGCTTCCACTCCGACAAGGGTAGGAGGAGCACTGAGTGCGGCTCCACCGCATTTCACGATCCAGTAGTTCAGCCTCGAATAGAGGTTCGCTCCGGAAATCTTGGAAGACGTCCCGAGCACGCTCTTTCCCTTCTGGGTGCCTGCGAGGGCATTCCAGGCGAGGATCTGGGCGTTGGTGAGAGACCTCCAGCTCTGGCTGAGCTGCTTGAAGATGGCTTTGACTGCACCCTGGGCGCTGGACTTGAATCCGCCGCCGTAGCCACGGTTACGGATGTACTTGCGACCGCGCACCTTGGCTGCGGTCACTCCTTTGGCGGAGCCTGACATCTCCTCAAAGGCGATTGATGGAATGTACTTCATAGCTTGAAGATTTTAGGTGTGAAACAATGAGTTATATGATAGCTGTTGCTATTTTCATTTTGATAAGTGAGTGAGTTTGAGCAACTTCCAGAAGTCGAATCCGAGCAGGATCACGAAGGCCCATTTGCCGAATGCGAGGAAGAATCTGTTCGGTCCGGAAAGAGGTTTTGCAACTTCCACGGTCTCCTTGACAATCTTGTCCACATAGACGAGAGAGTCGCGGTAAACAACCTTCGTTTCGACCTCTATGGGCTCTTTGACAGGCTTTGTAGCGAGTGAGTGGACCAGAACCCCATCAGCGACAATAGCTTCGGATTTGGCGTATCTGTTCTCCAATACGGACATCGTATCAAGAGTCTGGACTTTCTCCACAAGGATCGGCAGTTCAAGATAGACGGTATCCTTCTGGAAGACTGTTTCCGTGCGCACTTCCACGCGGGTGTTCTCTGAAGGTGTGACCTGCCTTGCGGATGCGCAGGCCACACACAGGAGAGAAACAAGGAAAATGGTGAAGTTTTTCATAGGTAGTAATCAATTTATTGTCCATTGCTTAACGGACTATGACGATTCTGGAAAACTTGTTTCCGGTGTTTGATGCTTCGTCTGCATTGCCGTCCTTTGAGATGACAATGGTCCCGTTCTCAAGGGTTGCAGGATAGTATTTGCTTCCGAGGGCTATCCAGAGACATTCGTTGTAAAGGACAGGGAAGGAACTTGAGGCATTCTCCGCCAAATCCGGCACAGAGATTTCAACAGTCTGTGAGTCGGTGTCGAATGTGAGCGAGGTGGCCTTGAGTGTCAGTATCAACCAATCATCTGATTGGATAGTGAAGATTTCAAGTCCTGCAGCTTCGCCTTTGATAACACTTGGTGTGTGGCCGGTTCTCTGATGGAGAGCGACCTCGCCCGTAATCCTCTCCGGGATGAGCATTGTGTTGAGCTTGACCTTATAGGAGCCGGCACTCTTGTACGGGTGAATCTTGTCTATGCAGACTGTGTTCTTGTCCTTGACCCATACCTTCGTGATGGTGGCGTACTTGACTCCTTCAGACAAGACGGTCACCAGGGCGGTACCGGGGCGGCTTTTGCTGAACGGAAGGTTGGCCACCGAAAGTTGCATAGGACGGATACCGGAATACTCCTCTGCGGAGGTATCTACGATAAACTCTCCGTCAAGCACCAGCAGATTTGAACTGCGGTACTCCTTAATCTGTATGTCGCTCGGAGCGAGTCCGAAATTGGTTGCGTTAACGGTAAGCATAGTCTTTATTAGATTGTCGTTGGAACTGTGGTGTCAAACATCTTGAATGCAAGGTTCTTGTCTCCGGACTGGTCAATGACCTGGACGTTGGTGTTGCTGCCTGTCTTTGTGACCTGAATCTCCAGCAGCTGTACGGTCAGACCTTTGCTGTGGTAGTGAGCAGCCAGGAAGAATGCGCCAAAAGCAGGAACCTCTTCAGGGAAATCCGGAGCAGGGAATGTTACCGGTCCGGCTTTGTATATGCCCATAGAGCCAGAGAAGGCAACAACTGATGGAGCTGGAATGAGCTCCAGATTGACATCGGAAAAGGCGTCGTACTGACCTGCACGGAGCATTTCGTTCTCGTAATGCAGCCTGCCTTCAACCTCCGGGGTCGTGTCATAGTCGCGGACGAGGAATGCGAAGGAGAACACATAGTTTGCCGTGTTGTTGAACCCGCTGCTGCGCTCTGATGCAGGCATTGTGAAATAGCCTTCTTCAAGATGTGACATTCCTATACTGCCAAGTTGCTTGTGCTGATAGTTTGTGGCCGACAACACCGGAACATCGGCATTGATGTCCTCCGGGAGATTCTTGAAAAACGCCTCCCAGTCGGCGTTGCTCTTTGCGGTCGAACAATAATCGTACATCCAGTGGTAGAATGCCCACTTCTTGAATACGACGCAGAGCGAGTCGCTGGTTCTTATTGAGAGAAAGTCATCCTCGCTTACGCAGGAAAGGTCTTTCTTTTTGCCAACGATGACATTGCCGCCCTGGGCGAGCTGACAGTAAAGCGTCTGGACGTGGAAGATCAGTTCAGGCTGCTCATCGAAGACTGAGAGCTTCTCGATGCAAAGGGTGTTGGCATCCTTCACCCAGGACTTTGCCACGGTGCAAGCGTCATAGTTTTCGATGCGGCCGTAGTATTCACGGCGGTCTGTGAAACTGACAATCACGCCAGCTTCAGTACTTCTTCCGATTGTAAGCGCAGGAACGGTGATTTCCAGAACTTCAGCCGCTTTGTAGGCATCGTCCTGAGGACTGCAGGTGAACTTGGCATTTAGCACGATATAGTTGCTCTCCTGTACATCCTTGAACTGGATAATCCCTGCTCCGAAATTGTTTGATATTGAGTTGAACATAGTACTGCTGGTTTACTGTTGATAGAAAATGCCAGGTCCGAAGACTTCGGTTGGCTTGATGTAGGCTCCGCCTCTGTGGTTGAAGTTGATGCTGGTCTTCCTGCTGAAATTGGTTGACTGGATCTCATATGACTGCGGATGAATTGAGCCGTCCTCACCCATACCTCGTCCCAGTGCGTATGAGATTCCGAGGAGTTCGGAAGGGAGGTTCTCTTCAAGATATGCTTTTGATGCCGCCACGTTGCTGTAACCGAGGCAGACTGCATTGAAGTTGACTACAGGTGCATTGGTGGAGTAGTCCACATCTATTGCGGAAACCGACTGTTCCTGTGCCGGGTCGAGATTTGCCTCAGTCACGCGCATACGCTGCTGATAGATTGACTCTCCGGTGACGAGTACCGAATCCTTGAACACCTGTCCTCCAATTCCGGTTTGAGTGTTCATCCAATATGCCTTGATGAAGACTTTCTGGCCTGGAACAGGTTCAACTCCGATTGCCTTGAGATACAGCCTGGTAACATCAGCCTCGCCCCAATCATCCTCGATGTCACTTGCAAGCAGGACAGTTTTGCTCCAGCCGTTTGAGATGCCCGCACTCTGCGAGGCTGACATCTTTACGACCAGTTTGTAAGGAGCGGACTCGTGCTTGATGCCGCTGAACATAATCATCTGTGGTGTCATCACGACAGACGAATAGGCTACGTCTGGGATTAAGACGATATGGGAAGGGGCATCTGTTAGAAGATGCTCACCAGCCAGACTACGGTTGATATTAATGCGGACGAAGGCGTTGTGCGCAGTCATCTCAGCTGAAGAACCTAGATAGGAAGTGGCTTTAAGATGTTTTGCCAAAACCTCCCATGATTTCATTTGTGAATCGGTGAGCTGCTTGTACGCCCGAGAAATCTTGGATAAATTATTTCTTTGAATTTTCTGATTTGGGGAATAGACTTTAGATGGGTACGAACGAACAGAAAGGATAGTACCGCCCGATGTGCTTCGGGCGGTGACATCCTTTGCGGAACCTGAAAAGTCATTGAATGCAATTGATGGCAGTGCTTTCATTATTCTCTACGATTTCTGAAAGCAAAGATGTTCAATATCTAATCTATTGAAACATAGATGGTTTCTGCTGCTTTATCTTGCGTCAAGTTGCGGTTTTGTGGAAAAGAAAAAGCCTTCGGAGAACCGAAGGCTAAATCTTTTTTAGAGTGCATGTGGCCGCAACCGGGCGATCCAAATACACTATGATGTTGCAAATATACTTCAATTTTTATTCCATTCAAAACAAATTGATACTTTTTCCCATTTATCCTGTCTTATTCTTCAAATTGAGGCCGGAACAATGATACCCGTTTCTTTTTCGATCATCGTGCGTAGGTATGGGACCTTAGAGTAGAGTCGTGCAGTTGCCTTATACAATTCATCCCACATATCATTTGCACGATTCACCGAAATCTGTCGTATCATGTGGTTGATAACACGCAATGCACCATTAAGAGACTGATTGGTTCCCGGTTTTAATGACGGGCATGCAATACCTGTACTTATACCAAAAGAAAGCCTTAACCCAAACATGACATTACCGTGGGCGCATGCATTTCTAACCTCTCTTATCGCAGACAGATATGTTTTGAATGCTGCAGTTGAATGCTCACCATATGTTGCGGATATCAGTCTCTTGTCTTTGTCAAGTATGAGATTGTCATATAGGGTCTCAAGATTTCCCATAGTCATAAACTCCATAGTTTTCCAAGCAGGAGCATATTGTCCGTAGTACTTATTATGATGCCTCGAAATTGTAGGTTTGTTTCTTAGGTGGCAGTATACCTCACGGTAGAAATCTTTCACGAAGTCATTGTTAACGACTGTGTTATCCGCAAACCATGTTGGATTGGACGAGTACTTTAGAGACAACTTGTAAATCATTGTTGTCCTGATAGATACTTCAATTCTTGAAAGATATTTGTTTAGAATGCTCCTAAGATCAAAATCGTAATAATACAGTGCGACAATCTCCTCGATTGTGGTATTGGGCTTTACCTCGTGACGCCTTCTGCTATCTAAAAAAGGGTATGTAAGTTCAAAAGGGAAAGAGTAGAAACCAAGACGGTAATATCCTATATCAGATAGATACTCTTTTGCCTTCTCCTCGTCCTTAATTATTACGTTTCTGCTTCTCAGAATTGTAATCTGTTCATCCAGTGATTTCGCCTGTTTAGTATATGGTATCTTGGTTCTAGCCATTATTTACAATAATTTTTGTAAAGTTAGTGATTTCTGAGGATAGTAACACAGTTATAGAGTCATTATTGCAGCCAGCGAATGATACTGCGATCTGTATCCGGTCTTCGTGTCTAGCAGCAGATACCTCAGATGCAGCTGTTTCATCTCCAATGCCTGCACTGAATCCGGGACCGTGAACTCAATCACCGAGCACTCTCCGGCAGGGACTGACATAGACAGACAATTCCTCATCAATCCGGGGTTTCGACCACATCCGGGCTCTCCAAGTTGGTATTTGCCCAGCACCCTATATCGACCAGAGTCATCAGCTCCACAAAGAGTCAGCCGGAAACGAATCCTTAGAAGTCCATCACCAGCAACTGAACACACCAGATAGTCCAAACTGAATATCGGAAATGGCTCGAACATCTTCGGCTCAGGAATATGCTCATTGCCCAGCTGAGCAAAACCGTGATAAGCCGATACAAAGAGATTGTAGCCGCTGATGCTGTTCTTCTGCCCGAACGGAGGACGATGAGAAGCAACCCCACTAGCCATCAGTCTCCAGATCATCTGAGTCTTGTGAGAAAGTCCCTGCCAGGCCTTGATTGCACGTTTATGCAGTTCCGCCTGCTCCAGTTGTTCTGCAGTCCCGGCAAAATCTGAATATGCCTTGCTCCGGAAATAGCAGATGCCATTTCGGTGATAGAAGGTCACATTGCCGACCGAAGACCAGCAATCGGAGAACTGTGTATTTGGAATATACTTTGGCATATCTGGAGGATCTTGGGGCTACAAGTCTTAAGCACATAGGTAACTCAGAGGTATTTTGAAGGATGCTGCTTTGAGTACGAAAACTCTCTATCTTCCTTCAAAAAACAATGTAAAAATACTTAAAAAATAGCGGATTATCAACTATTTATCAGGTTATAATTGAAGTAATACAATATAATTAAAAACGGGCGGTAGGCCGTCTCTCAATGATATGTAAATATTTCGTCGAAGGCACCGCTGTTCTCGCGGGTGATGACGTTAAACTTCGCACCGAGGCTGAAGCGGGCGTTCATCAGATGGCCTGTGCTGTTTGGGGCCGGATGCAGCGACGGCGCCAGCCGTGGCTGTAGCCGGACACAAATAGCATAGGAGGCAAGGCGGTAGGCCGCGGCAGGAGCCGGACGCACGGACGCAGATGCGATGGATGAGGGTCCTTCCGGCTCTGGCACTGTCCTGAGAATAATGCACAGTTGCTCTGACCTTCGCACGGGTGAGTCGGGCCGGCGGAGGGCAGTCGCTGCCGGAAGTGTAGGCGGAGCAGGTTGGAGCCGGCAAGGATGACGAGACCGAAGGGCTCGGCAGACTCGGCGGAAAACTGCGTAGACGGAACTGGAGGCAGGGACTGACCGGAGCGTCTAGGCCCGACATAAACAGGGAGCGAAGTGCAACGTAGCGATTCCGCTCTGCGAGTCTGTGGCTGGCGGTGTGGAGCGAAGCGGAACACCGACTGACACTGTCTCGCGTTCCTGGACGCCCGTCTTTGAAAGGATGGGGACTTGCTCCACATCCTTTCAAAGACGGAGAAAGCGGCCAGTCATTAAACTCAAGGCGAAGCCTTACCTTGCCTGCGCAGTGGCTTTCTTGAAGCTGGCGGCCCCGACGACTGCTTGAAGAAAGACACGGAGAAGGCCCGCAGCTTCGCTGCTAAGGCTGGCAACTCCCTCCGGACTTTTGGCCCTGATACGGGCTTCTGACGGTCTGATAATCACCTGCGGTCAATCGAGGCGACCAAAGGTCGCACTGCTTGCCAAAAGTCCTGGGCGGTCTGACGGACTTGGAGGCCGTTAGTCCCTGAAGACCGCCCACTGTTGCCAGCCGCCTCGACTCCGCGGGCACAACGGATAAAGGCTGTAATCCTCACTGCCAGAGCCAGTTAACACAATCTAGATTATGTTAACTCGCGGATTCAGAGGTACTTCCTTCGCATCTCACTGAAGGTAGCGGAGTCGATAATCTCCCCTGTGGGGTTGGGGGCATAACAGGGTCGAGTCTCGGTGATTCGTAGGAAAAATTTTCGGATCAGAACGTAGCCATCCTGGAGCGCAGCGGAAGAATGGCGCAGTTCCCGACAATTTTTCCGGAGGAGGCGCCGAGTCTCGACACCGCTTTCCCTTTAACCGAGCGAAGCGAGTCATAGAAGGCCGGATGTTTGGCTTTCCGCTGGAGCCTGCGGAGGCGGAATGACAATCTTCCGGTTCCGCTCTGCCCATAAGGAAAGTCTGTGGACGTTGACGCGTCAGCGGCAATGGCCACTGTCTTTCCGGGCGTTTGTCCAGCTGCGGCAGTAGCTGTGGGCTCTTCGATGGCGGCACCGCCGACATAGAGGAGCATAATGGACCCAGCAAGGTGGGTAACGAGGCCGTAGGCCGACTTACCGACCGCAGCTGACCGATTTGCCACCCTCGCACCTTGACGCCGCTGTAGGCCGTAGTGAGTGCCCGACAACGGAGGCCTTGCACTGACATCCGCATATCACCGACGCAAAATTTCGCCGAAGGTGGGAATCATCAAAAGTCTCAAAATCCCCAATAGCACTAACACTGATGCAGAGGTAGGATAGGAGATGGCTTGTCTTCTGATATGGTATAAGAGAAACACCGACACCGGCAGCAACCGCACAGCGGCACCCGTGCTGGCAGAACGCTCGCAACCGGCAACCACCACCAGCACTATCATCTCAATCACTACCGGCAGCACAATGAGCGGCGGCAGCCGCTAGTTGGCCCGCCGCAGGGCGGGAGGGCGGGGATAGCCGCAGGGAGCGAAGCGACCGAGGCAGTGCGGAAGGCGGAAGCAAGTCTGTGGACTCCGCAGCGCAGCGGAGGATGTCAACAGTCTTGCCCGCCTGGAGCCAATGGAAAGGGTCGGTGAACTGGACCTGCGGCAGCAGGGACTGCTGACCGACACCTATTTGTCTTTTGGCAACGTAGCCGAAGGCGGAGTGGCCGTGGAGCCCGAAGCAGTCTTTCACGGCTGGCGATATGCCAGACGGGAATGTCTGCCGGGCGGAACTTGATGGAGTGGAAGACGCGCAGGCGCGAAGTGCCGAAGTGGCTGGAACCAAGCCTTTCTGACGGAGCATCAGCGGAGGAAGAAGGGCTTGACCATTTCAATTACACAAATCAACCAAATGTTTGTTCTGATATAATTGAAGACAAGTCGCTTATGATATCATTTAGTTCCGCACTTATTTTGTCAAGAACATTCTCTATTGAACAGTCTTCGGTTAAGTCCCCTATATAGTTCTTTATTTGTTCCTTATGTTTTGACAAGGCATCTTTTTCTTCTTCCTTTAGCACACCAACAGCTTCCGATAAGTCAGGTGAGTAACTTTCTAAGAGCTTCTTAATATCAGAAGGTTTTTTCTCTTTTCCTCTAGTCCTGATTAATTTATCTATCAATTCCTTAGTGCTGCCGTTAAGTTTTGTAAGGACCAGAGATTTATTCTTATTTCTGATATCTTCCTTAACTTTTAATACTATCTTAGCATTCTTCTTTGCCACACAGGCTTGCCATATTGCTATTGCAGCACCGACTAGTGATGCCACGGCGCCTATTATTGTCCAAGTATCCATCATGCCTTAAGAAGATTAATAAGTTGATCCTCTGTCATTAAATATCGATTTTCTAAAGACTCATACTCCTGCCATATCATTAATTGTCGCCTATATTTTGGTATTGTCGTGCTTGTATGGCTATTATAATCGAAATACTTTCCTGCGTATTCTTGTATCTCGGAATATCTATCAAGATCTAATATAAAGTACTTACAATACGAATAGTATTCCGTTTCAGTATTTAAATCAAATCCCGGGAACGCTATATCACTATCACCTAATTTGTTAAGTTTGCTATCTCTTTTTAACGCCATATATGAGTATGTAATACCGCGGTACATCTCAAGAACATCCAGAACGAATTTGCAATCTTCAATGGATAACCCATCATATATGCCCTCGAATGCATCTTCGTAGTGAAGTTCAAATCCCTCTCTTAGTGCTTTAATCTGATTGTCATAGTAAGAAGTGTCAACTTCGGATTCTTCCCCACTTGATATTGAATTAATAATAATTTGTTGATTCTTCAGAATCTCCAACTGATTCGACAAAAACAATCGTTCTTTTTTGTCAAGTGTAATGCGGTCTGCCATAAGATGATACGTTTAAGATGATAGCAAATTTACATTAAAAAAGCCATTATTCATCATAATTGCACAAATATTCAATTCCTTCGATGTGAAGCATCGTGATTGCTTCCATCCCTGCATGGCTCTGAAGGAATTCCACATCTTTCCGGCAATCCTGGAACATATTCTCGGTAAGCACAGCCGCACACTTGGTATGGCGTAGGATATAGAAGTTTTTCTCGAAATCCGGCTCTTTTGGTCCATTGAACAAGCGTATCTTCTGACCAGCCAGATACTTCTTCGCCGCCTCATACAAGTCATAGGCAAGCATATCAGCTCGAGTGATTCCAGGAGTTGTGAATGCAGACCAGCCCGAAGCTGAATGCCATTTCCCGTCAGATCCAGAAGCATTGACGTGGATGCTGACAAGCAATACATTTGAAGCCCTGACCGACACCTATTTCCTTGTTGGCAACGTAGGCGAAGGCGGAGTGGCCGTGGAGCCCGAAGCAGTCTTTCACGGCTGGCGTTCAGCCAGACGGGAATGTCTGCCGGGCATAACTCGATGAAGTGGAAGTCACGAAGGCGCGAAGTGCCGCAGTGGCTGGAACCAAGCCTTTCTGACGGAGCTTTAGCGGAGGAAGAAGGGCTTGACCGCATTGTGTATTCTTGTTCTATTATTAATCCTAATTCTTTGAAGTACGATATTCTATGCAGTTTGGTCAATTGTTAAAAGCAGAAAAGTTCTGATTTGATACCGAGCGTATTTGCGATGGAAGAAGCGGCATTCTTGTCGTTTTCCGTATGCCACCCCAATTCCCATGTACAATCTTCTGACACCACTTCATTTATCCTCACAAAATATGGGTAATCAATTTCGCCATAGGAGATTCCACGAACGATGATCTGGTCTACATCGTACAATGATTCAAAGTATTCTTTGTGTTCTGCAATAATCCCATTTACATCCTTGTGCAAATCATTCATAACACCGATGATTTTTTCTTTTGCCGCAATCTGATATTCCGTATCTGATTCATTATCATAACTGCCGCAGTAATTCCCGTGTCCAAAGATTGGATTGAAAAGTGTGCCGTGGATATGAAGGATATTCTCAGTTGGGATTCCGTATAATATCTCTAAAGTTTCGGTGTAATTAAATGTCAAGTATCTTGCATCCGTAGGAATTTCAATAGATAGAGGCTCATTTGAAATCCAAAGACCTTCCACCCATTCCGAGAAACATCTGACCAATTCTTCTTTGCGAGGCAATAACTCAATGTCCGGTGAATCCTCTATGGCGAATGCAGAACGCATCATATGGTCATAGTCTATCTCAATAAATTCTGTGCATTGATCATAAATGTCATTTATACTGTATTCTCCGAGAGCTTTCTCAAAATCCTTCCATAAGTCTGTCTTCATACCTACATTCGTTTCTAAGAAGTTAAATAGGTTGAAATGTTTGGTAGTCTTCAGCCATTTGTAAAAATCGCCCCATGATGTTTCCATACTATGGGCGAGATCAAATCCATTTCCGATGATGAATAATGAGTGTTTGAATGTATTGCCGAATAAATCCATGACTATAGTGTTTTCATCGAAAGGCTTTCGAAAGGATCTACATAGAGCAAAGGAGAAATGAATGTCTCAAGTTCGTCGAACGTGTAATTAACACCCTTTTCTTTGTCAAATGATTTGTTTGAGGGGCCCCACCATCCAGTAATATTTCTCTAGACATATCCTTCGACACTGCGGCGCGGGAACTCGGCAAGATATGTGTCAAAGAAAGACTCTTCAATTTTAAGGTGCCCGTGGACATACTCAGACAAATCCTCCCAAGCATCGCTGATTTCATTGTGGTTGAAACCAGGACGTTCGATGATTTGAATTTGATCAAGATATCTCATCTTTGCAATTCTTGTGAAGGCGTTCTTCAGTTTCTCGATTGCATCTGCATCTGTTTTGGGTGCGCTATATCCATATATTGTGACAATTGAAGCACAAGACAGATAGTCTTCAAATAGGTCCCACTGATCTTTGATGAAATTGTCCTTGTTGTAATTTTTTTGACGTACCGGATAGAGCAGTTTGGAAGGGGAGAATGTTGTATGACAATTTGGGCAATGATAATTGTAATATCCAAAGCTGCCGCATTCTGGACAGTAACCAACTTTGACATTGCCGTGAAGAAATAACATTTCCGGAAGGTCTTGGGTTATACGCATCATTCGACGATATGCATCTACCATCAGTCCATCCCAATTGAATGTTGCAATGCAATCTTTTTTTGTGAGTGAAAGTATCAAAAGGTCATACTTTGTAATAGCGTCAGGAAGTTCGAACGATGAGAAGTACTTGTAAATAGCTGTTTCCAGTTGTAGCCTGACACCTTCGCATTCTTTTCTTTCTGCGAGAGTGGAGTAGATGTCTTCGAGATTGTCACTCGTGAAATTTATGTTTGTAGTGGCAAGCATATCAGAAAAACCGAGTTTTTCTACAAACCCCTTCATCACCGAACTCTTCTTGCCGTTTTTGTCTCCGTTCGGAATTGCGTCAACAGTTGCTCCCGCACCGAGGATTACAAGATGAGGACGGGAACAAAAAGCCGGAATATCGATATAGTCATCATTCTCCTTCATATGACATACGTTTTATCTTGACCGGTATATTGAATTGCTCATTTATTTCTGCTCCGACCAGTGCGGCTTTTTTTGCGTTTTCTGGCCTGTTCAAGGGCGAATAGGTGATAAACTGAATTTGAAACTATTCTTTTGGGCTTCTGTTGATACTTTGAGCCCCATCTCGTCGCATAGGATGTCGAGAGAGATGTCATCGTCATAAATGTCTTGACCGTAACCAGTCAGTAGGAAAAATGTTCTTTTGTTATAGTATATGGCGTGTCTCTTGTGACTTGTCGCTTGATGGCGTATATAACAGCTCGGACATCGGACTTAATATGATTCTTCAGGCTTTCTTCCGCGTCTGTCCAGTAATTGCGGCCTTCTTCAGTTAGACTCCAATGGAACGCACTGGCGATGAGATTTGCCGGTGATTTCAGGCCATCGATAAATTCGTTAACAGGCACATCTGATGAAGATTTGAAGTTCTTCTTCCACGCATTCCACCAGCCTTGAAGGCGAGCCCATTCCAAAACCCTGAACATCCCTCTTTGGCGGTAGAAGTCGTCCATCGTTGTGGTGATTGGCGATGACGATATTGTGACTGGGGTTTTAGTAGAGGGCGTACCTGTCAATGAGATTGGCTTGGAGGCTCCAACATCATCGTGCGCGGTTACGATTTCTTTGCGCCAGCGGTTATAAGTGGAGACGGTCATGCCAGCACCCAGCGGGGTTGAATATGACTGCGGATTAGTGACGTGACGTTTGTTAAACTCCTCTATGATTGCCTCCGGAGCAACGCCAGCAAGGACCTGGGCCTTAAACCACTGATAACCTTCGCTAGTATCTTTCCACTTATCAAGGTTGTCCTTGGCTTTGCCGCCTGGCCTTACGTCGTACCCGAGTTCTTTTGCCCAATGACTCAAAATGGCCTTTGTGATTGGCCTGCCTTGTTTACTCCGATACTCTTTATGGCCTGATGCTTCGAGCTGCACGAATTCGTCGATTATCTGATCATATGACCAGCCCTCAGAAAGGCGCTGTCTAACGAGTCGAAAAGCGGGCAATATATCTTTTTTGCTCTTCTGCAAGGGAGCTGGTGTAGATGCCGAGGGCACCGTGCTATGTGCATCTGGAGTCTTCTTTACAGTAACGAACTGTGCCGTGTACGGTTTCTGTGATGTACTCTCACCTTCCATTGTAACAGTGAACACCGAATCCAACTCAATGCCAGACCGAAACCGTTCAAGCACTTCGAATGTCAATCCACAACCTCGCGAAACACTATATACTTCTGGAATTGTACAATGGAGAACACGGAAGTCGTCCATTATCTCCTCATTCGTCGCACCAAGCAGAATTTTATCACGAATGAAGCGGAAGGCTTCTGCATAAGGATCTTCCAGAGCCAATCTATCTCTAGCGTAGAGTATGTCGTTGAGTTTCGTCATTGCTGATTATCTTTTTTGCCAAAACCGCCACTGGCGGAATTGGCGAATTGGCGTTATAGGAACCAGAGGGTTTTGCAACCAAACTCAGGATTCGGAATTTCTTCGTAACGGAAGTAGGGCAAAAACTCGGTTAATAGCGAGGGGTACCTGATGGTGATTGGGATATTCTGCTGGTCAACCGACTTCCAGTACATACGAGAGAGCTGAAAGATATGCTTAAGAAGGTCCTCGATTGTTGCTTCATCATTAAGGACATCAGCATTGCGGCAATCGAATCTAACCTTGATAGGAAAATGGTATGGAATTTTTGCTTCAGAGTGGCTTTTCGTCTTCCTTGCTACCATCTCGTCCCACGCTTTCTGATTGGTTTTCGAGTTGTTGTAAAGAAGCCATGTTTGTCCGCCGACTTTGAAGTATGTGCCGGCAAGGGGCATCAGGTCGTTACAGTCACGCTTGATGCCGAGGATGTCCTTTGATTCGTTCTTGCCGATAGTGACAACGATAACTGGTATTTCTTCAACGCCAAAGTTAGTCAGCATATCAAAGATAGGTTCCCAGTCTCGTTTGCTCATCTCCTTGTAGAAGTGGATGATGATGCGACGGGGAAGGACGCCGCCCATATTCTCAAGGAAGCCTTCAAGGGCCTTTTTGATCTTGGCTACAAGGTCGTCACGGTCTTTTTCCTGTATACAGGAGAACTCCTTCATAATGCCTGTTCCGTCGAAGCAAAAAGCGCTGCCAAGGTACCGTTTGTCTTTCTTCCTTGAGTAGAATGCGCCCACGCCTATGATCAGGTCCTCGGGCGTTTCGGTCTTAATCTTCCAGGGAATACCGCCGATTTTGCCCAGGATAGCAGTATGGATATTAGTGAAGGAATAGGCGAGACCATCTCCATCGTTGATACGGTCTTGGAAGAACCCCTGCACGGTCACGAAATGTCGGATGCACTGTTCTTTGATACCCGCATAAACTACCTGCCGGTATTGGCTACTCCAGCTCTCCTTGCTGATAGGGCTGACGTAGAAGGCCAGGTAAGTGAAATGAGGATCTATTGTCTTTTGCATCAGTTTGGCTTCGACTTCTGAAATCGCAGTTTCCAAACTTGTAAACTCCACGTCTCCATCGGTATCATACGTGAAGGTATGCTTTATGGCTCTTGCGAGTGAGCGTATCTTGGTATAGTTTACCGTCTTCCCAAATTGATTGACAAAAGAAGCGTCTATCGCTCCATTCTGCAGAGCATTGAGCAGGAAATCTCTTGCCGCTTCTCCGGAATCCTTCTGGTAGATGAAGAAAATCTTTAGGCCCTCAATATCGGCCTTGGCATAGGGACCGATGTTCTTGAATCCCTGAACAATATCCTGCTCTACTTTGATATTGCCATTTTTGTCGGTAAAAAGGAGGTCTGATGCCCCTTTTGGGAGCATCTTGACCTTGTCGTCGGGTAGTGTATAGAATCCGTTCCCTCGCTTAATGATGATGGAATTGTCCAGCTTCCCTCCGAAGAGATACCTCTTACAGAATCCAGATACCATCTTGTCGACTCGGGCATACTTATTATCCTGAGGGCGCTCCGTCAAGGGCAATTCAAAGTCATCTTCAAGGTCTTTGTTAACGACCGGATATGCTTCAGCGGGATTGTTTTGGAATGGTGCTTCCTTATCATCATAACGATATGTATGCCCCTCATAGACCACCGACGAGAAATGTGAAGGGTCGATACTAATCAAGCTTGAAACAGACTGACTCAGCACACGCGATATGCCGTTGTAGGTAACAATCAGCTCGGGACCTTCCGTCATGTGGCCATACTGTACCTTGACCTTGAAGTCAAAATAAACCTTGAAACGAGAATCGTTCTGATCTTTTGCCGGAAGCCATACAGAAATGTCACGAACAAAGTCGCTGGAAACTATGGCATTGGGGATGGTCTCAAAATAGTGGCGAAGAATGTGGCGTGCATAATGCAGCGAAAACATCGGCTGCTCAGACAGCTTGATAGTTGTTTTGAAATCGACCTTGTCAGGTTCGCCAAAATTGGTGTACAACCGCTCAATCTTCTTGAGACGCTTCTCATTACCCTTCAATAATGTTTCGGGGAACTCCTCTTTCATCAAAGGCTTATAGTGCTCCTTGCCCGGACGTTTATCGGTATGAACGACCAGGCTGAGTTCAAGTTCGTCTTTGGCGAAGGTGAAGGGTATGAGGTTAGTTTCAATCATCGACTGGGGGTTATTTCGTCATTCGGTCAACTATTTTGACAAGGGTCGTAAAGGCGATACGCT
Source organism: uncultured Oscillospiraceae bacterium (assembly GCA_947589545.1). Lineage (GTDB taxonomy): Bacteria > Bacillota > Clostridia > Oscillospirales > Oscillospiraceae > RUG626. Next base: position 17,573 of record CANQBA010000043.1, on the reverse strand, counting down.
TGTCGGTGGGTAGCTGGCCACTGTCGTACAGGGCCTTGTTCTCTTTGTACCAGAGGGATTCTTCGGAAGCGTCCGGAGGGAGATCCTCATTGATGGTGATGTATGTTGCGAAACTCTCCAGGCGATCCATCCACGGGACAGCGTCTTCCTTTGCAACACGTTCTTTCTTGCCCTTGTATTGCTCGTATTCTGTTTCGATTCTTTCGATAGCGGCTTGTTCATCTGGTTCGAGCAGGCCTTTACGGATGTTGGACTTGCAGACGGCCAGGAATCGGCTCAGGCGTATTTCCTCCGGGGTAACTCCGGAAGTGTAGGGGAAGCGTTGGTTCTCCTGAATGAACTTCTCCAGGAGGGCAACGCTATCTTTGAAGCTGCGGCGACCCTGACGTTTTTCCTGTACCTCAAATGATTCATCGAAGGTGTAATCGGAGTAGCCGATGTACATCTCTCCGTTCTTGTAGTATAGCCTGAACTTGTTGGATGACTCTGCAAGGAGATTGGATTTGATGCTGCTCTCCTTAACATTGTCGCGGAACTTTGCGACGTGTTCGCAAATATCGGAGAGGGTGGCGATAGGTTCAATCAGGCTATTGAGGTATTCTTCCACGATGTCACGGATGGTGCCACCACGTTTCTCGGTGAAATTCCATTCCGCCAGGGCATACGTGCTGCTTCGGCTAACGGCAACGATATTGCTGTTGCGAAGTGCGTTGGGGCCAATCTTGGAAGGTATCTGCTCGAGGTCGGGATAGCGCTCATTCAACTGTGCGCAGATTTCTTCAGCGGTCATCGGACGATTGAACTCTCGAAGGATGTCTTCAATGAGATTGGGGATTGTCTTTCGAGCGTTAGCCGGGAAGTATATCTGGCTGTTGATGATGTTGTCGGGATAGCCTTTCTGGAGGATCTGCCTACACTCTTTGATGATGTCGTAGAAATCTTCCTCCGTGATAGACTTCTTGATCTGGCCACGGACGAAGGTCTCAAGATCGTCACGGTATGGATAGAACCGCTTTTCGTTCAGCATGTCTTCTACCGAGACGATAAACTTATTGAAATCAAATATGTTGTGAAGCTTGGAAGGGACAAGGTATAGACGGCGTACCGCTCCAGATGTCTTAAGAAGCGACTTCCTGTAGTCCCCAATTAGGTGTAAATCCGGATTGGAAATGGCAATGCAAACGGTGATGTATTCGTTGCTGAATTCGACACCCTCCTCGGTGCGGATATGCTTGAAATCGTATTCTGACTGGACGGCATACATATACTCATCCAGGAGACCGGCGCGGAATATCTTCTTCGGATAAGAAAGAAGGTCGTCCAGGCAGTCATCGCGCAGTTGCCGAACTCTTTCGCGTGAGATCCCCAGCGATTGGGCTAATTCGTTGAGGTCCTGGACGGATTGTCCGTAAACTGTATTGAGTCCCTTTCTTGCAATCTTCAGCTTCCGCTCGTCCATCTGAGACATCAAATAATATATGGCTGTGAACAGCGGGAAGTGGCCGCATCGCTCTGTGCGGTTTACAATGTCGTCACGCTGCACATCAGTCAGATTGAGTTTGTGGAGCTGACTGTTGTACATCACCGCCGGGGCAGTTTTTGCTCCAGCGAGGAAGGCGTCAATCTGCGGAAGGACGTTTAAGAATACGTTGAGAAGAGCCTGCGACTTAGAAGGATTCAACCCGGGGAATTTTACGGCTGTATGAGGCATACCAACGATCTTCAAGTAGAAGTCAAGGACCGAGTTATTGCAGGACTCCATAAACTTCTTGTAAGAATGGTATGTCCGGATATGTTCCGTGGCCATCAGTTTCTCAATGCGTGGAGCGAAGAGGGCCGCCTTCTCACTTTCTTCAAAGACATGCTTTGAGCCGGGATGCTGAACGATGGTGCGCATCATATCGCACAATTTCTTCACTTCCTTGGCGGATACTTCGCCTATTCCCAGTTCCTTCCGGGCCTTAGGCAGGTCCATATCCAGTACCTTCTCGTAGAAGATGCCCGCGTATTCCGTTCTACTACGAAGAACGCTGAGGAGGATGGCCGAGGCTGGATACTCCTTCGTTACGATATTGTCGTAGATATAGTTCAAGAAGGGGACATTACCGGGCTGAGTGGTGTCAAATCCATCGGGTTTAGATGGCGCTTCTACCTCATTCTGTATTTCAACTGTGGACTCCGGCTCCGTAGTAATAACCGGTTCGGCAATGGGCTCCGGAGTGGCTATTCCCGGTTCTGCTTCGACGACCACTGGCTCAGAAACATTATCTTCTGTGTATTGCTTAAGATAGTCGTCAACAGAAGCCTTGAAGGATAGTATCTTCTCGTACATCAAACGAGATGGCTCCAATCCAATCCCGTCGAATTTTGGAGCTGAGGGGTCAGTGATCAGTGTCCGGTAATAGAGGATTCTCACCGAGCGTGAGCATTTATCCCGCCAATACTTATTGAAGACGTTGGTAAAGCGAGTGCCAATAGACCCCATATCCTTAAAGAGTGGATCTGTAAGAGTAGACAACTCGTCCTGGTGCCGGTATACATAGTAGGCGAGTTCGTCGTTGACAACCTTCTTGTATGCATTCAGGAACTGCTCCGTATAGAGCGCAATCATCTTTCCTTTACGGTATGCCTTACCCAGTAGCTCGTCACTGGATGTCAAGAGCATATAGAAGAATACACTGTCGCTCGGGCATGACTTACGTTCTCCGGCGAGAAAACCGGAGGCCTTGTAATTCGAAAACCTGATTAGGGTCGTGTATACGTCGTTACGAAAACTGTATTCCTCTGCTCTTTCCATAACTCTATAACTTTACGCGAATGTCGGGCATCGGCTTCGAGAAGGAACTCTCGTTATCGATGTTTGCGCACTGCTGACGGACCTGGTCACGACGATGGATTGCAGGCTGTAAGCAGAATCTATCGAACTCTGCCTTGTCGATTTGGTCTGCGCTAGTCAGATGCGGGAAAAGGAGTTTGCAGTATGCGGTAGCAATACGCTTGACAGCGTTCAAATGGCGCGTATCGGCCTTTGCGGGCACCTGGATGGCATTGTTTACCAGCTCGGCGTATTCCGGGGCAACACGGAGTTTATGCATCACCTCAGAGAAGAATTCCACGTTGATGGTCCAGTCGCGCAGAATCATATCGTTGTTCATACGCGGGAGGAGCCAGCCCTCGATGAAGCCGTGGAAACGGTCGAGGAGAGCAGATTCGTGGAAGACGCCAGGGAGTTCATCAAAGTAGCGGTCACTGCGAGGGAAACCCTCGGAGGTCAGCTCGATGTTACCCAGGAGCATAAGACCGCACTCGGACATAAACTCATAGTTGTCCACGGTGGCCTTCCCGTACTCGAGGTAGCCCTTCAGGATGGCCCGCATTTCCAGCGGATCGGTAAAAGTGATACTCTGAATCTCATCGAAGGACACCAGGTCGTGGTCGTGCATAATACCAGGAGTGCGCCGTGCTTTGTCGAAGAAGAGTTTGGCGCGAGAGACGGCACCGCCACTGACCAGCCAGGAGTACTTGCTGAGATTGCCGAAGACGTATGACTTACCGGTTCCCTTAGGAGCTAACTCGACCATATTGAGACGGGGCTCGATGAAGGGGAGGAGACGGGAAATAAACTCAAGCTTCTGCGTCATGCTGACGAAGGATGCAGGATTATACTCCATCGCCGAAATGATAACGTCAATCCATTCTTCGGTCGAGAACTCTGTGCGGAACTTGCGATACAGGTTCAAATCAAGCTTCTGGAGAGGCTTGAATGGCTTGAAATCGACGAGCTCTACGTGGCCGGGGCCATCTTCATCCGGCGGCATATAAACCACCTTCAGAAGGCCCCATTTCTCGCCATCAATCAGGTCGGCAGGGTATTTCTCCACAAGGTACGGCGGGATGAGCGTCTCGTTCTGCTTGATGCCCATGTCGGGAATCTGGAACTGTACCTTATTGGCGATAAGGTTCGTAGTAACGATGAATCGGGTCAGCAACGTAAGCGTCTCTCCGTTGCGCAGACGCGCCTTTACAGCGTTGTTGTTGCTGGGTATATGCTCGTCCAGATAACGGGCAAGGTCCTGCTTGCGAAGCGTTCCATCCGGCTTGGCGTATTGCGAGATCAGGAAGTCCTTCACAAAGGAGGGGAGGTTCCGACCCAGGAAGACGTCGTAATTCTGGGGGTTCTTCAGTATGGCCGCAGAGCCGAATACTGTTCTGATTTTTTGTCCTAATTCGCTCATGTGCTAAAAGTCTAAGAAGTCATTCCCACCGAAACCGGTGCCGATAACCTTGATTGTTGCATTGAATGATGTTCCACCAGGTATGGTGAATTCGGCCTTGTATTCTCCCTCGTCCAGGCCATTGACAAGAGCACTCCATTTACTGCCAGCACGGATCATCTTGAAGTCCTGACCATTGATGTGCAGCCTGACTGTCGATGGCTGCGGCATCACATTGACAGTGATGGTCGGGTTGGAAACTTCGATTTCCTTGGTGAGCAGCGTGTAATTGTAGCGGACAAGATTCTGTTTCTTGTTCGTGATAATGATATACGGAACCAGCACCTCTTCGGGCGTACAACCACCGTGTACCTCGTGGACCGGCTTGCGACCCAATGAAGCGTGGCTAAGGGCGACTTTATAACGTTCTCCATCGTTCTCGTTGGTGTGAACGACATAATCGGCATCATGGTATAGTTTACCATCTGTTGCGACTTTGATGTAGCGTCCATCGTGCTTCACCTTCGCATCATATTTCAAAGAATCGAGCTTGCGAGAAAGGCAGCTCAAGCCGTGGTCAGAAACAATGGCAATGGTGTGCTCACCGTAAGCATTGCTGGTGATAATGTCCATTATCTTCGACTGAAGGACCTGGAGTTCCTTGACCAGCGTTGCATTCTTCTTATAGCCAACGCTGTCGTGGGCCAGAGCATCTAACTCGCCGAATTTGATGACATCGTCGAAGCGGTTCTGAGCGGTCGCTGAAGGAATCGTGCAGCGTGTAACCTCCGAATGGAGAACCCGGTAGTTAACACCACTATCTTCAATCAATGAAAGGATGTAGGGGAGGAACTCGTACCCCAGGGCGTCTATCCAATAGATCTTATCTGGTCGGTATTCATCGGAAGACAGATGCTGAGCGAGGCGGTTGTGTGATTCCTCAAACGAGTGATACCATCCGTAGAAGGAATCTCCGTCGTGGTTCTTTTCGCTAATGAAGGCCTTGATACCCTCTGTGTATTCATCAGCGAGTTTAGCATTGCGGTACTCCTTCAAGTACTCGATGTGCCAGTTGTCCTCGGCTTTGACCGTAGTGTTGGGATCGGCAAGAAACATACCCAGAGCAGGGTATTTCTCGGCCGCCTTCTCCAATGTAAGACCCGTGCGATCCTTGTCGGCATACCAAGCGGTGATGAGTACCTTCTCGAAATCAAAGGCTCCCGTGCAGAGTGCAATCGCAAGCTGAGTATTGTTTTGCTCAATCTCAGCAATACGATTCTTAATATAGTCCCTTGTCTCCGGAGCAACAAATTCGCAGATGACATTCAGGGAATTCTTAATGAGGTGTTCACGCTCAGCAGCGTAACCCATCTGTGTCGAAGGCTCGCTGAAGTAGAAAATACGTTCGGCAACCTTCGTGGGAAGCTCGCGAAGCATTCCATACTCGGAAACCTCATTGAAGCAAACCTTGAGGTAAGGGTACTTCTCTGCGGAGTCGCAGGAGAGGAAATAATTCTTCATCAACCAACGGTCATATTCCGTCGTTTCCGTCTGCACCCACTGGATAAAGATGTCTCTCGGTTCCAGATGGACAAAGTTAAAACGGCTGCACACGAACGAATTGAAACCGAAGGCTGCGAGGCCAGTCTTGAGAATGTCTTGCAACAGCTGGGACCAGTATTTCTCCTCCTGTTTCTCGTAGGGGAAGGGGATAGTGATTCCTAAGAACGACTCGATGTATTCGTGCGCATTCTCTACATACTTGAAGGTGAAAATGTTGTCAGGAACGGAATACTTATTTCGGCGATATATCGGACTGGAAGAACAGATGATCTGCGTCTGAGGGGCTTGATTCTTCCAGAAGCGAAGCCAATCATAGACAGTGTTCAGACATACGATTTTGCTCTTTTGGGCGAATGCGTTGGTTGCATTCTTGATTTGGGTAAGGAACACTTCGGTCTTGTGCTCTTCCTCCAGATAGGCCCATACAGGAGCGCTTTCTTCGATGCGAGCAAAGCCATTCAAATAGTTGCTGAAACGGTTTTGAAGGCCGATTAAGGGCACATAAATACGCTTATGAGGATGATCAATATCTTCAATGAGCATAATATCATTGAAGAAACCTCTAAAGTCCGAATCACTGTAGAAACGGACCAACTCCGAGAAGGGGGTAACAAGCGTGAGGTCTTTGCACGATTTGAAGGCCGTCTTAAGGTCGTCTGTTGTAAGCCATCCATCGGGATAGTCAGCGGGTAACAACTCTTCCAGATTCAGCGCTTGAACGCCAAGGAACGCAAGGTCCTGGGCAAAGCGCGTGAAGACGTTGAAGTTGTTGAGCATGATGAAGCGGACGGGGTAGCGGCAACGGAGGGGGTCACCATCCTCCATGTCCCGCTTAATCTCCGTCAGTAGGTCATCATAGGACTCAAACTGAATGATTTTCTCTGTTGCATCCATAGCTTACGATAGATAGTTGGAAATGAATTCGGCCACTTCCGGGTTATTATCGATGATATCAAGGACAACTTTCTGCCAGAGAACGCCGGGCATATTGGCTTCTTTGACAAGTGTCTTGGCCTTCTTAACTGCATCCGGGCTGACAGGCTTTGGCGCAGCAGGTGCAGAAGGCGTAAAGAACGTCGAAGTAGGCGTGTTGGCAGGCTGTGTCGAAGTTCCTGAAGGAGATGACGGAGACTGCTGCGGTGCAGGAGCCGGATTCATTTGATCCCGCTTCATAATGTAGAAGTTGAGCACGCATTCACGCACATCGGATTCCTTGCGGAAAGCAACCTCGGACTGAAGGTGCGAAATCTCTTCAAGCAGCTCGTCCCACCAGTCTCGCTGAATTTTCACGGTCTTGATGGAGCTGATGAAGTTCATAAAACCGTTTTCGTAGTTCTTCGGGCTCGAGACTAACTGGGCTATGTCGACCTTCTCGCTGTTGACAAGGCGGTAGAGATTCTTAATCTTGGCAATATCGGGATTTTGATCCGCCTCCAGCACTTCGATAAGAAGTTTGATGATTTCTGCTCGCTTTTCATTAATATTGTCGCAGTAGGTGAGTACCCAAAGCGGGTAACGGGACTTCTGCATACAGAACTCGTTGATACCCCAGCGGACGTTGCTAAGGCTCTTTACCTCCGGAATATCCTTGATAAACTGCAGCTGGAAGACCTCGTACAGTAACTGCGTCAGTTCGCTCTCCTCTTTGGAACCGAAACGGAGCATCAGTTTGTTGTTGGACTCAGAATGACCGTCGTTCCACATTACGAAGAGGTCCTTAATCATATCGGCCAGCTTCTCGTCCGAAATCGGCTGTGAAATGGTCGTGACAAATAGGTCTGCCTTGTGCTTGCGCATTGCATAGGAGAAGGCTACCCAGTTGGCGCGGCTAGGGAAGAATCCGAACGGAGGGCGCATCAGTGGAGCAAACACCTCGGAGAGCGAGAACTTGTCCACATATTTTTTCTTGGCGGCCTCGATGCACTCGTCAACCTCGTTGCATACCTGGGCAATCCACGAGCCATTAGCAATGGCAGCAGGGGTCAGACGGCATTCTTCATCAATGAGGTGATTGTCGTTTTCCTCGAAGATGTATTTTGCCGGCATATCAGAGCCACTGAACTTGGTAAGTTTGTCGCGGGTCTGAGACTGGAGCATCTGGAGTACCAGGGCAGGGAAGTTCTTGTTAGCGAGGAATGTGTTAGTTATACCTCGGTATGCCTTGACCGACTCCATACCCTTGGTGAATACCCTGTGGCTGAATTTCTTATTGATAAGCGAGTATATGTTTCCGATGATGCCCTCGCTGGTCTGCTCTCCATTGAAATAAAGAGTGAAAGAACCATTGATAAGGCGATTGCCCCACTTATTCACCAACTGTTTGGCAGCCAGGTCACTCTCCTTTTCAATGGACTCCTGATAATGGCTCTTGGCGACATTATGGCTCGCGAGCAGACTGATAAACTTCGATCGTGATTCGTTGGTAAACACCTCCGTCGGGATGATATGGATGGAGTTCAGGAATTCGGAGGAGAAGTCCTTTACTCGATTCTCGACAGCCCGGCGTTCTTCCTCTGTCACAGCCAGGTAAATGGCAACATGGAGCGTATTCGGCTTTTCATTGGTGTATTTGTTCAGACGGCTACGCAGCACCGGCTCCGGGTCGGAGCAGGAGAAGAGCTGTGGCTCGCACTTGCGAATCAGGTAGTCTCCGACCACGAACAATTTGGTGAGATTCGCCTTAACTGCAAAGTTATAGTTGAGGAAATCAAGAGCCGACTTGAACTGAGCCGCAACTTTTTCCTCTTCCTTTCGCAGTTCTGCCGGATTGAGGGAGCTGACAGAAATCTTAAACTCGCCAAAGACATCGCGGGCAATGATCTGGTTGGTGTCCAAGAAGCGCAGGATGTCATCCATCTTGGGCTCCAGGCGGTCATCAGCGAATAGTCCACGAATGCTCTTCTCGTTAGGAGAGATGCGAGCAATCACATCAGTGCTTTTAGTTGCGAACTGAGTGGATAGGGTATTGAGCAGGAGGATTCCTTTATATACGCGCACATAGTCGTCTCCGGCTTCCTCTACCCGGTGGATATGATTCTGGAAGTTAGATGTGAACGCTCCACACTGGGGATTTGCGAGGAAACTCTCGAAGAAGAAGTCCCAGAGCCATTCCGCTGTAAGTAGTGAGCGCTGTTCGTACACATACTCGTCTGCAATGAATTTGCGGAAACCTTTCTTCTCGTCATTCATAAAGTTGACGACAGAACGGTTCGCAGAGCCGACGTAATCAGACAGTTTGGAGCACAGGAATGCGCTGTACGGATGCATTGGGAATAGGTTAGAGATGCCTGAACGTTCTTCTTCAACGCCGCCCTCGCAAAGATAATCGATGAGTTCGTTGAGACGGACGGTACGATTGTAACGAAGCTGGTCATAACCCACCTTATCGGACTTGATTTCGAACGTATGGCGCATCACACGATAAGTGGAAACTTCGTCCATCATATAGCGAATGGTGTCGAAGCGGTCATTCATCGTGCGAACATCGTCTTTCTTGCTACCGCTGGCCACCTGGTCTTCTACGCGGTGAGAAATCAGGAACAGGAAGAGATTGCAGCTCTGTGCCTTCTCGGCGATGTTCTGCAGGACGTTGATACGATCACTGCCGATGGCCTCCATGATGGAGGTAAACTCATCCCAGAAGATAATGAGACCGTCAGCAATTCCTTCGTCCTCGATGGCCTTTTCAACCTCGGCAAGCCACTCGCTGACGCTCTTCGATGTGAGGGTGACGCCCACGGTGTTGTAGAGCGCTTCCTCCAGCTCCATATAGGTCTGGATGTCGTTGGCTTCAAGACGAGCGATTACCCTCTCCGGAGTAGGGGCGATGTCATGCAGTTCATCGTGCTTATTGATGGCGTCCTGGGTGTAACTGTCGTGGTCCTTGACATACTGAATGGCACTTTCAAAATCAGACTTCACCACGATATTACCATGACCGGCTGCCACCAGGGCGTTCTTTACTTCTCGCTGGAGAGAGAGGGAGAAGCGGCGCAGATCGTATGCGCTCTCGATACCCTTGATGACCACAGAGAAGAAATGCTTGTTCTTGCGGTAGTTGACGAGCTGGTTGCGCAGACTGGCGTCCTCGATCTTCTTGGTATAGAACTCAATGTCACCGAAACTGTCGCAGAGCAGATGCCGGACGACGGAACTGGCGTGGGATTTACCGGTTCCGAAGGTGCCCTGAACCCAAATGCTTTTGCGCTTGGATTTGTCGGCGGAGGAGACTGCCGTAAGCGTACGCTGAAGCAGGTCGCAAAATTGGTGTGTGGGTATGAAGGATGCCCAGAGATTGTTGCTGGAATCTGCGGTAATGTCATATACCGGCAGGTAATCCTGCATTTGGATATAATCTGAATAACGTGCCATAGTTTCGTGTATCTGGGTGATTAAAGCATCATCTTAATAATATCGGCAGAAGAGATGTCCTCACGTAAATTAATGTTGTCGAGGCCCAAATTGAGTTGTACGTTAAGGACATGATTCCTTTCTTCTTGTAATGTGCGAAGGAGTCGCTCAAGAACAGGACGTTCAATGCCAAATTGGCGGTAAATACCCTCTTCTTGACCTTCTGCATAGAACTCGGAGACCGTTAGAGACTTCGTCTCCTTGGATTCGGCATATCTAAAGAGTGAATAAGCGGCAGCAACAAGAGATAAATCCGCATATTCATGCCTTGCAATCGACACTTTGTTCCCGGTCTTCATAATAACGCCTTGTTGGAGCTCATTGCCGATGGGACTCTCTTTTAGTGTGTTTTGAAATGCTTTCATCGTATTCTCTCGAACTGTTGAAGTATATTGAGGGAACGCCTCTCCAAGAAGAATATCAATTTCATCTCGAGAGTAAGGCCTGATGAAGTCTATGTTAGAGATATACCAAGAGCATAAATCGGTATCGTTGCAGAGATTAATCCAAAGTATTTCCCAGACGGGAAGCCTGAAATCAACATACCTATCAGCCATCATCCTTCCCGACTCAGTCGGCAGATCTTTCCCTGATTGAAGAACACCGGCATCAATAATCCATTTTTTGAAAATTGGAAGTTGCTTCTTAACATTCAGCTGATGGTCATCATTCTCGAAATACGTTTCATAGTTGGCGAAATAGTACTTGAGCCACATTTCCCTCAGACCGAACGTATTGTAACGGTTGATAGGATACTTCTTGTTTTCCATATTTGTGTATACTTTACTACCTTCTGTTTGCTTAAGGGAGTTTGCTGTAACGCAACCATTATCTTTAAAATCAAGACACATATGACAATGAACACACTTTTTCTCATCAATTTTGACGATGGGAACAACACAAAGAGCGCCTGCACGACACTCTACTTCACACACTTCGCAGTGAACACAATATGTTACCTTGTTAAGAACACGCTTTAAATGGCCAACAAAAAAGACATCAGTCACTGCGTTGAAGGAAATAATGTCGATAATCTCGTCATTGTTGTCATTTGTGAGGAAGGTGAGTTGTAGCTTATATATCTGATTGCCATACTTGATATCACCTTTTATCTCATTCTCAATTTTTGAGTATCGGAAAGGGCCCAACACCTTAAGCCATTCAAGAATGTTCTCGCGCGGATCGTAAATGCGAGCCCTAAAGTCCGTTGCTTGATTGGAATACTGAACCATAGAAGAATTGTCGTGTCTATTTCCTCCGGCGCGGACCTTCCACTTCCGAAGCTTCAAGTATTCATCAATATTCCGAATTCCCGATTTCTTTGCATTCTCACGGAGCTTATCAACAAACGGCTGTGCAGTATCTTTGAATAGACGATAGTCAAGGCAGTCTCCGAGTTCTGAACTTAGAGGACAAATGACACAACCCACTCGACACAGTCCCTTACGATATGCAGCATTCAATGGTAGTTGATGAGACAATATGTATAACCATACTTCTGTGACATTCCATTCAAAGATGGGCCTTGCATTGACTACATTAGAATGCTTTACACCTTTACCAATACGTGCATACTGTGAACGAGTGGAACTCTCTTCCGCACGGACACCCTCAAAAGCTAAAACGTGAGGCTGGCGACCAGTCCCGTTTAGATCCTTAAGAAGCCTATACAAAGGAGCTGTCTTCATGACCGAGCAACACCAACGATGAATCTTGCTCGGTGAATCCATTTCATCCCAATAATAGAGGACTGGCTGGTGATTCTGAGCTTTATGAAAAGCGAGCGCAGGGTAGATAGCAGAGTAATAATCTTTAACGCGATCATATAGCTCCAACGAAGAGGGAAGCTCGTATCCCGTATCAGAGTAAATTACCTTAAACTCTGTGCTGGGAATGACGCGACTAACAAGATCCAATACTACTTGTGAATCTTTTCCGCCAGAGAAAGAAGCAATAACCAAATCGATTCTGTTGGTTAGAACTGCTCCTTTCCCTTGAGCATTCGCTTCACTTTCGGGCATTATGTCAAAACTGTCACATGACTCCTTTACAACTACTTGTTTCTCTCCAGTTTTCTTTTCTAATCGAGCTGCGAGGGCTTGGAAATCTATATCGGGATTAATTTGTGAGGCCTTCGTAATTCCTTTATATTGCCTGAATGTCCCATTAATGAACTCCATTGCCTCGTGCTCGATAAGAAACATGGTATCCGAGTTCTTATCGCATAGAGAGTATACGTCGATAGGTGTTAATATGATATTCTTCCCCTCTGGCGTAATAACAACTTCAGGGGCGTCAAACAAATTACCGCCTTTCACTTCCATCACGAGCACGCCACAATAGAAGTAACGCCTATCACAAGCCCAGAGAAGGGGAGCATCAGAGTGGGGATAGACCCAGCCCATATGATTTAACCCAAGAAGATCCAGCTCTTCGTAAAAAACTGGCCTTGGTGCAATACCGAGGGCGTCTCCTGCCGATGACATCGTGAGTATCACTCCATTATGTGGTCTATCCCAGACAATCTTGAACATAAAAATCCATTTATAACTGATGACAAATATAGGTAAATATTTTGATTTTACAAATTCTGTGATTTTATTTTTATAGAAATTACGAGTTTATTTATTTGTAAAAAATAAGCCCCGCCGGAGTGGCGGCGCCTATCATCAGGGCTTGCGATACTGACCGTGGAACGCTCGGACCAGTTTTCCTTCTTTACAAAAGGTCTGTATGTATCGTTCGGCTGATCGCTGAGGGATATTGAGTTTCTGTGCCAGGGAGAGGTAGGTCTCCCGACTGAAATCTGGCGGCAACTGGTCGTAGAATGCCTGCTTAGCTTCCGTCTTTTCCGAGAGAGCGGATACCGCCGCCGAGGTAGGCAGGGACTCGAATACTTTCGCCGTATGTCTGAGAAGGACCTGAACCATCGACAATGCGTTCTGGAAGTCGGTCTCGGAGCAGAAGACAATCTGCTGCATGGGCACGTTCTCCATGAAGCGCAGCGCCGTCATGACCATCGCGATACGGTAGGTGATCAACCCGAGACGGCGGATAGAACCGACAATGTCAAGGCCGTAGAGCTGGGCGTACTCCGTCTGGACGGAGCGGAAGAAATCATTGAATTCTTGCTCCTGAGGCGTTGTGAAGCGGAAGGTCATAGGCTCGGCTGCCTGCATCTGTGTATAGAGGTAGTCGAACCGTTTGCCCAGCTCGTCAAAACATTCCTCCATCGTCTTGTCAGAAGAACTGGCGAAGACATCGTTCCATACCAGGGCTACGTCGATGGAATAGAAGATAAACCTGCTGAAAAGACCGTTTTCGGCATCCGGGATCAGGCTCAGCACCTGACGCGGAGTGCCGGACAGAACAGCGGAAAGGCGGGGTATCTTCAGCTCGACGAACTCCCGGTCCTTGCGCCGGTTGTAGCTGATGGATTCGTGGTGGAACGCTTTGCGAAGCGTATCAGAATAGTTGCCGTGCTCTGACTTGAACGTGGTTGCGAGCGTGTCGCCCTCGGTTTCAAACATCAGGCCCACACCGTCGTTATCGTCAAGCGTCTGGCACATGGCTGTGGCACTGCTATTCGCCGGCATGATGAGCGTCTTCATCGCAACTTCCTTGGGACGGGACAACCCCTCCTTGCGGCTGCTCTTGAGAAACGCTGTCATCTCCTCGTCGTAGGTTGCCTTGAGCCGAGAGTATTCCTCACGGAGTTTCTCGTGAATGGGCATTATGATGTTTTTGCAGAGGGAGAGGCGACCTTTACCAGCAGACGCCTGAGCTGTCACGAATAAATAAAGGTTCGCGTACACGCGCCTGCGATCATATACACCAGAGAAGTTCGGCAGGCACGCCGATATTGCCGTGACAGTGCCCAGAATCAACAGGTCTGCATCCATTGCCGAGTTGGAGAAGGATACGATGCGCTGAAGGAAATCCGGGAGGTCACCTTTCACAAGATCGGAGAATGTGGGCATTGGCTCTGGCGGGTCTTCTGCCGCAACCGCCATTTTCGCCACTGGCGGAGTTGGCGGAGGTGTGACGGATTGGCGCTTGATTGATACGGATACACCAGCCTGTTGAGCCAGGTGGAAGAAAGTGCTGATGTTTACCTTTCCGCTTCCTGTAGCCATGCAGGAGGAGAACTTTTTATCGGCTTCATGCTCGTCATAACCGGGATAGAAGCGGCTAAGGCGCTGGAAATAGGAACGTCCAGCCTCGCCCAACTCTCCGGCAAGGGCGAAGCCGAGATCCAGCCAGTCCTGGTAGTTGGCGGTAATATCGATGCAAGCCGCCTCGATGCGCTGGGTGACGATTTCAATGTCGCTATCCTGAAGGTTCTGCGGAACAGCGACCGGTACTGAAGGAGCGGACTCCCTCTGCTGAGGCTGGGGAGTCCACTCAGTTAAGTTGAATTTCTTCTTGGTCATTTTTTAAGGAGTTTTGGATAGATGTACGCGTCGGGATCGAACGGAAGATAGCAGGCACGTGATACGTTGCTGCAGTTGATGTCCACGTCAATCCGGTAAGTGTAGGCGACATAGGCCGCTATTGACTCGTAGAAGCTCTTATGGGTGCCTTCCGTAATGTCAATGGGTATCACCCACTTCAAGCCGTCTCCGGAAGGGCTACGGAACAATAATTGGGTCTCAAAGTACTCGTCCTGCAGCAAACGCTGGAACAATCCCTCAAGGTCAGTCACGTGATCAAAGTCGATGCATATCAACCCGGAGTGCGCTACCAGATCCCTGTCGTTGCGGGTAGCAAACGTGCCGGAGAAGGTGGCATAGTCGAATGCTGTTGACTTGAAGCGCTTAGCGGCCTTCTTGTCAGTCATGGCGCGGAGCCGTTCGGTTCGATCCCTGGCGTAATCGCTGGTGATGTACTTGTAGCTGTCCACCACGTTGGCGGTACGACACGGCTTGAGATTCTGTATGGGCGCACGGAAGAAGGAGAAAGGCCGGATGGATATGGTCTCTTCCTTAGGCACCTCCGTGGGCAGATCTTTCAGCTGTGCATATTTCCGGACGGAGTAGAAACTGCGTTCCTCGCCGATATGCAAGAACATCTCCTGGTTGAGCGTATCCAGCAGTTCGTTACCGGTCTGATGGTAGTGCAACTCGGCGAAATCAAATGCGTTGCCTTCAGGAATGGCACCGTCAAGGTCTTTATGCAAGGCCCATTCGGCAGACATCGCTTTGCCGGGAACTTCCTTGTGTAGCCATACGTGGAGTGTAGGCTTGTCGCCGTTGAACGGATTGCGGGTAAGCCCGCAATCACGTCCGACGACTTTGAGAACGACTTCTCCGGGATAGTAAATCCGGAGGATGTGAGCGTAGATACCCAGCCCGTAGTGGGTTTTGGCGAGGACAGCCTCGCGTGTCAGTTTACTGTTCTCCATAACGCTCGCGTATGTTAAACATTACATAGTTGTTGCGGAGAACACGCTCCAGGTCGCGCTTGAGATACCAGATTTTGTGACCAATCTTGGTGTAGGGGATGGTGCCGTTGGACCTAAGTGTCTGGAGGGTACGGGCGCTGATGTGCAGTTTCTGCATCACCATCTGGCCATCGATCCAATCCTCGAGAAAGGCCCGGTCGTAGAGGATATCGAGTTGCTCGTCGGTCAGGTCATTAATGCTGATGATCTTGCGCTTGAGCAGTTCTTCCTGGATGAAGGGGCACTGGCGTAACACCTTAGCGAAATCGTCTGTGGGGTCGGCTGCTATCGCAACCATGATGTCCCCAATCTTCTTGGGCTCGCTCATTTTCCCAGACGTTTGCGGTTGACGTAATCCTCGGCTGCTGCTGCCATCTCGGCATCAGTGTCCTGGCGACCGGAATTCATCCATTCCTCAATTTCGGAACGCTTGAAGCTGAGCTTCTTGCCTTTCTTGTAATAGGGGATGAGACCGTTCCGAATCCAGCCATAAACGGTTGGTGCGGCGGGATGGTCTGGCAAGAAAGCCTGAAGTTCCTTGACGTCCATCCACTTGCTGGTGGGTTCAGGCGCGGGTGCCTGCTGTTGTTTTTCGAGTAGCGACTCGAGGCGGTCGACCTTGTCGACGAGATATGCCAAGGCTTTTGGCATATCGTTGAACGAAAGTTCGTTCGTGTTAAAACTCGCTGCCATAATTGCTCGTTTTAGCGGCGTTTGTACTAAGACTTCCAGGTTTGCCGCAGAACGAGAAAGCCACTACTCGAACCTCGAATAGTGGCACAATAATCAGACGTTACTAAACAGTGAGAAAACGGTTATTTCTTGTAACCGAAATAACCGTTTTCACCTCGTCTAATTGACTGATTTACAGGAGATATTTTTATATTCAAAATCTGCCAGTGACAGAAATAATAACCGCCGTAACCTACTTCTTTTTGCTCAGGGCCACCATCTGCTGAACGTCCCTGTCGTACGTGGATGGTTTTTGCCATTTACATTTTATCGTCCTAAATTCACGGTCTCGGAATTGGAAGAACACATCCTTGATGAAGGTTATCCACTCGTCTCGGGTCGGACGCATCGTGTACAGCTCTTTGTGCGTCAGGTAAAAGGTATGCTCTATGTGTTCGTTGGATAGGTTTATCGTTGGAATCTGTTGAACATTGGGAGGCGTAGCGTTATGCTCAACGAGATACTCTATGTACGTCATCAGCCGGGTGAAATTCTCGTCACTCATTATCTTCTCGTCTTGCAAATTGTACCCGGAGAAGTGAAGGAAACGTTTTCGGGCTTTCTGCTTGTTCTTATTCATGTCCGACTTGGTCAGCTTCACAGGTATTGTCTTTCCGGCGCTACGGGAAAGAGGCGATGAAATGGGCGCGAAGGACTGGCTGATGTTCTGCTTGTATATCTCTTTCTGCTCCTTCAGGAACGCCAAAACCTGGGACGCCACTGAATCAGTGGATTTGCCCGAGATGCCCAGATCCGTCAATGTTCCAATCTCGCTTTCGACATAACGGAGTATTTCCCTGCCATCCGACAATGCTATGATTTCGTCGCTTATCCTGTCTTTGATACTCTTGAACGAATAATCCTCATCGTCTATGGCGCTGCTGTACAAGCTGTCTTCCACGAGGGAAATTGTGGGTTTGAGGGACGACAAAGAAGCGTGTTTACACGAATACAGCGGAGCAAGGAGGCTTGTGTCCGCTTCGTCTGCTATGACCGCCTGTTGAGCCGCATGGATGCTTTTCATCTCATCCACATAGGACTCCAGATGGTATTCCTTCGGGAACATTTCAAGCACATCGTTACAAAAGTCCCTGACGGGATCAACGTCTTCCGGCTTGAGTACAGCACCGAACAAAATGCCGATTTCGTAGTACAGCTTGCAGGCATATTGCCACAGGAATCTATAGATGCGATATACCATATCATAATCA
>CANQBA010000042.1 GCA_947589545.1 uncultured Oscillospiraceae bacterium | reverse complement strand
CAAGAACGTGAACTTCTCCTTCAATCCCGCCCTCTGCCACCTCTTCGGCGCCGACGGAAACAACCTGCTGTAATTCAATTCTACCTTCAACGGTGAAAGGAGAATACATATGCAAAAAGTCAAAGACGGCCCCGCCTCCCAGGCGCCCGCCAACGCGGTGCAGAAGGGCGGCAGCAAATCCGCCAGGGCATGGAGAAGGCTCCGGGACAACCACCCGTTCCTGATCATGATCTTCCCCGCGGTTCTCGTCGTGTTCCTGTTCAACTACCTGCCCATCTACGGCGTGCTCATCGCCTTCCAGGACTTCATGCCCGGCGACCCCATTCTGGGCGAGTACACCCGCTGGATCGGCTTTAAGAACTTCACCCGGTTCTTTACCGACGTGCAGTTCTGGCCCCTGATGAAGAACACCTTCCTGCTGTGCATCTACGGCTTCATCATCGGCTTCCCCCTGCCCATCATCATCGCCCTGATGCTCAACGCCATGAAGAGCAAGAAGATGAGCAAGACCCTGCAGACCATCTTCAACGGCCCACACTTCATCTCCCTGGTGGTGTTGGTCGGTATGCTGACCCTGTTCTTCGGCCGCTACGGTCTGGTGAACAACATCGTGGCCCACTTCGGCGGCGAGCGCGTGTCCTACTTCCTGGAGAGCAAGGCCTTCCGGCCCCTGTACATCCTCTCCTCCAACTGGCAGGACTTCGGCTGGTCCTCCATCATCTACATCGCGGCCCTCTCCAACGTTGACCTGGGCCAGCACGAGGCGGCCATCCTGGACGGCGCTTCCCGCTTCCAGCGGGTCATCCACGTGGATCTGCCGGCCATCATGCCCATGATCAGCGTCATGCTCATCATGTCCATCGGCGGCCTCATGGGCGTGGGCTACGAGAAGGTCCTGCTGATGATGACCGACGGCAACCTGGAGGTCAGCGAGATCATCGCCACCTACGTTTACAAACAGGGTCTTACCGGCGTACCCAACCAGAGCTACGCCACGGCTATCGGTCTCTTTAACTCCATCATCAACGTGATCCTGCTGATCATCGCCAATACCACCTCCAAGAAGTTCTCCGAGAATTCCCTGTGGTAAAGGAGGAAAAAGAAATGTCAGTAAAAGCAGCGACGAAGCGCGCTCCCATCCGCCTCTCCGCGGGCGATAAGGTGTTCTATACCATCAACACCATCTTCCTGGCCCTCATGGCCATCATCGTCATCTACCCCCTCTACTTCATCGTCATCGCCTCCATCTCCGACCCGGACGCCGTTCTGGGCGGCCAGGTGATCCTGTACCCCGTGCAGATCACCCTGGACGGCTTCAAGCGGATCCTCCAGGAGACCAGCATCTGGAGAGGCTACCTCAACACCATCATCTACACCGGCCTCACCGTGATCCTGTCCCTGGCGGTGACCATTCCCGCCGGCTGGGGCCTGAGCCGCAAGACCATCCCCGGCAAGAAGTTCTGGATGATCTACTTCATCATCCCCATGTTCTTCGGCGGCGGCCTGATCCCCTTCTACAACGTCATGAGCTCCCTGGGACTCATCAACAACATCTGGGCCATCGTGCTCCCCTCCATCCTCTCGGTGTGGAACCTCTTCATGACCAAGACGTTCTTTGAGACCAGCATCCCGGACGGTCTGGTGGAGGCCGCCAAGATCGACGGCGCCGGCGAATACAGGGTGTTCACCTCCCTGGTTCTGCCCCTCTCCAAGGCCATTCTGGCGGTCATGGCCCTCTATTACGCCATCGGCCAGTGGAACAGCTACTTCAACGCCATGATCTTCCTGCAGAACGAGAACATGTACCCCCTGCAGCTGGTTCTGAAGGAGATCCTCATCGCCTCCGAGAGCACCATGGGCGGCACAGGCGAGACGATCCTGGAGCAGTACCGCATGGCCAACCAGATCAAGTACGTCTCCGTTATCGTGTCCAGCGTCCCCGTGCTGTGCCTGTACCCCTTCGTACAGAAATACTTCAGCCAGGGCGTTATGATCGGCTCCCTCAAGGGCTGATTCGAGACAAAAACCCAAGCAAAATATTATGGAGGTCACAAAATGAAAAAGACAGTATCCATCCTTCTTCTCCTGGCCATGGTGCTGACCCTGGCATCCTGCGGCGGCGGCGGGAAGAAAAACGACAACCGCGAGAGCTCCGACGTGGATTCCCTGGTCTCCGAATACGGCTACCAGTGGGCCGACACCAGCGCCCCCATCCTCAACGACAAGGGCGCTCAGGACATCACCTTCACCATCTATTCCTCCAAGAACGCGTCCGCTCTTGACTACAACGACATGAAGATCATGCAGGATCTTTACGAGAGCACCAACGTGAACGTCTCCTGGGAGAACGTGTCCGAGTCCGTTTACAGCCAGCAGAAGAACCTGATCCTGGGCAATGCCGAGAATCAGCCCGACGCCATCTATCACGCGGGCATGACCGCCGGCGAGATCAACAAGTACGCCTCCCGTCACAAGCTCCTGCCCGTCAGCGACTACTTAGAGTACATGCCCAACTTCAAGAAGATCCTGGACGAGCGCCCCGACATCAAGGCGCAGCTCACCAGCGAGGACGGCAAGATCTATTCCCTGCCCCGCGTAGAGGAGATGGGCCTTCTCCAGAGCCCCAACATCCTCTTCCTCAACAAGAACTGGGCCGCCGCGGCCATCAAGGCCGGCGCTGTTGACGGCCTCACCGAGGCGGATCTGAAGGACGGTCTCAGCCTCACCGCCGCCCAGGCCGAGAAGCTGATGACCTACTTCCGCGACAACGACATGAACGGCAACGGCAAGACCGACGACGAGCGTCCCATGAGCTTCGTCTACAACAACTGGCAGGGCAATCAGTGCGACCTCTACGGCATGTTCGGCCTCAACGACAACCTGGAGCACCGCGTCGTGGTGGACGGCAAGATCACCTACACCGTCCAGGACGAGCGCTTCAAGGAAGCCACCAACTTCATCGCAAACTGGGTCACCAACAACCTCATCGACAAGGTCTCCTTCGAGATCAGCCAGGATAACTTCCTGGCCAATGGCAAGGGCGCCGAGACTTATGGCTTCTTCTACTGGTGGGAGAGCGAGACTGTCGTCTCCAACCCCGAGAACTACATCGTCTGCGCCCCCCTCATCGGGCCTGACGGCAAGTCCCAGACCGCCTGCGTCTCCAACAGCCCCGAAATCAGCACCGGCGAAGTCATCATCTTCTCCGACACCCCCAACGTGGAAGTCCTGCTGACCTATTTCGACCGCTATTACGATCCCATGATCTCCGCGCAGATCAACTACGGCCCCATCGGCATCGTCTATGAGGAGGAGCTGGACGCCAACGGTATGCTGGTGCAGAAGGAAGTCCCCGCCGGCATGACCACCGACGAGCTCCGTCTCCAGAACGCCCCTCTCGGCATCATCTACCTCAGCGACTACGCCTGGGAGCATGTGGTCAACATGGAGCCCCGCGCCAAGCTCCGTCTTGAGCGTCTGGACGCCTATGTGACCCCGTACCTGCCCGAAGGCACCACCCCCACCCCCAACCTGCAGTTCACCGCCGACGAGCTGAACACCATCACCCAGTATGAATCCGCCCTCAACGACTACATCCGCACCAACCTCATCAAGTGGCTCATGAACGGCGGCGTCAGCGACGGCGATTGGACCACCTTCCAGAACGATCTGACCGGGCGCACTCACTTGGATGAGATCCAGGGCGTCTATCAGGCCGCTTATGACCGGTATGTTTCCGTGAAATAAGGAGTGGACGACAGCATGAAAAAACTGAACAAGATTCTGGCCCTGGTCCTCTGCCTGACCATGGCCCTCTCCCTGGCCGCCTGCGGCGGCGGCCAGGACGGCGAGAATACCGCCCCCACCATCTCCGGCGTGGCCGATCAGGCTGTTGAGGCCGGCAGCGAGTTCAACGCTCTGGCCGGCGTCACCGCCTCCGACGCCGAGGACGGCGACCTGACAAGCATGATCACCGTCACCTCCAACCCCTCCCTCAGTTTCTCCAACGGCAAGGTCGTCCCTGATAAGGCCGGCTCCTATGAGCTGACCTACGCCGTCACCGACAAGGGCGGCGAGACCGCCGAGGCCTACGCCACCCTGACCGTCACCCGCCAGACCGGCGAGGCGGTGGAGCTTTTCAACTTTGACTTCTCCGACATCACTCCCGACGCTCACGGCTGGGCCGCCTCTGTGGGCGAGTCCGCCAGCGCCACCGGCGAGCTGAAGCAGGGCGCCTTCGTCTTTGAGATCGCCAACCCCGGCGAGGGCGACGGCGACGTGAAGCTGGCCAAGGCCGGCCTTGAGCTGAAGGCCGCCGACTACAAGGTGAAGGTCTGGGCCAAGGCCACCAAGGAGACCTACGCCCACCTGCTGGCCCGCAACGAGCAGGCCGAGGGCTGGGAGACCTTCGGCGGCGCCTACAACGTGAAGATTGGCACCGAGATCGCCCCCTATGAGCTGAGCTTCACCTCCCCCGGCGAGGGCAGCGCGGAGCTCCTGATCCACCTGGGCAAGATCACCCCCAACCCCGATAACCCCGCTGACACCACCGCCAGCGACGTGACCGTCACCATCGACAAGATCGAGATCTACGAGATCACCGGTTCCCAGACGGAGGTTCCCGTCTACACCAACGACTTCTCCCAGAAGTCCATTGACGCTGTAGTCCTGAACGCCGGTGACGGCGCCAACGGCACCGGTGCCGACGGCGAGGGCAAGGCCGTCTACACCATCGCCAACTATCCCACCGAGGGCGGCATCTGGAGCATCAAGGCCGATATGGGCCTTGGCGGCAACAAGATCGAGTCCGGCACCAAGTACTACTACAGGTTCACCGTTGTGGCCGAGAACGACCAGTCCGGCGAGCTCCTGGTGGAGAGCGCCTCCCAGAACGACGCGGCCCGCGCCGACTTTTACAGCCTGAACCTGAAGGCCGGTGAGGAGATCACCATCGAGCACATCTTCACCGCCGGGAACAACGTGGACGACCCCGTCATCCGTATGCAGATCGGCAATCCCGCCGACGGCGTCACCGGCAACACCATCACTGTGACGAACCTGGAGTTCGGCAAGATGGAGGGCGACCTGGAGACGCACAAGACCATCGACAGCTTCGCCGCCGTCCGCGCCGAGGCCGAGGATTACACCTGGGGCGTCTACAACGGCACCGATGAGGACAACGAGCTGGGCGTCGGCACCATCTGGACCGAGGGCGGCAAGCTCTACTACCGCATCGACCAGGGCGGCACCACCGACTGGCACAACAAGCTCTACATGAACATGGATCTGCCCGCCGACAGCTACTTCACCGTGACCATCACCGGCAAGGCCACCAAGCCCGTCTCCTGCGGCTTCTTCCTGAATCCCGCCGGCAGCTGGGATCCCAGAGTCTCCGAGGGCATCGACTTCACCACCGAGGAGCAGACCTTCACCTTTGAGACCACCGACACCCTGATCATGGAGATGCCCTTTGAGATGCTGTTCCAGTTCGGCTCCAACGATCTTGCCGCCATGGGCGAGGTCACCATCGAGATCAGCAGCATCACCATCTCCCAGAGAAGCGTAGCGTAAACCGGATCAATACCTCACAGAGGGGATGAGCACTACCCATCCCCTCTGCCCCTTTACCTTCAACTTTTCCAACACATTCTGTATCAATAACCTCCCATCGGAAGAAGGTCGATTACATGAAAAAATTTCTTTGCGCGGCGCTGTGCCTCGTCCTGATCCTCTCCCTGGCGGCCTGCTCCTCCGCCGAATACACCGTCAGCTTTGACGCGGAGTCCGCCGGGACAGCCATCGAGGCCCAGACCATCAAGGGCGGGAAAAAGGCGTCCGCCCCCGCCGCCCCCACAAAGGACGGCTACAGCTTCATCGGCTGGTTCAAGGACGCCGGCCTCACCGAGAGCTTCGATATGGCCAAGGACAAGGTGGAGGGCAATATGACCCTCTACGCCGGCTGGGACAGGGATACCGGCGACACCGTCACTGATCCCGGCAACGACAAGGATTTCTCCTCCCTCAGAAGTCCCGGAAGCCAGGAGGAGGCGTATGAATACAGCGCCTTTTTCCAGCCCGAAAAGGATGGCACCAGCCAGCCCTATGTGGGCGACACCATGCCTTACTACGAGGACGGCACCTACTACATCTACTACCTGAAGGAGGCCGGAGACTCCTACAACCACTCGGCCTACCTGGCCACTACCACGGATTTCGTCACCTACACCGAGTACGATGAGTCCGTCCTGGAGGCCAACCACGACGGCGGCCAGGACAGCTGGATCGGCACCGGATCCGTGGTAAAGGTTGACGGGAAGTACTATTTCTTCTATACCGGGCACGGCAACGGCGCCGTTCTGGAGTACGCCGAGAAGATCATGGTGGCCGTGGGCGACACCCCCACCTCCTTTGAGAAGCTGGAGGGCTGGGAGATCACGCCTCCCGCAGAGCTGGGCCAGAAGAACGACTTCCGGGATCCCCAGGGCTATGTGGATCCCGACACCGGCAACATCATCCTGACCGTCACCGCCGCCCAGGGCGGCGTGGCCCGCATCCTCAAATACACCGTGTCGCCGGATCTGGAGAATAAGCACTACGATGGCGTCATCTTCACCAACGACGAGGCGAAGAACGGCGACTTCTGGAACCTGGAGTGCAGCGACACCTTCCAGATTGGCGACAAGTACTACATCACCTACTCCGCCCAGGACGACACCCTCTGGTATGCCATGTCCGACACCCCCTACGGCCCCTACGGCGACCCCGTCCGTCTGGACGGCAAGCTCTTCTACGCGGCCAAGCACGTGGAGAACGACGGGAAGTACTACATGGTGGGCTGGGCCCGCCGCTCCGAATCCCCCTCCTCCACCCAGGACGTGGCGGCCTGGGCCGGCAACGTGGCGGTGCAGGAGATCCTGCAGAACCCCGACGGCACCCTGGCCTTAGATCCGGTGGACGCCATTGCCGACACCTTCACGGCCCGCCGGGAGCTGCCCTGTGAGGGCGGCACCCACGCCTATGTGGCCGCCGGCGCGGCCTACAACTACGCCGACGCCTTCACCTGCTACGAGAGCTTCCTGCTCACCGGCGAATTCAAATTCACCGGTGCCGGCTCCTTCGGCCTCAGCTTCAATTACAACAACAGGGCCGAAAAGAACAAGTTCATCACCATCAACCCCGCCAACGGCACTCTGAGCCTCAGCTTTAACCAGGGCAGCACCCTGATCACCGAGACAGCCGCCCCGCTTCAGGCCGGGGAGACCTACTCCTTCACCTACATCCAGGAGGGCTCCGTTGGCATCTTCTACATCGACGGGATCGCGGCCCTGACCGTCCGCCTCTACGGCGTCAGCGGCAAGACCATCCAGATCTTCGCCGAGAACAATTCCGTGCTCTTCACCTCCCTCCGGGAGTACACAAGGGCGTAAAAATCGGCGACTATTTTCCGTCCTCGCGGGACGGCGAAAGGCAAGGGAGAACATATGAAAGGTCTTTTCAGCTACGACAGTCCCCTCATGTCTGCGCTCACCTCCATCGGAGATTGCATCTGTCTCAGCGTACTGTGGATCGTATTCTCCCTGCCCGTCGTCACCGCAGGCGCCTCCACTACCGCCCTCTACGCCGCGGCCTACCACGTGATCCGGAAAAAAGAGGGCGGCCTGTGGCGGTGCTTCTGGAACGCCTTCCGGGAAAATTTCAGGCGCTCCACCCTCCTTTGGCTGGTGGTGGCGGCGGTGCTGGCCCTGCTGACCGTGGACGTGTCCGTCCTGCGGGGGATCCGGCTGGCCGGCGGCGCCATGGGGGCGCTCTACTACGTGGTGCTGGCGCTGTGGGCGCTGGCCTATACCTGGGGCGTCTATGTGGCCGCCTACGCGGCCAGATTTGACGGGAGCGTGAAAGAGGTTCTGAAGTTCGGCTTCATGCTCATGGCGCTCCACCCCATTAAAATGCTGGGCGTTTTGGCCGTGCTTTTCGCGGGGCTGGCGCTCATCTTGCTGGTTCCGTTTATGGCGCTGATCATGCCGGCGGCGGTGTTCGCGGTGGTCAGCTTCACAACGGAGCGCGTATTCAGGCTCCACATGCGGCCCGAGGATCTGGAAAAGGAGACGGCGGCGGAAGCGCGTGAGAGCGAGGAGGAAACAGATTCCGATGATCAGTGAAAAACTCAAAAAAGCGAGAGATTTCGAGGCCCATTACGGGCCCTTTATCCAGGATAAAAACCGTCCGTCCTATCATTTGACCCCCACCATCGGCTGGATGAACGACCCCAACGGCTTCTCCCTCTACAAGGGGGAGTACCACCTGTTCTACCAGTACCACCCCTACGACACCAAGTGGGGCCCCATGCACTGGGGGCATGTGAAGACGAAGGACTTTATCCACTGGGAGCGCCTGCCCGCGGCGATGGCCCCGGATATGGATTACGACAGAAACGGCTGCTTCTCCGGCAGCGCCATAGAGCTGGACGACGGCCGCCAGCTGCTGGTGTACACCGGCGTCAAGGCGGTGCGGGAGGAAAACGGCGAGCTGCGGGAACATCAGACCCAATGCGTGGCGGTGGGTGACGGCCTCAATTACGAAAAATACGCCGAAAACCCCGTCATCACAGCCGACGACCTGCCCGCGGGCGGAAGTCCCTTCGACTTCCGCGACCCCAAGATCTGGCGGGAGGGGGACACCTTCTATCTGGTGGTGGGCAACCGCCCCGCCGATGGGAGCGGCTCCGTGCTGATGTATGAGAGCGCCGACGGCTTCCACTGGAAATACGGGGGCGTCTTGGCCGCCTGCCACAACCAGTTCGGTCGAATGTGGGAGTGTCCGGACTTCTTCGAGCTGAACGGCAAGCACGTCCTGCTCACCAGCCCCCAGGAGATGACCGCCATCGGCCTGGAATTCCACGCCGGCAACGGCACCCTGTGCCTCATCGGCGAGCTGGACAGGGAGAGGTGCCATCTTGTCCGGGAGAATGTCCAGGCCATCGACTACGGCCTCGACTTCTACGCCCCCCAGACGCTCCTGACCCCCGACGGGCGGCGGGTGATGATCGGCTGGATGCAGAACTGGGAGACGTCCAACTGCCAGTCCTCCAGTATGCGGTGCTTCGGCCAGATGACCGTGCCCCGGGAGCTGGCCCTCAGAGACGGCCGGCTCTATCAGAACCCGGTGCGGGAGCTGAAGGCATGCAGAAGCTATCAGATCCTGTACCGCAACGTACTTCTCACGGGGATGACTACCCTGCAAAACGTGCGGGGCCGCGTGGTGGACATGACGGTAAACATCCGTCCCGCCTCCCAGAACGCCATGTACAGCTGGTTCAAGATCAACGTGGCCGGGGACGGCGAGCATATGACCACCATCCGCTATAAGCCCGAATGCAACACCATCCGCATCGACCGCACCCGCTGCGGCTTTCCCCACGACATCGTCAATGTCCGCGACTTCGTGGTAAGGCCCCGGGGCGGTGAGATCAAGCTGCGCATCCTGCTGGACAAGTACAGCATGGAGCTCTTCGTCAACGACGGCGAACAGGCGGCCACCACGGTGATCTACACCGACGTCAGCGCCGACGCCATCAGCTTCGAGTCCATGGGCAGCGTGATCATGGATGTGGAGAAATACGACCTGATTATCGATTGAGGAGGCGCACCTATGCGTGAACGGTTTGACGTAGCGGCCCTGGGCGAACTGCTGATGGACTTCACCGAGAACGGCGTAAGTCCCCAGGGGAACACCCTCTTTGAGGCCAATCCCGGCGGCGCGCCCTGCAACGTGCTGGCCATGCTCCGGAAGCTTAACAAAAAGACCGCCTTCATCGGCAAGGTGGGGGACGATATGTTCGGCAAAACCCTCAAGGCCGTGGCCGAGGATGCGGGCATCGACATGCGCGGCCTTTTGGTGGATCGGGAGGCCCGTACCACCCTGGCCTTTGTGAAGACCCTCCCCGGCGGGGATCGGGACTTCTCCTTTTACCGCAACCCCGGCGCGGATATGACGCTCCGGGCCGACGAGCTGCCCCGGGAACTCATCGAGAGCGCCCGCGTTTTCCACTTCGGCACTCTCTCCATGACCCATCCCGGCGTTCGGGCCGCCACGGAGATCGCCGTCACCGTCGCCCGCGCCGCCGGGGCCGTCGTCTCCTTCGACCCCAACCTCCGCCCGCCCCTGTGGGCGAGTCTGGAGGAGGCCAAGGAGCGCATCGGCTGGGGCCTGGCCCACGCGGATGTGGTAAAAATAGCCGACAACGAGCTGGAATTCATGACCGGCCAGACCGACTTCGATACCGGCGCGGCCATGCTCCTGGCCCAGTACCCCAACATCAGGCTCCTGAACGTCACCGCCGGCCCCGACGGGAGCCACGCCTACTACGGCGGACGGCACGTCTACGTCCCCGGCGTCACCCTGGGCGGCACCATCGAGACTACCGGCGCCGGCGACACCTTCTGCGCCTGTGTGCTGAACTTCGTACTGGATCACGGCCTCACGGCCCTGTCCGATAAGGATCTCACCGCCATGCTCCGCTTTGCCAACGCCGCCGCATATCTGGTCACCACTAAAAAGGGCGCCATCCGCTCCATGCCGGAGCGGGACGCCGTGGACGCCATCCTGCCCACCTTTGACGCGTGATCGCGGATCCGGTACGCGCACAGCCGAACCCCGCTTTGCGGGAATGAATATCGCTTTTTCCTTTCCTCCCCTTTCCGCCGGGCAAAGCCGGGCTCACCGCCCCCTTTGCCCGGTCTTTTATTGCCGTTACGCGGTCATGAAAGCATGAAAAAATGCCTGAATGTGATCACATTCAGGCATTAAAAAGGAAGCTTTGCGCTCTTGTATGCTCTTGCTTAAAGGGCCGCCTTGGCGGTGCTGACCAGCTGGGAGAACGCCTCGGGATTGTGGATTGCGGTCTCGGAGAGCATCTTGCGGTTCATCTCGATGCCGGCCTTCTTCAGACCGTGCATAAAGGTGGAGTAGTTCATGCCGTTGGCCTTGCAGCCGGCGGAAATACGGGTGATCCACAGCTTGCGGTAGTCGCGCTTCTTCTGCTTGCGGCCGATGTAAGCGTAGGTCAGGGACTTCATCATGGCCTGATTGGCCATCTTGAAGTGCTTGGATTTGGCGCCCCAG
This sequence comes from uncultured Oscillospiraceae bacterium, assembly GCA_947589545.1. Lineage (GTDB taxonomy): Bacteria > Bacillota > Clostridia > Oscillospirales > Oscillospiraceae > RUG626. Next base: position 24,929 of record CANQBA010000042.1, on the reverse strand, counting down.
TAGCCCTTGGCCAGCTTGAGGACTTTATTTCTTCTCTTGCGCGTCATCATCGCGCCTTTGACTCTTGCCATGTTCAGTGACCTCCTTATTTATACAGGATCATGCGCTTGATCGCCGCTTCGTTGGTGACGTCGGCATAGGTTCCCTTGCGGAGGCCTCTCTTGCGCTTGGTTGTCTTTTTATTGAGGATGTGGCTCTTGTATGCGTGGGCGCGTTTGACCTTGCCGGTCTTGGTGAGATTGAATCTCTTCTTCGCGCCGCTATGGGTCTTGATCTTGGGCATCTTTGGTTACTCCTTCCATTGTTTTGGCGGTATACCGCCCTATTCACGCGCGGAAACGCGCGGAAATATACTGCTTACAGGCCGGCTTCGGGGCACAATAAGCCCGAAGGCCGTCACTTGTTGGGCCTGGGGGACAGGAAAATGCTCATGTTCCGCCCCTCCAGCTTGGGGGGCTTGTCGAGGGAGGCCACGGCGGCGCACTCCTGGGCGTACCGGTTTAAAAGCTCCTCACCGATGGAGGTATGGGCCATCTCGCGGCCCCGGAAGCGCACGGAGACCTTGAGCCTGTCGCCGTCCTTCAGGAATTTCACGCCGTTTTTCAGCTTGACGTTGAAATCGTTGTCGGCGATGCCGGGAGACATACGGATCTCCTTGATCTCAATGACGTGCTGATTGCGGCGGGCCTCCTTCTCGCGCTTGGCCTGCTCAAAGCGGTATTTGCCGTAGTCCATGATGCGGCAGACGGGCGGCACGGCGTTGGGGGAGATCTTCACCAGATCCATTCCCTTCCCCTCGGCCACCTTCAGCGCCTCCGAAGCCGGCATGATGCCCAGCTGCGCGCCGTCCTCGCCGATGAGCCGCACCTCGCTGTCGATGATCTCCTCGTTGATTTGATGAGCGATGTTAGCGATGGTAAAACACCTCCGAAATCAAAAAACGGATGCCAAACGGCACCCGCGCAAAGCCCGCCTGGGCTTTATGACGCTGTTAACCGAACTGCGAAGGCTCGAGCCGGTGAGAAACGATGCCGCTTCTGCTTTGTTTTGCCTGAGTATTATATCAGGACGATCCGCCCTTGTCAAGAGCTTTTTTCAAAAAATATGTACCCCCTTTCGGGGGGCGCTTATTTCAGATACGCTTTCAGCCTCTGGATGTTGTCGTGCTCGCAGGTGATGAGCTTCTGGGCCAGGCCCAGCGTCTCGGGGCTGGCGTCCTGGTGGCCGTTGACCACCTTGGTCATCTGGATGATGCCCATGTTGGAGCCCTTGATCATCAGCTCCGCCAGGTGCTCCGTCTCGTCGTTCATCATGGTGTTCATGGTGACGCCCATCTTCATTCCCAGCTTCTTCATCTCGCCCACGGGCTCGGGATGCCCGCCAAGACCCACGATCCTGGCCGCGGCCTCGCCGCCGATGGAGTCATATTCCCGCCGCTGCGTCTCCAGATCCGCGATGAAGGAAGAGTCGGAGGCGCTGGGCAGGAGATCCACAATGGACTGGGAGCCGGTCTTCGCGTTCCGATAAACGGAGTTCAAAACGGCCATGTCCACATTTTCAGGCATAAAATCCGCTCCTTTCGTTGTATTCGCCTTTAGTCTGTGATAGAATAGATAAAATAAACGAAAACCGGAGAGGTAATTATGAACTGGCTTGAGATAACCGTGAACACTTCCCATGAAAAGCTGGAGCCCCTGACAAGCCGGCTCACCGCTTTGGGCGTGGAGGGCTTTATCACCGAGGACGAGGCGGATGTGAGGGATTTTCTGGAAAATAACAGAAAATATTGGGATTACGTGGACGAGGACTTCATGAAAAGCATGGCCGGGGTGTGCCGGGTGAAGTTCTATCTGGAGGACTCCCACGCCGGCAGGGCGGCGCTGGCGGGGCTGGAGGCGGCGCTCCCCGCCTTTGAGCTGATCCCCCGTCAGGTTCGCGACGAGGATTGGGAGAACAACTGGCGGGCGTACTACCGTCCCATCGAGGTGGGGAAAAGGCTGGTCATCGTCCCCCAGTGGCTGGCCGCCCCGGGGACGGAGCGGGTGGAGCTGCGGCTGGATCCGGGCCTTATTTTCGGCACCGGCGCCCACGCCACCACACAGCTGTGCCTTGCCGAAATCGAAAAATACGCCCCCGGCCAAACGGTGCTGGATCTGGGGTGCGGCAGCGGGATCCTGGCCATCGGGGCTCTGCTTCTGGGCGCGGAAAGGGCCGTGGGGGTGGACATCGACGAGAAGGCCCCGGCGGTGGTCATGGAGAACGCCGGCTTCAACGGCATCGGCCCGGACAGGCTCGCCGTCTTTGCCGGGGACGTACTGTCGGACAGGGAGCTCTCCCGCCGGCTGTCCGGGGAGAAATTCGGCCTTGTGCTGATGAATATCGTCTCCGACGTGATCATCGCCCTGTCCCCCAAGGTGCCGGAATTCCTGGCCCCCGGCGGCGCCTTCATCTGCTCCGGCATCATCGAGGGCCGTCAAGCCGAGGTGAAGGCCGCGTTGGAAAAGGCGGGCCTGCGAGTACTGGAGCACCGCGAAAAGGACGGCTGGCACGCGTATATCTGCCGGTAAAAGCGCGTCTATCCCCGCGCGGGCGCACGCCCTATACGGCGCAAGGGACCTCCCCCGGCGGAGAGATCCCTTGTCGTAGTATATGGAAAAACGCGGAAAATTTGTTTGAAAAGGTGTACTTTTCCAAAATCCGAAACGGGATTATAAAACGATTTTATTATACCTTATTTAGACCGCTTTTGCAAGAAAAAAATACAGATTTTTTCTGCGAATTTTCAGTTTGAAAAAGTACACATTTTCAAACAGGAGGTAAGCACATGAAAAGACTTTTTTGTAAGTTTCTTGCATTTCTTCTGGCGGTAGTCATGGTCGCGGCGCTGCTGCCGGGAGTGGTGTTAGCGGCGGAGGGGCCTGACGCAGGGGCCAATGATAACCTGGATGATATTTGGCTTCTTGTCTATTTTGAAGATGAAGGAGTGCCGACCGTCGTTAGATCTGACAAGCATTTACAGAGTGAATTAAATTTGAACGGAGTTCAAGTTAACTGGTATGATTATCAATTTGGCGAAGGCACCGGATATAGCAGATGGAAGATTTCGACACTTACAGCGTTATTTGAGGGGCTTTCCAAAGGCTCCTGTACAATTGATGGTACGCAGGAAAAAAAGATAGATCTTTCAAAACCGATTGAGTTGCATTTCTTTAACAAAGACGGAGCCAACAAGAAAATCAGCAAAAAGCTGGTTTTTGCCCCCACGTCGAAAAAACCCGTTGATGCCGCTGTCGCGGCAGTGGATGAGAGCGACACCATCACCATCTACGCCGACAATTTTAAGTTCGTGAACGACTCAACGGCCATTCCCGCCGGTTTGTCCGTTTCAACGCAAAACTATGAAAATAACACGATCGCCTTTGAAAATGGCTTGCAAATCCAGAGCGGCGCTTCTGTGGAATTTTCCCATAATGCAAACAGAAAATACCAAGGAAGCAGATCTTGGATTTCCGCCCAGATGACTTGTGTCTTCAGCGGTGATCTTGTGGTGGACGAGGGCGGAACGCTGTCGGTGGAAGGACACAAGGCGCCTCCACAATGGACGGTCACCTCGCCAGGTGTTGCCCAAAAGCCTTACAGAGGTTATGATTACGGCACAATCTTTGAATTCAGCGGCACACAGTTTACAAACAGCGGCGATGTTACCCTGTCCGGCGTCCATGTGAAGGGCGAGAGCATGACCGAGCCTGTCATAGTGAATAACGGAACGTTGGAGTTGTCTAAGCACGGGTCTGAGGATGGCGGTTCCAGAGCCGTGTCCACGCTTGTGGAGACGGACAGCACCACCACCGCCGCCGTTGAGTGCGCCGCGAGCTCCACCCTCACGGTGAAGGACGACAGCCGGGTCAAGTCCGGCTTCAAAAAGGCGGCGGATCTGAAACCCGGTTCCACCTACTCCGACGGAACTACCTCCACGAAGGTGGGGGAGGGCTATGCTGAATCCTACGTGGACAACATGGGCAGTCTTGTTCTGAAAGCCCACGAGGACGATCTGGCCGCCAAGGTGGATAGGCCCAGCGTGGAGGCGAATGTTGACAAGGTCAGCGAGAGTGATAAAGAGGCGGTGACCGAAGCCCTCGACGGTATCACGGCGGAGCTTCCCATGGAGGAGCAGAACGACGCCGCCGGCGAATGGGCGGATGAGGAAAAGGCCGAGACTGTCAAAGAGCAGCTGAAGGGTGCCACCGGAAAAGAACCTGAAGCCACGGAGGAGGTCTACATCCACGTTCTGACCATCGTCGAAACCACGGTAGAGACATATGACAAGGCCGCCGGCATCCTCACGCTGGACATCACCCCGTATTATGAGGTCGTGGCCACCACGGCGGCGGATATGGACGATATTGTCCTTCCGGAAGAATCAGAAGAAGGCGAAAACGTCAACGCCGTTGAACTGGACAAAAAGCCTTTGCAGATCGAAGTTGACGTGCCGATGAAAATCAAGCTGCCCAGCGGCTTCGGAGGTGGGCTGACCGGTTCCACCAAAATACTCATTATTCACGATCATAATGGAAAAATAAACCGTTATACCGACACCGTTATTGATTTCCAAAACAGAATTGTGAGCTTTACGGCAAAGGGCTTTTCTACTTTCACAGTAGTCAGCTTGAAGAACGGTATGCTTTTTGATTTGACCGATTCAACGGAAGCCATGGAGACGTTCGACCCGTCCAAGACGGCCTACACCGTCAACGTCCCCAACGACGTCACGGAGCTGACCCTCACCGCCACGACGGCGATACGGAACGATACGGTCACAGCGAAGCTGGGCGACGCCGAATTGACGCCCGCCAAGGATGAGACTGTTACCGGCAAGGATGTTTATACCATCACCGTCTCCGACCTGGCGGTGGGCGAAAATATCGTCACGATAACCGTAGCCGACGGAACCACCTACACCGTCACCATCATCCGCGCGGCGGTCATCCCGCCCGTGCCCAACACGCCGATGCCCGCCGCCGTCTACCCCGTCACCGTGACTGAGCCGGAGCACGGTACCGTGACAGCCGATCCCACCCGGACCGCCGCCGGCGGCAAGGTGGCCCTCACCGTCACCCCCGATACCGGGTATGAGCTGGATTCCCTCACCGTCACCGACGCCGCCGGTAAGGCGGTGGACGCCGTCAGGAACGCCGACGGCACCTACTCCTTCACCATGCCCGACAGCGGCGTGACCGTCCGGGCCTCCTTTAAGCGCACAGCCTGCGACGGCGGCGCGGACTGCCCGTCCCGGAGGTTCAAGGATCTGGACGCGGCGGCGTGGTATCATGCGTACACCGACTACGTCATCACCCACGATCTGATGCACGGCGAGGACAGCGTCACCTTTGATCCCCTCGGCACCGTCACCCGCGCCCAGATGGTCACGACCCTCTGGAACATGAACGGGAACGGCGTTGTCAATTACATGATGCCCTTTGAGGACGTGCAGGAGGATCAGTGGTACGCGGAGGCCATCCGCTGGGCCGCCAGCGAGGGCATCGTCACCGGCTACGACGCCCGCACCTTCGGCCCCGACGATCCCATCAGCCGCGAGCAGATGGCCGTCATGCTCTACCGGTACGAGCAGAAATACGGCGACGGCGGCTTCACCGGCGCGTGGATGTTCCCGCTGGGCTTCACCGACAGCGCGAAGGTCAGCGATTGGGCCTACGAGGCGGTTGCCTGGTGCAGTATGAACAAGGTCGTCCAGGGCAAGGACGACGGCAGCTTCGACCCCGCCGGCACCGCCAGGCGCGTGGAGCTTGCCACAGTCCTGACAAAATACCTGAGTCTATAATTGATTATCCCATACGCCCCTCCGCGTTTTTGCGGAGGGGCGCTTCCGTTGCCGGGGGATCCGAATTTGTGCTTGTGTTTTCCCCGCGAAGAGAATACAATAGGACAAAAAGCTGTCGGAAAGGAAACGGGCTATGGACGAACGGTTGAAAAAGCAGCTGGACTTTTCCCTGGAGATCGATAAGGAAAAGAATATTTTCCGCCAGACCCATCTGTCCGGCCACGGGCGCAGAGAAAACGACGCGGAGCACGCGTGGCATATGGCGATCATGGCGTATCTCTTGCGGGAGTACGCCAACGAGGACGTGGATCTTGTCAGGGTCATGCTGATGTGCCTGATCCACGACATCGTGGAGATCGACGCCGGGGACACCTACGCCTTTGACTCGGAGGGGCTGAAAACCCAGCGGGAGCGGGAGGGAAGGGCCAAGGAGCGGCTTTTCGGCCTGCTCCCCGCCGACCAGGGGACGGAGTTGACGGCGCTGTTCGAGGAATTTGAAGCCTATGAGACGCCGGAAGCCCGGTACGCCCACGCGCTGGATAACCTTCAGCCCCTGCTCCTGAACAACAGCAACGACGGCGGCGACTGGAAGGAACACGGCGTGACGGCCAGCACGGTCTACGGCCGCCACCGGAAGACCCGCCTGGGCTCGGAAAAGCTGTTCGAGGTCACGGATCAGCTTCTGAAGGACAACATCCGCAAGGGCAATCTGCCCGACCGGTAAGACCGATTTTTCGTCAAAGTATCTAAGGCCAGTCTTTACAAGGCCGTGATTATGTGATATAGTAACGAATACAAACGTGGAAACGGGGGAGATCATGGACATCAGCGAAATTCTGGAAAAGGTGGATCACACGCTTCTGGCCCAGACGGCCACCTGGGACGAGATCCGAAGCCTCTGTGACGACGGGATAAAATACCGCACGGCGTCGGTCTGCATCCCCGCCTGCTTTGTCCGGCAGGCCAGGGCGTATGTGGGGGACAGGCTGGCCATTTGCACGGTCATCGGCTTCCCCAACGGCTACTCCACAACGGCGGTGAAGGTGTTCGAGACGGCGGACGCGGTGAAAAACGGCGCGGACGAGATCGACATGGTCATCAACATCGGCTGGGTCAAGGACCGGCGCTGGGACGAGCTTCTGGGCGAGATCCGCGCCGTCAAGGCCGCCTGCGGGGAGCGGATCCTCAAGGTCATCATCGAGACCTGCCTGCTCACCGAAGATGAGAAGGTGAAGCTGTGCCAAATCGTCTCCGCATCCGGGGCTGACTATATCAAGACCTCCACGGGCTTCGCCGGCGGAGGCGCCACCCGGGAGGATGTGGCGCTCTTTGCCGCCAACGTGGCGCCCCACGTGAAGATCAAGGCGGCGGGAGGCATCGGCTCTCTGGAGGACGCGGAGGCGTTTATCCGGCTGGGCGCTTCGCGCCTGGGGACAAGCCGCATCGTGAAGCTGGTCAAGAACACCGCCGCAGACAAGAGCACCTGTTGAGAAGGCGGCCCGAGGTTTAAAAAGGAAAAGATTTTCAGGAGGGGTGATCCCATGATACCGTCCGAATTGCAGTATCACATCCAGTGCAGGGCCGGAGACGTGGGCCGGTATGTGCTTCTGCCCGGAGATCCCGGCCGGTGCGCGTCCATCGCCGAGCTTTTTGACGAGCCCCGTTTCGTCGGGGAGAACCGGGAATACCGCGTCTACACCGGCACGCTGTTGGGTGAGAAGGTCTCCGTGTGCTCCACCGGAATCGGCGGGCCCTCCGCGGCCATCGCCCTGGAGGAGCTGACGGCCATCGGGGCCGACACCTTTGTCCGCGTAGGCACCTGCGGCGGCATCGACCTGGACGTGCGGGCCGGCGACGTCGTTGTGGCCACCGGCGCCATCCGCTTTGAACACACCAGCATGGAGTACGCGCCCATCGAGTTCCCCGCCGTGCCCGATTTCGACGTGGCGGCGGCGCTCCGGGATGCCTCCGATGCTCTGGGCTACCGCACCCATATGGGCGTCGTCCAGTGCAAGGACAGCTTCTACGGTCAGCACTCCCCGGGCCGTATGCCGGTAAGCTATGAGCTTCTGCAGAAGTGGGAGGCATGGAAGCGCCTGGGCGTCAAGGCCAGCGAGATGGAGTCCGCGGCCCTCTTTGTGGCGGCGGCGGCGCTGAAGGTGCGGTGCGGGAGCTGTTTTCACGTGGTGTGGAACCAGGAGCGGGAGGCCGCAGGCCTGGATCAGAAGGAGAGCCACGACACCTCCGCCGCCGTCAAGGTGGGCGTGGAGGCCGTAAAACGGCTGATCGCCCTGGACAGAGCGAGGGGAAATGAGGTGCATCGTGACAACTGAGGAGCTGTGCCAAAAGGCCATGGACATGATTGAAATGGCCTACGCCCCCTACTCCCATTTTCGCGTCGGGGCGGCGGTGGAGTGCGACGACGGCACGGTGTACACCGGCTGCAACATTGAAAACGCCGCGTTCACCCCCACCAACTGCGCCGAACGAACCGCCATCTTCAAGGCCGTAAGCGAGGGGCATCGGCGCTTTCGCCGCATCGCCGTGGCGGCGGAAACAGAGGATTTTACGGCTCCCTGCGGCGTTTGCCGGCAGGTGATGACGGAGTTTTCGCCGGATATGGACGTGCTGATGGTGAACCGGAAGGGAGAGGTCAGAACGGTGTCCCTCCGCCAGCTCATGCCCTATGGGTTTGACGGCGCGAGCCTCCCCGACGGCCCCCGATGAAGTCATGAAAATCAAAGCCTCCGGCCAAGCCGGAGGCTTCGGCCTGTCAGGGCTGTTTTTTCATCTTTTTTCGCAAAAAAAGAGCCGATTTTCGGGGGTTGATAAATCAAGCGGGCTATGGTATACTTTTTCTAATTGATTACGCTTTTGGAAAGGAGGGGACGGCTTGCCTATCGTTCCTGACGCATCCATGAACAAGCGCCTGGCGGTGCTGATCGACGCGGACAACGTGCCCAGGGGGACGCTGGCGGGGATCATGCAGGAGGTGGCCATCTACGGCACGCCCACCATCAAGCGCATTTACGGGGACTGGACGGGACCCCACATCGCCGGGTGGAAGAACTCGCTGCTGGAAAACGCGGTGACGCCCATCCAGCAGTACAGCTACACCACGGGGAAAAATTCCACGGATTCCGCCATGATCATCGACGCCATGGACATCCTCTACACCGAAAAGGTAGACGGGTTCGTGCTGGTGTCCTCCGATTCGGATTTCACCCGTCTGGCCATACGCCTCCGGGAGGCGGGGATGACGGTGTTCGGCATCGGCGAGCGCAAGACGCCGGAGCCGTTTATCGCGGCCTGCGACAAATTCATCTACATTGAAAACATCAAACAGCCGGTGGAGCCCAGCGCCCCGGAGGAAGCTCACCCGGCCAAGGACAGGCGGGCAAAGCCCGTCCAGAACGAGAACCGCATCCCCAAATCCCTGGTGCGGCTCATCGCCCAGTCGGTGGCGGATCTCTCCGACGGGGAGGACGCGGTCTATATGGGGGAGCTGGGGAACCTCATCATGAAGAAAAAGCCGGACTTCGACTGCCGCAACTACGGCTTCAAGTCCCTGTCAGCGCTGATCAAATCCATCGACCGCTTCGAGGTGGATTTCCGCCAGACCACGGATCCCAACGTGAAGCACCCCTATGTGCGGGACAAGGAGGCATAGCGTAAACTTCTATGGAGCAAAGACCCCGAAAAAAACGCAAAGCGCTCCCGATTTTCCTGGTCCTGGCGCTGATTTTGGGCGCGTGCCTCTACGACAGCAACACGCGCCTGGTGACGGACGAATTCCTGCTGGGCGGCGAGAAGCTCCCCACGGATCTGGAGGGCGTGCGGATCGTGCACCTCTCCGATCTGCACGCCAAGCGCTTCGGGCAGGGGAACCGGGAGCTGATCGAGGCCGTCAGGGCCGCGGAGCCCGACATTATCTGCGTCACCGGCGACATGGTGGACGGGGCCCGGGAAAAGCAGGAGCCCTACGTCCGGGAGCTGATGGGGGCATTGGTGACCATCGCGCCCGTCTACTTCGTCTCCGGCAACCACGAGTGGGCCGCCGGCTGGGCCAGGGAGCTCTTCAAGCTCCTGGAGGAGCTGGGCGTCACGGTGCTGCGCAACGAATATGTGACCTACGGCCGGGGGAACGACTACATCGTCATCGCCGGCATGGACGACCCCAACGGGTTGAGAGATCAGAAGACGCCGGAACAGGTGGTGCGGGAGATCCGGGAGGAGCATCCGGGCAAATATATCCTGATGCTCTATCACCGGGACACGGAGCTGGACATGTGGGCAGATCTGGGCGTAGACGCGGTGCTGTGCGGCCACGCCCACGGGGGGCTGGTGCGCCTGCCCTTCACCGACGGGCTCGTCGCGCCGGGCCAGGGCTTCTTCCCCACCTGGACAGCCGGAATCTATGAGAAGGACGGGGCCCAAATGCTGGTATCCAGAGGGCTGGCCGGGTCGCACCTGGCGCCCAGACTCTTCAACAACCCGGAGATCGTGTTGGTGACGCTTTCGCGTCATGCGAAAACGGAATGAATATTTTTTCCCGCCGCGCATAAAATGATATGTATTTCATTTTCACGGGAGGGAAGAATTATGGAGGAAAAGGTCGAGCGGCCCGCGCCCAAGCCGGATATCGACGAGCTGATCTTCGGCGACGAGGACAAGGGACACTCCGAAAGATAGAGGCGCAAGCTATTACATACCGAAGAAGGATTGATGAACATGATCGTAGAATACGAGGATTATAAGACAAAAATCGCCGCTATGAAGCCCCAGCTGGAGACGATCCGCCGGGCCATGAAGCTGGACGAGGTGTCGGAGGAGATCGACCGGCTCCAGGCCGAGTCCGAGGCCGACGGCTTCTGGAGCGACCAGAAGAACTCCCAGAAGGTGCTCCAGCGGTTGAAGCAGCTGAAGAACAAGCGGGAGAGCTTTCAGAAGATGGAGAGCCGGTACGGCGATCTGGAGACGCTGTGCGAGATGGCCATCGAGGAGGACGACGTCTCCCTGCTGCCGGAGCTGGAGGCGGAATTTAGCACCTTCGCCGCGGATCTGGAGACCACGCGTCTGGCCACCATGCTGTCCGGGGAGTACGACGGCTCCAACGCCATTCTGAGCTTCCACGCCGGCGCCGGCGGAACCGAGGCTCAGGACTGGACGGAGATGCTCTACCGCATGTACACCCGATGGGCCGAGCGCCACGGGTTCAAATACACCATCCTGGACTATCTGGACGGCGAGGAGGCGGGCATCAAATCCGCCACCATCAAGATCGACGGGGACAACGCCTACGGCTACTTAAAGAGCGAGAGCGGCATCCACCGGCTGGTGCGGGTGAGCCCCTTTGACGCCTCCGGCCGCCGCCACACCAGCTTCGCCGCCGTGGAGGTGATGCCGGAGATCACCGACGACAGTGAGATCGAGATCCGGGAGGAGGACATCGAAATGCAGGTGTTCCGCTCCTCCGGGGCCGGCGGCCAGAAGGTCAACAAGACCAGCTCCGCCGTGCGCCTCATCCACAAGCCCACGGGCATCGTGGTGTCCTGCCAGGTGGAGCGCAGCCAGTTCCAGAACCGGGACGCCTGCATGACCATGCTGCGGGCGCGCCTTGCCGAAATCAAGGAGCGGGAGCATCTGGAGAAGATCGAGGACATCAAGGGCGTGCAGATGAAGATCGAATGGGGCAGCCAGATCCGCTCCTACGTCTTCATGCCCTACACCCTGGCCAAGGATCACAGGACGGGCTTTGAAAACGCTAACATCTCCGCCGTGATGGACGGGGATCTGGACGGCTTCATCAACGCGTACCTGGCTATGAAGGCGGAGGCGTAAGCGATTTTTTGAAAGTCTCAATTCGACTTTGTGTTCCCGGTCAAAAGCGTGAATATTTATCAACTGGCACAAATAAGAACACAGATGGTTACAAAGAGAGCTATGACAAAGTCGCCGGAGCGTTTTCTATTCGATATGGACAGAAGCTTTGTAAAAAGTTCGATTAAGGCGGCGTGGGTTTAACTCCCGTCGCCTTAACCGTCTTTACGGACAGTAGATTTCTTCACATGCGGGTGGTACAATGTTAAATGTCGCGTGAGCGGCTGTGCGACATATCGGGATTTATAGAAGGAAGCAGATACAATGGAGATAAGGCAAATCACAGACGATGAGGAGAAGAAAAACATAACGAGGCAAATCCTTGAAGCGCTTCCGGATTGGTTTGGAATTCCGGAGGCAAGAGAGGAATACATTGCGTAGAGCGCCCATAAAATATTCTTTTGCGCTTTTGAAAGAAATTGCCCAGTCGGTTTTCTGTATTTGAAAGAAACCGGCAGCGCTACAGTGGAATTGTACGTTATGGGCGTTTTAAAAGAGCTTCATCGGAAGGGAATCGGCCGGGAATTATTCAAAAGCGCCAGAGAAGCAGCTGCGAAGCAGGGATATTCCTTTATTCAGGTCAAAACAGTCCAAATGGGAAAATATAAAGAATACGACAGAACAAACAAGTTTTATCTTTCCCTTGGCTTTAAGGAATTTGAGGTGTTTCCCACGCTGTGGGATGAATGGAATCCGTGTCAGGTATATGTTATGAGTATAGGGTGAATTCCCGTTTGCCGGGTTGATAATATTTGCCCCGGCTATGGCTCAGATACGCCGGGAACACAAAAGAAAATTGGGAGTTCTGAAAAAAAAGAACAATTTATCCGCAAAAAACACTTTACAAGAGGGGAAACATATGGTAGAATGTCATGGATTGCCCCTCTACATGGATTTGCGGAGTATGCCGGCGCTGCCGCCGGAGCCTTTCGGCCCTTTTCTATGTTCAGCGGGGACTACTGAAAGAAAGGAGCGCCACCCATGATCACCAAGGAGCAGAAGACCGCCGTCATCGACGCCAACCGCCGCAGCGAGCGCGATACCGGTTCCCCGGAGGTTCAGATCGCCATCCTCACCGAGCGCATCAACCAGCTCACCGAGCATCTGAAGGTTCACAAGAACGACGCCCACAGCCGTCTTGGCATGTACAAGATGATCGGCCGCCGCCGCCGCCTTCTGGACTATCTGATGGACAAGGACATCGAGCGTTACCGCGCCATCATCGCGAAGCTTGGCATCCGCAAGTAAGCAAACCGGGTATTATATGCGGTCGATCAATCGCATATAATACCCATTGTTCCTTTTTTGCCCCCGGAACAGTCAACAAGGAGTCCGGCTGTTTTAGTATTTGAATGAATGTCCGGCGTCCGGGCCTTGATTCAAGTGCTAAAAGGCCGCGACTCCAGAAATAAATACAAAAGGAGTCAACCCATGATTATCAAGCACAGAGAATTTCCCAACTATAAAAAGTACGAGATGACCTTGGCGGGCCGTCCCCTCACCATGGAGGTGGGCAAGCTGGCTGAGCTTGCCAATTCCGCGGTGCTGGTGACCTACGGAGAAACCACCGTTCTCTGCACCGTGGTCGCCTCCCCCCGTCCCAAGGACGGCATCGACTACTTCCCCCTCAGCGTTGAATTCGAGGAGAAGCTCTACTCCGTGGGCCGCATCCCCGGCGGATACACCCGCCGCGAGGGCAAGCCCTCTGAGCGCGGCACTCTCTCCTCCCGCATGATCGACAGGCCCATGCGCCCGCTGTTCCCCTCCGACCTGAGAAACGACGTGGTGGTGACCTGCACCGTCCTGTCCACCGACCACGACTGTGCCCCGGAGATCGCCGCCATGATCGGCGCCTCCGCCGCCGTGTCCATCTCCGACGTGCCCTTCGCGGGCCCCATCGCCGGCGTGGGCCTGGGCCTCATCGACGGCAGGTATATCATCAACCCCACCAGCGAGGAGCGCAAGGTCTCCGAGATGTACTGCACCATCGCCGCCACTATGGGCAAGATCGTCATGATCGAGGCCGGCGGCGACCAGATCCCCGAGGATGTGATGTATAACGGCATCATCGCCGCCCACGAGGCCATCAAGCCCGTCATCGCCCTCATCGACCGGATGGTGGCCGAGGTGGGCAAGCCCAAATTTGAGTACGAGCACGCCTCCTTCAACCAGGAGCTCTTCGACAAGATCGTGGACAAGTACCTGGACGACGTGCGCTACGCCATGGACACCGATGACAAGAACGTCCGCGAGGAGCGCTACAACGCGGTGGTCAACAAGATGATTGAGACCTTCGGCGAGGAGTATCCCGAGATCACCGCCCAGCTGGAGGAGATCACCTACAAGATCCAGAAGAAGGTAGTCAAGCAGTGGCTCCTGGAGGGTAAGCGTGTGGACGGCCGCGCTATGAACGAGATCCGTCCCCTGGCCGCCGAGGTCGGCGTCCTGCCCCGCGTCCACGGCTCGGGCCTTTTCACCCGCGGCCAGACCCAGGTGCTCAGCGTGTGCACCCTGGCCACCCTCTCCGCCGCTCAGAAGCTGGACACCATCTGGGAGGAGGAGGAGAAGCGCTATATCCACCACTACAACTTCCCCAACTACTCCGTGGGCGAGGCGCGGCCCAGCCGCTCCACCTCCCGGCGTGAGATCGGTCACGGTGCCCTGGCCGAGAAGGCCCTGGAGCCGGTGATCCCCTCCGAGGAGGATTTCCCCTACGCCATCCGCGTGGTCAGCGAGGTTCTCTCCTCCAACGGCTCCACCTCCCAGGGCTCCATCTGCGGCTCCACCCTGGCCCTCATGGACGCCGGCGTGCCCATCAAGGCCCCCGTGGCCGGCATCTCCTGCGGCCTTATCCACGACGACAACGGTGACTGGAAGACCTTCATCGACATCCAGGGCGTGGAGGATTTCCACGGCGAGATGGATTTCAAGGTGGCCGGCACCAAGAAGGGCATCACCGCCATTCAGATGGATCTGAAGAACGACGGTCTGACCTACGACATCATCAAGAACGCCTTTGAGATCACCCGCGAGGCCCGTATCCAGATTCTTGACGAGATCATGCTGCCTGTGATCAGCGAGCCGCGCCATGAGTTGGCTAAATCCGCCCCCAAGATGATCTCCATGCACATTGACCCGGACAAGATCCGCGAGGTCATCGGCTCCGGCGGAAAGGTCATCCAGAAGATCTGCGCCGACACCGGCTGCAAGATCGATCTGGAGGACGACGGCTCCGTGTTCATCAGCCATCAGGACATCGAGGCCTGCCGCGCCGCCAAGAAGATCATCGACGACATCTGCTTCGTCCCCGAGGTGGGCAAGCTGTACTTCGGCCAGTGCGTCCGGGTCATCCCCATCGGCGCCTTTGTGGAGCTGGTGCCCGGCAAGGACGCCATGTGCCACATCAAGGATCTGGAGTTCAAGCGCACGGAGAAGGTGGAGGACGCCCTGAACGTGGGCGACTGGACCTGGGTGAAGTTCTTAGGGATAGACGAGCGGGGCCGCTGGAACATCTCCCGCAAGGACGCCATCCGTGAGCGCGAGGCCATGGGCCTGCCCATCGACCGGCCGTAAAAAATCACAATTCACACGCGGCGAACAGATACTTGTTCGCCGCGTATTTTTGAGGTGACGCTTATGACTTACGCGCTTCTGAGCAAATACCGCTCCGAGCTCATGGGGATCGCTATGATCGCCGTGATGCTGTTTCACGCCACGGATCTGGAGACGGGCTTCTACGCCCTGGATCAGCTCCGTTCCCTGGGCTTCGGCGGTGTGGATATCTTCGTCCTCCTCTCCGGGCTGGGGCTGGCTATGTCCCTCTCCCGGCGGGAACAGGAGTACGGGAGGTTTATGGCGCGCCGCTCCGTCCGGCTTCTGCCCGCCTATTTCCTCGTGATGCTCCCCTATACTCTGTTTCTTTTCCTGACTGGTAGGGCGCCGCTGTCCACGTTCGTGTGGAACAGCACCCTGCTGAACTACTGGGTTCGCTGCGAGGGCGGCTTCAACTGGTACATTACCGGCATCATGACGCTGTACGTGCTGACCCCGCCCGCGGTGAAGCTGCTCCGGGCCCGCCCCGGCGCCCGGATCCCCCTTCTGCTGGGGGTGACGGTGGGCTCCTTCCTGGTGAGCCAGATCCTCATGCGGGATTCCTGGTGGTACCATTTGGACATCATCTACCGTGTCCCCATCTACACCGCCGGTCTGGTTCTGGGCCTGCACGTCGCGGAGGGCAGGGGCTTTTCTCTCCGCGACGGCATCGTCTGGGGTGTGAGTCTGGCGCTGGGCGTGGTCTACGCCTGGGTTCGGCCCTCCCTGGGATCCTACGCCCAGGGGACCTACATCTTCGCCTTCACGACAATCCCCGCGTGCCTGATTTTTGCCTGGTGCATGGACAAGCTCCCCCTAGGCTGGCTCTGGCGGGCCCTCCGGTTCCTGGGCGAAAACAGCCTGGAGATCTATCTTCTGAACGTGAGTCTCTTCTCCGAGATTGCCCTGCTCCGGCGGTTCTTCGACCCCGGCCCCGGTCACTACGCCTACTACGCCGCCTCCTTCGCCCTGAATATCCTCCTGGGCTGGACCTTGCACAAGGCCGTGGGGCTGGCGGCGGGCCGTCTCCGGGGAAAGAAGGCGGCGGACAGTCCGGGAAAATTTTAATTTGACATTTGAGCAATCGATAGAAAACGGGAGAAAAGCAGAGCTTTAAAGAGATTTTAAAGTGGCAGATAAAAAAGTTTGAAAATAGGTGTTGACACCAAATCCCGATTGTGCTATAAAAATAGGGCACGTTAAATTTTCCACTGAAATTTTCCCGAAAAAACAATATTATATGCTGGAGGAATACCATGTCCACTACACTCGCTAAGAAGGAGACAGTTACCCGTAAGTGGTACGTCCTGGACGCGGCGGGCAAGCCCCTCGGGCGCACCGCCGTCAAGGCCGCCACGCTCCTGCGCGGAAAGCACAAGCCCGATTACACCCCCAACGTTGACTGTGGCGACTTCGTCATCGTCATCAACGCCTCCAAGGCCGTTCTC
The DNA here is from genome assembly GCA_947589545.1 of uncultured Oscillospiraceae bacterium. GTDB lineage: Bacteria > Bacillota > Clostridia > Oscillospirales > Oscillospiraceae > RUG626. Next base: position 8,171 of record CANQBA010000042.1, on the reverse strand, counting down.
ACCGGCAGCAAGCTGACCAAGAAGTATTACCGCCATCACAGCGGCTGGATCGGCGGTCTGAAGGAAGTCCAGTACTCCAGAATCATGGCCGAGAAGCCCGAGTTCGCCATGACCGAGGCCGTCAAGGGCATGCTGGCCAAGAATTCCCTGGGCCGCGATCAGCTGACCCGCCTGCGCGTCTATGCCGGCGAGGAGCACAAGCACGAGGCCCAGAAGCCCGAAGCCTGGACTCAGGAGTAAGGAGGAGTAGAGAATGTATACATCCAAGAAGCCCTATATGTACGGCACCGGCCGCAGAAAGTCCTCCGTGGCCCGCGTCCATCTTTTCCCCGGCGGAACCGGCAAGATCACCGTCAACGGCCGTGATATCGACGATTATTTCGGCCTGGACACACTCAAATACATCGTCCGTCAGCCCCTGAACACTGTGGGCCTCATCGGCAAGGTGGACATTGAAGCCACCGTCACCGGCGGCGGCGTCTCCGGCCAGGCCGGCGCTGTCCGTCACGGCATCGCCCGCGCCCTCTTAGAGGTGGACGAGAGCTACCGCGCCCCCCTGAAGGCCGCCGGCTTCCTGACCCGCGACCCCAGAATGAAGGAGCGCAAGAAGTACGGTCTCAAAGCCGCCCGCAGAGCTCCTCAGTTCTCCAAGCGCTGAGTTATATTTTCCGTCAAGCTCAAGGATCCCGGAGCCGAAAGGCCCCGGGATCCTTTTTGACCGGCGGAAAGAAAAATCATCAAAACCCCGCGCCGGCCGTGACGCCGAAGCGGGTTTTTCCGTCTAATCAGATGAGGGCCCTCCCACTTACGCGAAAGGGGGTGTCGGGATGACCGACAGGGAGATCGTGGAGCTCTACTGGTCGCGCTCGGAGCGCGCCCTGGAGGAGACGGAACGGAAATACGGCGCCCTGTGCCGGGGCGTCGCCCAACGGATCCTGGGCGACGGGGAGGAGGCCGCCGAGGCCGTCAACGGGGCGTATCTGCGGCTTTGGAACGCCATCCCGCCCAAGCGGCCCGACAGCCTCAAGGCCTACGCCGCCGCGGTATGCCGCCATCTGGCCCTGGATTTGGCGGAGAAGCGGGCGGCCCAAAAGCGCGGCGGCACGGAGGCCCTGGCGGCGGAGCTGGACGAGTGCGTCCCCGCCCCCGGCGGGGATCCGGCGGACAGCCTGGCCCTGCGGGAGGCCCTGAACGGCTTCCTCCGCTCCCTGCCGGAGCGGACGCGGATCATCTTCCTGCGCCGGTACTGGTACGCCTGCCCGGTGGCAGAGATCGCCCAAAGCCTGGGCATGAGCGAAAGCGCCGTCACCAGCGCCCTGTGCCGCGCCCGGAAAAATCTGAAAAAGCATCTGGAAAAGGAGGGCTTTCCCCTATGAACGGAAAAACGATCCTCACGGAGCTTGGCGGGATAGACGGGAGATTCATTCTCCAGGCCGCCCCCGACGCCAGGCCCAAAATGAATCTAAGGCGGCCTCTGGCCCTGGCGGCGTGCTTGGCCCTGATCGTCGCCGGGGGCCTTGGAAGCTACGGGTACCGGCGCACCCACATTTTGACGGAAGTCCCGCCGCCGGTCACCGGTGATACCCTCGATACCGCCGACACCGCCGAGACGCTCCCTCCGGACACCGCCGGGGACGACACCGTGACCCCCCATTTGACCCTGACCGCCGAAGAGGCCGGCGCGGCCTTTCAGCAGTTCAGGAAGCTGGGCGATGCCTTGCCCACCCGCGCCTATCAGAAGGTCTACGCGCCGGACGTCTCGTTTTTAGGCGTAAGCGTGACAGAGACGGACACTCTGCCGGGGTATGATTACCTGGACAGGGGCCTGACGCCGGACGGCGCGGAGCTTCAGAGCTTTGTGGACGGCATCGCCCCCCGGCTTGCCAAAGCCACGGGACTGTCCCTTCCCTCCGCCGTCACGCGGGAGGGGCCAGACGGCTGGCCGGAGACAGATTTCAGCGCACCCGGCTATCTGTTTTTCGCCTTTCAGAACGGGAACGCCGATTGCCTCAGCCTGAGTCACGAGGATGGGGGCGTCGCCCTGAACGGCGTCCGTGTGGCCGTGGATCAGCGGCTGAGTGACGAACAGATCGTCGCCGCGCTGGAACCGCTGAAGCGGGAGCTGTTTGATATCTTCGGCGTCAGCCTCCCGGATATTCGGGTGTCCCGCCATTACGACAGCTGGTCGGAGCACGGGGCCGCATGGCTGGACGTGTATTTCTACGACGCGTCCGCCCACCCTCTGAACGCGTATCTGGACGTGCCGGTCAGCGACTACGTCCAGCTGAGCTTTGACAACGCCGAAAACTACTCCGGGGACATGGTCAGCGACGATATTCTGGAGAAGGTTGTTATCCTGTATTCTCACCGACGCGTGGCGGCGGAGACGGAGTACACGGAGAAGGACTACGGCCCCCTCATGGGCCTTAAGCGGGCGGAGGAATATCTCAAAAAGGGCTGGGTGTTCGGCGGCCACTCCTGCCCGCTGTGCATGGCGGAGCAGGAGGCAGTGACCTTCGATGCCTACGACGCCTGGGGCCTCACCTATATCGCCACCTGGAACGAGGCGGGGGACGCCCTCACCGGCGCATTGCCCTTCTACGTCTTCTATAAAGCCCTGGGGCAGGCCGAAAACGGCAATACCGTCTACGCCGAAACCTACGTCCCCGCCGTGGAGACCGCCGGGATGGCGGAATACTTCGAGGCCCAAGCCCAATATCACCGGGAGCTCCGATCCGGCGGCGGGTTCTGAGCGCTTTATCGCCGTGGCGCGCGAAAGGGAAACGGTTGCGTTTTCCTGAAAAATGTTGTAAAATATCCACAGCCCCACGGCTGTGGATATTTTATTTCTCCCCGGCTTCCGCCGGGAACCGAAAAGCGGTGACGAGATGGAGTACACGATAGCGATATGCGACGATTCGGACGCGGACCGGCAGGTGCTGGACGCTATGGCGCGCCGGTGGGCGGAATCGTCCGGGCACGGCGTGCGGATCGACGGCTTTCCCTCCGCAGAGAGTTTTCTCTTCGCCTACGCGGAGAAAAAGGACTATGACATTTTGCTTCTCGACATCGAGATGGGCGCCATGGACGGCGTGACCATGGCAAAACGCCTGCGCCGGGAGAACGACACCGTTCAGATCGTTTTCATCACCGGCTATTCCGACTATATCGCGGAGGGCTACGACGTGGCGGCCCTCCACTACCTGATGAAGCCGGTGCGGGAGGAGAAGCTCCGCTCCGTGCTGGACCGGGCGGCGGAGCGGCTTTCCAAAAACGAAAAGATCCTGACGCTGGAGTCGGGCGGCGAGACGGTGCGGGTGCCGGTCTATCAGATCCGGTACGCGGAGGTCTTCGCCAACTACGTGACCGTCCACGCCCTCCGGGACTACACCGTGAAAATGCCCCTGGCAAGGCTTATGGAGCAGCTGGACGAGCGCTTTTACCGGGTGGGCCGATCAGCCCTTGTGAACCTGACCCAGGTAAGCCGCGTCACCAGGACGGAGATACGCCTTCTGGACGGGACCGCCCTCCCCCTGCCCCGGGGCGCCTACGACGGGATCAACCGGGCCATCATCAACATGAGGTGAGGAAAATGGGACTGCTTTCTAAAAGGATTGACGCCCGGATCGCCGCCTATCAGCGGGAGCTCATAGAGACGCATTACCGGGAGGTGGACAACATGTACCGCCAGATCCGGGGCTGGCGGCACGATTACCGCAACCACATCCAGACCATGAAGGCCTACGCCGCCGCGGAGGACTGGGACGCCATCCGGCGGTATCTGGAGCTCCTCGACAAAGATCTGACCACGGTGGACACGGTGATCAAAACCGGCAACCCTATGGCCGACGCGATCCTCAACTCCAAGATCTCGCTGGCCAAGGCCAAGGGGATCTCGGTGGTGGCGGACGCGCAGATCCCCGTCCGGCTGAGCTCCTCGGAGATCGACCTGTGCTGTATCCTTGGGAATCTTTTTGACAACGCCATCGAGGCGGCGGCCGGTCTCCCCGAGGATAAGCGCGTGATCCGGGTGTATATGGATATGAAGAACACACAGCTCTACATCTCTTTTACCAATTTCACCGCCGGGAAGAAGCTGAAAAAAGAGGGAAAGCTTTTCCACAGTACAAAGGGCGAGGGCCACGGCTTCGGCCTTGTGCGCATCGACGCCATCGTGGAGCGCCTGGGCGGGTACCTGAGCCGCAACAGCGAGGACGGGGCCTTTACCACCGAGATCCTGCTGCCGCAGGTATAGGCGTATAGGATCCCACGATTCATCCCCCAAAACCGACGATTCGTCCCCGGAATGACGCGGGGACGAGTTTTTATGATATAGTATCCCGCGAGGTGAGGCAGTATGAAGAAAAAGGATAAGCCAAAATACAATGTCCTCCAAAACGTCCGGTGGATGTGCAAGCTTGCGTGGGAAAGCCGAAAGCGCGTGCTTCTCTTTTGCGTCCTGGCCGCGTCCTTGCAGGTTCTTTTGAATCTGCTCGAGCTGTACATCGCGCCGGAGGTGCTCTCCCGGGTGCAGGAGCGGGCCCCCATCGGGGTACTTCTGGGAACCATCGGCGTCTTCACCGCCGCGCTCTTCCTGGCGCAGGGCTTTTCCCAGTATATCGAGGAAAACACCATGTTCCCCCGGGTGGACGTGCGCAGTGCCATCATCGCCCGGCTCTCCTTGAAGTGTAACACCACCTCCTATCCCAACACCCTGGAGGAGGATTTTATCAAGCTGCGGGACAAGGCGCACAATGCCTGCGAAGGCAATTCTAAGGCCACGGAGCACATCTGGGAGACGCTGACAAAGCTTCTTACCAACATCGGCGGCCTTATCGTCTATCTGGGCATCCTCTCCCGGGTCAACGGCTGGCTGCTGGCGGTCATCGCCGCCACCTGCGCCGCCGGATTTTTCGTCTCCCGGTACGCCGTCAACTGGCGGTATACCCGCCGGGACGAGGAGGAGGAATACTTCCAGAAGAAAACGTACCTGCGCAGAAAATCGGAATCGGTGGAGCTGGCCAAGGACATCCGCATTTTCGGCCTGCAAAGCTGGCTGAACGAGCTTGTGACTCAGATCCACGACCTCTATCTGGATTTCACCCTGCGCTGTGAGCGGGTGGAGGTGCTGACGGATCTGGTGTCGGCGGTGCTGACCGCGGCCCGGAACGGCATCGCCTATGTGATCCTCATCCGCATGACCCTGCGGGAGGGCCTGAGCGTCTCGGAGTTCCTGCTGTACTTCACGGCGGTGACCACCTTCACCAGCTGGATCATGGGGATCCTGGGGGAGCTGAGCACCCTCAACAGGGAGAGCCTGGATATCTCCCTGGTGCGGGAGTTTTTGGATTACCCGGAGCCCTTCCGGTTTGAGGGCGGCGAGGCGGTTCCCCAGGCGGAGGGCTATGAGCTTCAATTGGAAAACGTCTCCTACCGCTATCCCGGGGCCCAAGCGGACACGCTCCACAATTTGAGCCTGACCGTCCATCCGGGGGAGAAGCTGGCCGTGGTGGGCCTCAACGGCGCGGGAAAAACCACCCTGGTGAAGCTCCTGTGCGGCCTTTTAGATCCCACGGAGGGGACGGTCCTGCTGAACGGCCAGGACATCCGAACCTTTGACCGGCGAAGCTTCTACGCCCTCTTCAGCGCGGTCTTCCAGGAATTTTCCATTCTGGACGTGACCGTGGCGGAGGAGATTGCCCAAACTACGGTGGGCATCGACTATGAGAAGATTGCGGACTGCGTGGAGAAGGCGGGGCTGACATCAGTTATTGATAAGCTGCCAAAGGGCCTGGACACCCACGTGGGCCGGGAGGTCTATCTGGACGGCACCCTCTTTTCCGGCGGCGAGACCCAACGGCTGATGCTGGCCAGAGCCCTCTATAAGGACGGCCCGATTTTGCTGTTGGACGAGCCCACGGCGGCCCTGGATCCCCTGGCGGAAAACGACATCTACCAAAAATACAGCGATATGACCCGGGGAAAAACCTCCCTGTTCATCTCCCACCGCCTGGCCTCCACCCGGTTTTGCGACCGGATCGTCCTCTTATCTGACGGCGCCATCCGGGAGGAGGGGACTCATGAAAGTCTCCTGGCCCTGGGCGGCGAATACGCCCGGCTCTTCGCGGTACAAAGCCGGTATTATCAGGAGGGAAAGGAGTTTTGAATATGAACGGAAAAGGAAAGCTTCGCCACGCCGCGGCCGTGCATCTGCGGGCCGTCCGCGTGCTCCGTCAGGTATCGCCCAAATTCTTCCCGGTTCGGACGGCCTCCGCCCTCTTTGATGCCATTGCCCCCTATGTCACGGTCTTCTTCTCGGCGCGAATCCTGAGCGAGCTGGCCGCATTGCGCCGGGCGGAAGTCCTTTGGAAATGGGTGATCGCGGGCGTAGTATGCGTGTACCTTGTCTCCGCGCTGGGGGCCGTCCTCAAGCGCCGGTATGAGACACTGCTCAGCGATCTCTGGGGCAGAAAAGAGATCTTATTCATCCGCAAGATGTTCTCCCTGGACTTCGCCGAGCTGGACAAGCAGGAAAACCACGACCTCCGGGAGCAGATCCGGGAGAACGAGAACTGGTCCAGCTGGGGCCTTATGAAGGCGGCGTATGTATACGGCGATCTTGTGGGCGGCATCATCGGCCTTCTCAGCGGCGTGGCCCTGACCGTGAGTCTCTTCACCTCCCCCGTCCCGGAGACGGCGGGGCGGCTCACGCTTCTCAACAGTCCCCTCTTCGTTCTGCTTCTGGCGGCCCTGATGGTGACGGTCAGCGCCCTGGCGGGAAAGCTCCTGGCCGCCTCCACCAGGTGCTGGGGCGACGTGGGGGAGGAGGCGACCCTGGGCAACAGGCTCTTCGGCCACTTCGGGTTTATCGGCCTTGCGAAAGAGCGCGCCGTGGATATCCGCATGTACGAGCAGCAGGACCTTGTGCGCGCCTATTGGGGCAAAAACTCCGCCTTCGGCGCCGACGGCCCCATCGGGAAGCTGGCCCGGGGGAAAATGGGCGTCTACGCGGGTCTGGGCGTATGTATCACCACCCTGATCACGGGCTCCGTCTATGTGTTCACCTGCCTCAAGGCCTGGGGCGGCGCCTTCGACGTGGGCAGTATCACCCAGTACGTGGGGGCGGCCACGGCCATGATCGCCAATATCTTTTCCCTGGTGGGCCTGATGGGCACCCTGGAGACGAACACCGGGTATCTGGATAAGACCTTTGCGTTTCTGGACATCCCCAACGCCATGTATCAGGGCAGTCTCACCACGGAAAAGCGCTCCGACCGCCAATACGAGATAGAATTCCGGGACGTCTCCTTCAAGTACCCCGGCTCCGACGTCTGGGCGCTGCGCCATGTGGATCTGAAATTCAAGGTGGGCTCCCGGCTGGCCATCGTAGGGGAAAACGGCAGCGGCAAGACCACCTTCATCAAGCTCCTGTGCAGGCTCTACGACCCCCAGGAGGGACAGATCCTCTTAAACGGCATCGACATCCGCAAATACCGGTACGACGACTATATGGCCCTCTTTTCCGTGGTGTTTCAGGACTTCCGGCTCATCGCCCAGCCCCTGGGGGCCAACGTGGCGGGCAGTATGGCCTATGACCGGGACCGGGCACGCCGGGCACTGGTGGACGCCGGCTTCGGCGAGCGCCTGGAGATGTTGGACAGGGGTCTGGACACCATGCTCTATAAGGATCTTTCCGAGGACGGCGTGGAGCTCTCCGGCGGCGAGGCCCAGAAGGTCGCCATCGCCCGGGCGCTCTATAAGGACGCCCCGTTCATCATCCTGGACGAGCCCACGGCGGCTCTCGACCCCATCGCGGAGGCGGAGATCTACGGAAAATTCGACAAGATTGCCGGTGACAAGACCGCCATCTACATCTCCCACCGCCTCAGCTCCTGCAAATTCTGCGACGAGATCGCCGTTTTCCAGGAGGGGCGCATCGTTCAGCAGGGCTCCCACGACACCCTGGTGGCGGACGAGGCTGGAAAATATCATGAGCTTTGGGCCGCCCAGGCGCAGTATTATACGAAACTGCCGGAAAAACCCTAACGGGCTTTTCCGGACAGGCCGCTCAAATATTCAACGAATGACTGTTCATAAAGTCTAATGGTGTGAAGTCAAGAATGCAATAAGAGAAAATTTGCGAAAGAAGTACCCCACAAGAGTAGTAACCA
>CANQBA010000041.1 GCA_947589545.1 uncultured Oscillospiraceae bacterium | reverse complement strand
TCGTAGATGTTGCCGGTGGAGCCGTCGATGGAGATGCAGTCGCCCTCGTGATAGGTCTTGCCGGCCAGGGTGAACTTTTTATTGGCCTCGTCCATGTTTATCTCGCCGCAGCCGGAGACGCAGCACTTGCCCATGCCGCGGGCCACCACGGCCGCGTGGGAGGTCATGCCGCCGCGGACGGTGAGGATGCCCTGGGCGGCCTTCATGCCCTCGATGTCCTCGGGGCTTGTCTCCAGACGAACAAGGACTACCTTCTCGCCGCGGGACTTCCACTCCTTGGCGTCCTCGGCGGTGAAGACCACCTTGCCGCAGGCGGCGCCGGGGCTGGCGCCCAGACCGCGGCCAATGGCCTCGGCCTTCTTCAGGGCGGCGGGGTCAAACTGGGGATGGAGCAGGGTGTCCAGGTTGCGGGGGTCGATCATGGACACAGCCTTCTTCTCGTCGATCATGCCCTCGTCCACCAGGTCGCAGGCGATCTTCAGGGCGGCGGGGGCGGTGCGCTTGCCGTTGCGGCACTGGAGCATGTAGAGCTTGCCGTTCTCCACGGTGAACTCCATGTCCTGCATGTCGCGGTAATGCTCCTCAAGGATGTTGCAGACCTTGACGAACTGGGCGTAAGCCTCGGGGAATTTCTCCTCCATCTGGGCGATGGGCATGGGGGTGCGGACGCCGGCCACCACGTCCTCGCCCTGGGCGTTGGTCAGGAACTCGCCCATGAGCTTCTTCTCGCCGGTGGCGGGGTCGCGGGTGAAGGCCACGCCGGTGCCGGAGTTGTCGTTCAGGTTGCCGAACACCATGGGCATCACGTTGACGGCGGTGCCCCAGGAGTAGGGGATGTCGTTGTCGCGGCGGTATACGTTGGCGCGGGGGTTGTCCCAGCTGCGGAACACCGCGCGGATGGCTTCATAAAGCTGTACCTGGGGATCGGAGGGGAAGTCTTGGCCCAGCTGCTTCTTGTACTCGGCCTTAAACTCATTGGCCAGCTCCTTCAGGTCGGCGGCGGTGAGCTCCACGTCGAACTTCACGCCCTTGCGCTCCTTCATCTGGTCGATGAGCTGCTCGAAGTACTTCTTGCCCACCTCCATGACCACGTCGGAGAACATCTGGATGAAGCGGCGATAGGAGTCATAGACGAACCGCTCGAACTTGGGATCGGGGTTGCCGGCAATCATGGCGGCCACCACGTCGTCGTTGAGGCCCAGATTCAGAATGGTATCCATCATGCCGGGCATGGAGGCACGGGCGCCGGAACGGACGGAGACAAGCAGGGGGTTCTTGAGGTCGCCGAACTTCTTGCCGTTCATCTCCTCCATCTTCTTGACGTACTGGTTGACCTCGGCCATGATCTCGTCGTTGATGGTGCGGCCGTCCTCGTAGTACTGGGTGCAGGCTTCGGTGGTGATGGTGAAGCCCTGGGGCACAGGCAGTCCGATGTTGGTCATCTCGGCAAGGTTAGCGCCCTTGCCGCCCAGGAGCTCGCGCATGTTGGCGTTGCCCTCTGAGAACAGGTAGACATACTTTTTTGCCATTTGTAGTATCCTTCCTCGTAGTTAAATTTTTACTTTTTTACAGTCTTGGAAAAAGCCGAAAATATTATATCAATACCCCGGCGCTTTTTCAAGCTCTTTGCAGGAAAAATTTCAATAAAATTATCCCTGTTTCCCGGCCGTTTTATGCGAAAAAAGCAAAAGCTCACGCCTCCCGGAAGATCCGCTCCCACTCCCGCAGGGACTGTTCCGGTGCGCCGTCCGTGCGGATGACCCGAAGGCGCGGGAGCCCGGCCAGCTTCTCCGGGGCAAAGTCCTTTTCGTCGGCCAGGAACCGGCGGCACAGCTCCGCGTAATCGGGCTTTGCCTGCCGCTCCTCCCGATCCAGGCACCGGCGGAGCCGCTGTCCGTCGGGGAGCGTCAGATAGACCACCCGAACCATATCCCCGAAGACCCCCAGGAAGGAGCGGACGCCCTCCGGGGTGGTGATGACGATGTAGTCGCGCCCCTCCATGGGCGAGAACCGGCGGGTGAAGTAAGTCCAAAGGCCCTGGACGGTGTGATACTCCCGTTTTTCGATGATCTGCCCCCGGCGCTCCAGCTCCGCCAGCTGTTCCTCCGTCACGAAGAAATAGTCCTCCCCGTTGCGCTCCCCCTCCCGTCTGGGCCGGGTGGTGCAGGGGATGACGGGCGTCAGCGCGCCGCCCCAGCGCTCCAGCACGGCCTTGTAGAAGGTGTCCTTCCCGGCCCCGCTTTTTCCCACGATGCAAAAAATCCTGCTCATACCGTTCTCTCCCCGGATCTCCGCTCCCCCGCCCCCTCGGGCGCGTTCGGGCGGCATTGTAAAGGAGACGCATAAAGCGTCTCCTTTTTGGCGTTTGTGAAAGCTCTTACAGGCCGAAATACCGGACGGCGTTGGTGTAGCTGATGCCCTCGACGATCTTCTTCAGGGAGGACTCGACGTTGGGATACTCCCCGTTCTCCACCCAATTGCCGATGAGGTTGCACATGATACGGCGGAAGTAGTCGTGGCGGGCGTAGGAGAGGAAGCTGCGGGAGTCCGTCAGCATCCCCACGAAGTTGCCGAGTAAGCCCAGGTTCGCCAGGGACTTCATCTGATCCTCCATGCCGGACTTGGTGTCGTTGAACCACCAGGCGGAGCCGTGCTGGATCTTGCCGGGAACCTCGTCGGACTGGAAGCAGCCCAGGATGGTGCCGATCTGCTCGTTGTCGGCGGGGTTCAGGCTGTAGAGGATGGTCTTGGGGCACTCGTTCGTCTCATCCAGGGCGGCCAGCAGGTCGGCGATGGCGCCGCCGCAGGTATTCTGGGCGATCATGTCCACGCCGGTGTCCGGGCCCAGCTTCCTGTAGACGCGGGTGTTGGCGTTGCGCTTGCAGCTGTAGTGGAGCTGCATGGCGATACCCAGGCGGTGATACTCCTTGCCCAGGTGCATGAGGATGGCGGTCTGGTATTTCTCCGCTTCCTCCACCGTGATCTCCTCCCCCGCCATGACCTTTTTGTAGATCTCGTTGACGCACTTGGGACAACCGGGACGGTAGGGGATGTAGTCAAGGCCGTGGTCGCTGGCGCGGCAGCCTAAGCTGGCGAAGAACTCCAGCCTCTCGGTGAGGGCGGCGCAGACATCCTCCACGGTGTCGAGGCTTTCCTTGCCCACGGACTTGGCCAGCTTCCCGATATACTCGGCAAAGCCGGGCTTATTGATGTTGATGGCCTTGTCCGGGCGGTAGGAGGGGGCCACCTTCACCTTGATGGTGGGGTCGGCGGCGATCTTCTCATGCCACTCCAGGGAGTCGACGGGGTCGTCGGTGGTGCCGATGAAGGCCACGTTGGCCTTCTCGATGATGCCGCGGACGGTGAGGGAGGGGTCGTTCTGAAGCTTGTCGTTGACGAAATCCCAGCACTCCTTTGCGTTCTCCACGGTCAGGGGCTTATTGTAGCCGAAGAACTGCCGCAGCTCCAGGTTGCACCAGTGGTACATGGGGTTGCCGATGGCCATCTCCAGGCTCTCCACGAACTTCAAAAAGCGCTCATACCCCGGCTTGTGGCCGGTGATATACTCCTCGGGCACGCCGTTGGAGCGCATGACGCGCCACTTGTAGTGGTCGCCGAAGTAGGTGCCGTCGGGGTTCTCGCCGCCCAGCCAGACCTCAACGATGTCGTTGAAGCGGCGGTTCTCATAGATCTCCCGGGGGGAGATGTGGCAGTGGTAGTCCACCAGGGGCATATGCTCGGCATAGTCGTGGAACAGGTGCTTGGCGGTCTCGGTCTCCAGAAGGAAATCCTTATCCATAAACTCTTTCATAAGAATCGTCTCCTTTACATTGAAATTTGGGCCGATGCGGTCATCGGCCCCTACAGGGGGGTAACGGAACAAGCGCCCGTCCCGTTTTCACGAGACGGGCGCCGAAGATTACCGTTTGATGTCGTAGTTCATGTTCATCAGGTTCCTGATGGACTCCACATCGTCGGTGATGTTGCCGTCGCCGTGGATGGTGTGCTTGATGACGGAGCTGGCCACGGCGAAATTGATCATATCCATGGGCTTATAGTTGTTCATCATGGCGTAGATGAGGCCGCTGGCAAAGGCGTCGCCGCCGCCCACACGATCCAGGATGTTGAAGGTGAAGAGCTTCGACTCAAAGGTGTGGCCCTGATACCACATGTAGGCCATCAGGCTGTTTTCCGAGCCGGAGTGGGCGTAGCGGACGTGGCGGGCGATGCACTTGATGTTGGGGTACGCCGCCACAAAGGCCTGGTTGATCTCGTCCTGCTCCTCCCAGCTGGGCTGGCGGGAGATCCCGTCCTTCACGTCCCCCTTCTTGGGGTTGGCGGGATCCTTCCAGATGTGGTACGGCTCCACGCCGAACAGCACATCCACATAGGGCAGGCACTTGGTGCAGTAATCCCGGGCCTCCTCCCAGCTCCACAGGAGCGAACGGAAGTTGCCGTCGAAGCTGACGGTCATGCCCTTCTCCTTGGCCGTCTCCATCAGCTTCAGGATGAAGTCGCCGCAGGAGGCGGACAGCGCCGGGGTGATGCCGCTCAGATGCAGCCAGTCAAAGCCGTCCAGCAGGTAGTTCACATCCACCTTGGAGAAGTCGAACTCCGAAATGGCGGAGTGCTTGCGGTCATAGGTGACCTTGCTGGGCCGGATCCCGTAGCCGGTTTCCAGATAATAGGTACCCAGCCGGTGGGTGGGGGTCTCCTCAGGGGTGGAGAGGATCACCGGCGTGCAGTGGACGTCGTTGGATCTGAGCATCCTGACGGCGCTCTTGCCCAGGGAGTTGTTGGGCACCACGGAAAAGAATGTGCTGTCCACGCCAAGGTTGGCAAGAGCCAGGGCGATGTTGGCCTCGGAGCCGCCGTAGCTGGCCTCAAACTCGTTGGCGGCCCGGATCTTCTCATAGTTCGGGGGGGTGAGGCGGAGCATGATCTCGCCAAAGGTGATGAACTTCTGTCCGCCACGGCTTCCCTTCGTTAGGGGGTTGGAGTGCTCCATCTCAGTCCCCCCTTACCGCTGGACGCGGCCGGAGGCGTCGCCGCCCGCCAGCTTCTCCACCTCGGGGACGGTGGCGAAGTTGTAGTCGCCCTCGATGGAGTGCTTCAGCGCGGAGGCGGCCACGGCGAATTCCACGGCGCTCTGGGTGTTGTGGCCGGTGAGCAGGGCGTAGATGAGCCCGCCGCCGAAGGAGTCGCCGCCGCCGATGCGGTCGATGATGTGCAGGTGATAGAGCTTGGAGAAGCAGTACTCGCCGGTCTTCACGTCGTAGAGCATGGCGCTCCAGTCGTTGTCGAAGGCGGATTTGGACTCGCGCAGGGTGATGGCGACCTTCTCAAAGCCGAACTTGTCCGCCAGCTGGCGGGCCACGGACTTGTAGCCCTCCTTATTGAGGGTGCCGGCGGTGATATCGGTGGCCTCGGCCTCGATGCCGAACACGTCCTTGGCGTCCTCCTCGTTGGAGATGCACACGTCCACGTACTGGCAAAGCTCGGTCATGGCGGCGCGGGCCTGGTCGCGGGTCCACAGCTTGCCGCGGTAGTTGAGGTCACAGGAGATCTTGATGCCGCGCTCCTTGGCCACCTTGCAGGCCTGGAGGCAGGCGGCCACCATGTTGGGGCCCAGGGCCGGGGTGATGCCGGTGAAGTGGAACCAGTCGGCGCCCTCGAAGATGTCGTCCCAGTCGAACTCGCTGGGGTCGGCCTCCTGGATGGCGGAGTGGGCCCGGTCATAGATGCAGACGCTGGGCCGCTGGGAGGCGCCCTTCTCGTTGAAGTAGATGCCCACCCGGTCGCCGCCGCGGACGATCTTGCTGGTGTCGACGCCGTAACGGCGCAGGCTGTTCACCGCCGCCTGGCCGATGGCGTGGGCGGGGAGCTTGGTGACGAAGACGGCCTCGGCGCCGTAGTTGGCCAGGGAAACGGCCACGTTGGCCTCGCCGCCGCCGAAGGTGAACTCCAGGTGGTCGGCCTGGACAAAGCGCTCGTAGTTATAGGGCTGAAGGCGGATCATAAGCTCGCCGAAGGTGACAACTTTCATAAGAGGTGTTTCTCCTTTTTTAAAATAGTATTGATTGGGGGACGGTCCGGGTATTTTATTTCTTCATGACGTGGATGGCGAAGCCGCCCACCTCTTCCTTCAGGTAGACGTTCTTGGCCTGGCCCTTGTCGTTGTAGGAGATGGAGCTTTCGTCGAACTCCACGCCCTGGCGGCCCAGATGGTACATGGCCCTGTCCACGCTGTTGGTGCCGATGGCGATGTGGCCGTTCTTGCCGCGGCCGGGCTTCTTCATGCACTCCACCACGGTGCCGGCGAAGTCGGAGCTGTTGCCCGCCTTGTAGGCGAAGCCGAAGAGGGCCTCGAACCGCTTGGCGGTGGCGGCGGCCTCGTCGGGATCGGCGCAGTTGATGCCCACATGCATGATCTGCAGGCCCAGCATGGTCTTGACGGCGTCCTTGCAGATGGCGGTGATCTCGTCCCACTTCTCGTTCTCGATGAGCTCCGGCTTCACCATCCAGGTGCCGCCGCAGGCCACGATCTGGTCGAAGGACAGATAATCCATCAGGTTCTTGGTGTTGACGCCGCCGGTGGGCATCCATTTGAGCTTCTTGTAGGGGCCGGCCAGGGCCTTGATCTTGGCGATGCCGCCGTTCTGCTCGGCGGGGAAGAACTTCACCACGTCAAGCCCCAGGGCCATCGCCTGCTCCATCTCGCCGCCGGTGGCGGTGCCGGGGAGCATGAGAGCGCCCTTGGAGAGGCCGTATTTCACCATTTCCGGGTTAAAGCCGGGGCTGACGATGAACTTGCTGCCGGCGTCCAAGGCCCGGTCCAGCTGGTCGGGGGTAAGGACGGTGCCGGCGCCCACCAGCATCTCGGGCACCTCGGCGGTGATGGCGCGCATGGCGTCCTCGGCGGCGGCGGTGCGGAAGGTCACCTCGGCGGTGGGAAGTCCGCCGGCCACCAGGGCCTTTGCCAGAGGCACGGCCTTGGAGGCGTCGTTGATGGCCACCACGGGGACGATGCCGATGTTGGAAATGGTTTTCAAAATCTCATTCATGGTTGGTTCCCTCCTGTATGTATTGATTTTTCAGTCAACCCGGCCCCGGAGCGGGCCGGACGTTTCTACTATCCATTATAGTGTATTTTGGCTGTAAGTCAAGCCAAAAGGCATGGATTTTCCGTCAAAAAAGCGAAAGGCAACGGATATGCAGCTTGTCAAAAAACTCAAATTCGATATTTTTCCCGGCGACATGCGCGTCGGGAAAAATCCCTTTTGTCGCCCTTAGTGTGTCCCTTCGGGACGCACGCAGGGCGACGGCAGGGTAATTTTCTCTGAATTTTGCGAAATTCAGAGAAAATTTTTCCCCTTGGCATTGAAAGGCCGCTTTGCGGCCTTTCAAGCCAGTTACAGCACCACGCCGTCCTTGAAGATGCTGATCTCCCTAAAGCCCTTCTTCTCGGCCCAGGTCTTCTTGCCGGAGGCCACCTCCAGCACCAGGTCAAGAAGGTCGTGGGCGGCCTCGTCGATGGTGCGCGTGCCGTCGGCCACCACGCCGGCGTTGAAGTCGATCCAGGTGGACTTTTTCGTGGCCAGCGGCGTGTTGGTTGCCAGCTTCATGGTGGGGGCCGGCGCGCCGAAGGGGGTGCCGCGGCCGGTGGTGAACAGGATAAGGTGCGCCCCGGCGGCCGTCAGGGCCGTGGCGGACACCAGGTCGTTGCCCGGGCCGTAGAGCATGTTGAGGCCCTTTGTGGTGACAGGCTCGCCGTAGCCGATCACGTCCATGATGGGGGCGGAGCCGCCCTTCTGGACACAGCCGCAGGACTTGTCCTCCAGGGTGGTGATGCCGCCGGCTTTGTTGCCGGGGCTGGGGTTATCGTAGACCACCTCGTTGTGGCGGATGAAATAGTCCTTGAAGCCGTTGATCATGTTGACGGCCTTGTGGAAGACCTCCTCATTGACGCACCGATCCAGCAAAAAGCCCTCCGCGCCGAACATCTCCGGCACCTCGGTGAGCACGGTGGAGCCGCCCATAGCGCCCAAAATATCGGAAAAGCGCCCCACGGTGGGGTTGGCGGTGATGCCGGAGAGACCGTCGGAGCCGCCGCACTTCATGCCCACCACCAGCTCGCTGGCGGGGATGGGCTCGCGCTTGAACTGTCCCGCGTAGGCGGCCAGCTCCTCCAGAAGGGGCCTGGCGGCCTCCAGCTCGTCGTCCACCTCCTGGCAGGTGAGGAATTTCACCCGGTCGGGGTCGTAGTCCCCCAGCTCCTGCAAAAACTGCTCGTGGGTCAGATTCTCGCACCCCAGGCTCAGCACCAGCACCGCCCCGGCGTTGGAGTGGCGGGTGAGGGCGGCCAGGAGCTTGCGGGTCTGGGCGTGGTCATGGCCGGTCTGGGAACAGCCGAAGGGGTGGGTGAAGGTGTAAAGGCCGTCGATGGAGCCTGTCACCAGATCCTGATTCTCCCGCACCAGGGCCTTGGCCACGTCGTTGACACAGCCCACGGTGGGGATGATCCAGATCTCGTTGCGGATGGCGGCCCGGCCGTCCTTGCGGCGGTAGCCCATAAAGGCGGGGGCCTCCAGCTTCTCAGGGAAGTGCACGTTGGGGGTATAGGTGTACTCCAGCTCCCCCTCCAGATTGGTGCGCATGTTGTGGGTGTGGATCCACTCCCCCGCCCCCACGCTTTCGGTGGCGTGGCCGATGGAGAAGCCGTATTTGACCACCTGATCCCCCTCGGAGAGGGGCTTCAGGGTCATTTTGTGCCCCTGGGGGATGTCCATGGCGGCGGTGACGGCGTACCCGTCGCCCTCAAAAACGACGCCCTTTTGGATGGGGTGGAGGGCCACCACCACGTTGTCTTTGGGGTTTATGTGGATGAAATCAGTCATCGTGTCACCTCACTTCACCGCGCCGGCGTACACCGCCAGCGTGCCCTCGGCTCTGATCTTCTTTAAAAGCTCCACAACGGCGGCCTCGAAGCCGGGAACCTGGGTGAGATCCTGGCCCCACATCTGCTCGTTGGTCATGACGGCGTGGACGAGGGTCGCGTCATCGTCGTTCCTGTGCTCCCAGTAGAACTCCAGCGCCCAGCGGTCGTCGGAGCAGACGTAGGTGTTGCCCTTGGCGCGCTTGCACACCAGACCCTTGTCGGAAAGCTCCTGGATATCGGTGGAGTAGAAGGCGATGTAGGCGGCGAAGGAGGCGGTGAGGCAGGGAGGCAGGGCCTTTTTCAGCTCCACATACTCCAGGAAGCTGGGCATGTTGCGGGCGCGCCACTTGGAGGTGGAGTTGAGGCTGATGCTCATGAGCTCATGGTTGACGAAGGGGTTGTTGAACCTATCCTGCACCGCGGCGGCAAAGTCGGTGAGATCCTTCTTGTCCAGGGGCAGGGTGGGGATCACCTCGTCGTAGAGCATCTTGTTCATGAAGCTCCGGACGGTGTCGTTCTCCATGCAGTCCCGGACGATGTTGAAGCCCGCCAGATACGCGCCCAGCACGAAGCCGGTGTGGGCGCCGTTCAAAATGCGCACCTTGCGCTTTTTATAGGGGGTCACGTCGGGCACCACGGGGCAGTTGAGCCCGGCGGCCTTGAAGGGCAGCTTCTCCGCCAGCCACTCCGGCCCCTCGATGTTCCAAACGCCGAAGACCTCGCCCACGTCGATGAGCTCGTCGTGGTAGCCGTTTTGCTCCTCCAGCTTCGCCACCTCGGCGGCGTCGCGGATGCGGCCGGGGACGATGCGGTCCACCAGAGTGGAGCAGAAGGTGCAGTCCTGATTGACGTAGGATCTGAAGCCGTCGTCCAGGCCCCACTGGTCGATGTACTGGTTGACGCACTTCTGAAGCTCCTTGCCGTTATTGTCGATGAGCTCGCAGGAGAGGATCACAAGGCCGCCCTTCCCCGCCTTATACCGGGTAAAGAGCACCTGGGTCAGCTTGCCGGGGAAGGAGGAGCAGGGCGCGTCGGAGATCTGGCAGGCGGGATCGTAGACGATGCCGGCTTCGGTGGTGTTGGAGACCACGTACTCCAGATCGTCGCTGACGGCCAGGGCCATCATGGCGTCAAAGCCCTCTTTCTCATAGGGGTTGAGGCACCTGGAAACGGAGGAGATCACCCGCTTGCGGTCGATCTTCTCCCCGTTCTCGTTGCCCCGGAGATAGAGGGTGTAGAGGCCCTCCTGGGCGTTGATGAGCTTGGTAAGGCCCATGGCGATGGGCTGTATGAGGACGCACTTGCCGTTCCAGCCCACCTTCTCGTTGGAGACGTCGAACCAGTAGTTGACAAATGCCCGCAGGAAGTTGCCTTCGCCGAACTGCATGACCTTTTCAGGGGCGTCCTTGAGTATGTAGCCCGTGTAGCCGGATTTTTGCAGGGTGTCGTAATTTAAAAGTTCCATTTTGCCGCTCCTCCTGAATGTAGTTTTTTATGTTGTTTGCCCAACAGAGGACAATATGCTGTCTTTAATTATAGCAGAACTGTACAAACATTTCCATACATTTTTTCAATTTCTAATAAATAATTATACCAGCCATGTTTTATCTCGGAATACCGATATTTGCGGGAAAGCATTGCAAAAGTTGCGGCAATTTTCATTGACAATCGGGCCCCGTCGAATTATGATTGTCTCAGGGCCGCTTTTTTCCCAAATGCGGCGAAGTCTAATGGTGTGAAGTCAAGAATGCAATAAGAGAAAATTTGCGAAAGAAGTACCCCACAAGAACGGAGTTGGTGGCTTCCAGCAGGTAGTAGCGGAGGAAACGGCTGCCGGACTTGATGAGCTGGGTGTGCTGGGCCTCAAATTCACCGGACTGGTGCTGGGTCCAGACAAGGCCGGCGTACTTGGCGACAGATGCCTGGGACTGAAATCGGTTGATGTCGCCGATCTCGGCGATGATGCCGGCGGAGTAGACCTTACCGATGCCGGGAATGGAGGTCAACGTGTTAGGGATGATCTCAAACTGCTGCTCGATGGCCTTGTCCAGCGTTTTGATCTGGCTCTCCAGGGCGCGCATGGCGGCGATGGAGACGGACATGGCCTGGTTCACCGAATCGTTTACCGTCTTGGGCAGCCGGTAGGAGCCTTTGGCGGCGGCTTGAATGGCCTTGGCAGCAGCCTCCGGGTCAGCAAACCGGCCGCTAATGAGTTTGCAGCTTACTTCCGGTCCAGGGGGACTGACTTTGCATGAAGCCGCCTTGCGGCGCAACGGGAGGGAAAAGAACTTGTCCCTGCTGTCCTACAGCCATTGTACCACGGGCATCCCTTTTCCTGCTGGTTTTTCCGGTGTGAACTCAGCAGATAACACTTATAAAATCTCTGCTAATCTTATTATACGAGGAGGGACGGGCATGGCCAACGAGCCCAAGGCGTTCGACACGCGGCAGATCATGAAAAGGCCGGATTTCGAGCTTCAGTACAAGCGCGACTCCTACCTTAAAAAGGTAAAGCTTCATCACCACGATTTTTTTGAGATCTTTTTCCTCATCTCCGGCGATGTGACCTACACCATCGAGAGCAAGCTCTACAAGGTGGAGCAGGGGGACATCCTGCTCATCTCCCCCCGGGAGCTGCACCAGGTACATATCCGCCCGGAGCGGGAGGTCTATGAGCGGTACGTCCTGTGGGTGGATCCCAAGGCCATCAAGCGTCTCAGCACCAAGCGGACGGATCTGATGCTGTGTCTCGATCCCTCCTGCCCCCGCTACCGCAACCAGCTGCACATGACGCCGGAGGATCAGCGCCGGATCTACGACATCGTCGGCAAGCTCTACGGCGAGCTCCAGGACGGGGGCTTCGGCGACGAGCTGATGCCGGAATGTCTGCTGACGCTTTTGCTGGTGGAGATCAACCGCATCGCCCAGCGGGAGACGGCCCCGGCGGAGGATCTGACCCGGGGCGGGCAGGTGGTGGGCCAGGTGGTGGACTATATCGCCCAGCACTACGGGGAAAATCTCTCCCTGGAGGAGCTGGCCGAGCATTTTTACGTCAGCAAATACCACCTGAGCCACGAATTCAACCGCCTGGTGGGCACCAGCGTCCACCGGTACATCATGAAAAAGCGGCTTCAGATCGCCCGCTCCCTGATGGCACAGGGGGTCAAGCCCAGTCACGTCTGGGCCGAGTGCGGCTTCGGGGATTATACGGGCTTCTACCGGGCCTTCAAGGCGGAGTACGGCGTCACCCCCCGGGAATTCGCCCGGAGCGTAAAGTAGTCCCTTTAGGTTTCTGAACGCATTATACCATACAACTAAGTATAAGTCAAGTATTTTTTTATTATTTTTAATTCATTTTTTGTATGAATATAAAAGGAGATGTACTATGGAACCCATCAAGATCGCGTACATCGGCGGCGGCTCCAAGCTCTGGGCCCGCTCCTTCATGCAGGATCTGGCGCTGGATCCCGACCTTAGCGGTGAGGTGGCGCTTTACGACATCGACATGCCGGCGGCGGAGCGGAACCGGAAGATCGGCACGCGCATCCACCAAAAGCCGGAGGCCAGGTCGCGGTTTGTTTACACGGTGGCGGGGACGCTGGAGGAGGCCCTGACGGGGGCGGACTATGTGCTGATCTCCATCCTCCCCGGCACCTTCCGGGAGATGCGCTCCGACGTGCACGCGCCGGAGGAGTACGGTATCTATCAGTCCGTGGGGGACACCGCCGGCCCCGGCGGGGTGCTCCGGGCCATGCGCACCAACCCCCTTTACGAGGGCTTTGCCGCCGCCATCCGGGAGCGCTGCCCCCAGGCGTGGGTGCTGAACCTGACCAATCCCATGAGCGCCTGCGTCAAGACGCTCTATCAAGTCTTCCCGGAAATTAAAGCCTTCGGGTGCTGTCACGAGGTCTTTCACACCCAGGAGCTTCTCTGCTGTGTTCTCAAGGAGGCCACGGGCCTGGACGCCGGCCGCCGGGAGATCTGGACGGACGTCTCCGGCGTCAACCACTTTACCTGGATCACCGGGGCGCGGTACAGAGACATCGACCTGATGGCCCTGCTGCCGGATTTTGTGGAGCGCCACTTTCAGGAGGGCTTCAACGAGGCCGGCCCCGTGGACGACTATCTGACCAACACCTTCTCCTACGCCAACCGGGTGAAGATGGATCTGTGGCGGCGCTATGGCGCTCTGGGCGCGGCGGGAGACAGGCATCTGGTGGAATTTGTGAACAACAGCTGGTATCTCAAGGATCCCGAGACGGTGAGGCGGTGGAAATTCGCCCTCACCACCGTGGACTGGCGGGAGGCCAATCAGGCCCGGCAGATCGCGGACTCCGTCGAAATGGCGGAAGGCCGGAAGGAGATCCCCCTGAAGCCCTCCGGGGAGGAGCTTGTACGGATCCTGCGGGGCCTTGCGGGGCTGGAGACGGTGGTCACCAACGTCAACTTCCCCAACCGGGGCCAGATGCCGGGGATCCCCCTGGGGAGCATCGTGGAGACGAACTGCGTCTTCACCCACGGAACCGTCTCCCCCGTCACCGCCCCTCCCCTGCCCCTGGGCGCGCTGTCCCTGGTGCGCAGGGCCTCGGACAACATCGACCTTGTGTGCGAGGGCACGGCGGAACGGGATATGGACAAGCTCTTCGCCGCCTTTTTGAACCAGCCCCTGTGCTCCGGCCTGACTGTGGAGGACGCCGGGGCGCTGTTCGCAAGGATGTGCCGGAACACCCGGGCGTATCTGGAGCCATACTACCCGCAACTCCGGTAAGAGAAAAATTAAAATCCGGCGGTCTTGAAGGACTGCCGGATTTTTCATTGAAAAAGCCGATTCAGTTTTCCATCTGTTTTCCGAGAAAAGCGGCCACGGTCTGGGCCAGCTTGTACTCCACCTCGCCCACGACGCTGTCGCCCTCGGCGAGGAACAGGACACAGCCCATCACGTCGCCCTCGGTGAGGATGGGCGCGGCCACGGTGACGGCGTATTTGTCCACGCCGTCGGCGGGGGTCACGGCCTTGCCGCCGCGCTCCCGGTGATAGACCTGGCGGCCCTCCATGATGGCCTCCAGCTCCCCGGAGACCTGCCGGCCCGACAGCTCCCGTTTCTGAACGCCGCAGACGGCGATGACGGAATCCCTGTCCGTGATGGCGGCGGCCAGGCCCGTGGTTTTGCTGAGCGTCTCCACCATCTGTCCGGCGAAATCGCTCAGATCCCCCATGGGTGAGTACTTTTTAAAGATGACCTCCCCGTCCTTTTCGGTGTAGATCTCCAGCGGGTCGCCGTCGCGGATGCGCAGGGTACGGCGGATCTCCTTGGGGATGACCACCCGGCCCAGGTCGTCAATGCGTCTGACTATACCGGTTGCCTTCATTTTGAAGTCCTCCTGTCTCTATTTGTTTCGACAGGAATTAGTATCCGCCGTTATCCCGCCAATATTCAATTGGCCGGATTTGGAAAATCGGCGGCGGGGCGTCAGGCCAAAACGTACCGCCAGTAGGTGAGGACGACGGCGAGGGCGAAGGCGTCGAAGGCGAGGTAGGCGAGGAAGCAGAGCCACAGGCCGAAGCGGGCCAGGGGGCGACGGCGGAAATGGTAGAGGGTCCAGAGGGACGCGGGGATCAGGACGTATTTCAGCCCCAGCGCGGCCCAGGGGGCGTCGAGGACGCCGCCAAAGAAGGGGTTCATCTCGAAGCTGCCGGGGATGAGCCGGAGGCCGAAGGTGGTGTAGATGAAGTCCAGGAGACTCAAGATCTGCGTCCCAACGGCGAGGGCCAGGTATAGCCGTGTGCCGACCTTGCCCCCGCGAGCCTTGCCGGTTTGGCTTTCGTTTTGTGTCATGAATGGCCTCCTCAAAGAAAAAAAAAGGCGCTGACGTTCTAAGGGGACGGTTCCGTTGGGAACCGTCCCCTTGGTTATGGTCTAGGTGTCAAGGAGTAACAAGGTAGAAGGTCACATTCTGCGTGGAACTCAAGTAAACCGGAGACCTCTGAATAAACTCAGTAACCGGAGCAGTACCGGCGGTGCCTTCAATCAGGGTAAAGCCTTCGGGCAGATTTTTATGCTCAGCGGAGCTGCTGCCGATTTTGCCGGCAGCCAGTTTAACAGCATCGACAGGAGCCTTAAGTACGGCATCGTCAACGGTAACGTCCGCAGCCGGCCATTTCGCCCAGTTAAAAGTATTGCTATAATCGGCGGCCGTATAGAAGTAGGCAGCGCCCTCAGTAGTGGTTTTGGTCCCGTCCTCATTTTCAATGATTTCGCCGATGGCCAGAGAAGCGCCCTCTTCGACGGTAACCTGACAGCCAGGAAGGAACTTCAACAGCGTCTTAACGGTCACGGAGCTGCCTTTGTTGATGAGCAAATTGGTATGATAGCCAAAGGGGCAGACAAGTCCGCTGCTGTCGATCGGATAGCTCTCACCATCAACATCCTCTTCAAACGAAAGGTTACCGGTTTCAAGGTTGGCGTTTATCGTGATATTCGTAATATCGTTCGCTTTTGTGAACCGCACGTCGCCGCCAGTACCGGAAAAGCGAATCATGCCATCGCCGTTGCTGGCAAGATACGGGACATTGACGCTGATACCCTGGTCGCTTGCATAGATGAATGCCTGCGCATACAGGGTGGTGCCGTTGTTGCAGATCAATTCTGTGGAGATACCACTCAGCTCATACAGGTTGAAGGGGAAGATTTTTGCGAGATAGGCAATCGAAGCTGCCGTACCGCCGCGCCAGTCGGAAATCTCAAGGCGCTGGTAGACCTTGGCATTTTCGTTTGCAGTCACTTTGCCGGTGGTCTTTGTGTAGACATCGCCGCGTGCGTACAGCGAGCCGTTGACAATAAGGCCGCCCTCAACGTCAACCGCGCCGTAATCCCCGGTGAGGAACCCGGTGCGCGGATTGGAGCCCTGCTGGTTGCCCGCGACGATTAGGGTGCCGTTAACTGTAAGTGTAAACTCGCTCGGAATTGTAAGTGTGGCAAAAGCATCTTTAGGGTTCACTCCACCGGAGATGTTGTTTCCCTTAGTTGTGTTATCAGCCTCATAATTTTCGCTCGTGGCAATAATGACAGTTATACCGGCTGGAATGATCATATTATCGGTGAGCTCATCATTACCGGCTAAATAAATGGTTATATCAGTGTATTCCTCGACCGCTTTAAGTGCCGCCGCAAGAGAGGTGAATTTCATGGTTTCTTCGCCTTCAACCGGAATGTAAGCGACATACTTTTCTTCGCCTTCCACGGGGTCATCAGCCAGGGCAGTCACAGACATGCAACAGACCAGCATCACGAGAGCCATTATCACTGCAAGAACTTTTTTAGTAGACATGATCATAAATCTCCTTTGTTATATATTTGGTGGACGATTAAAGAACTTCTTGTGCCTTATTTAAAACATCCCATTGGAACCACCTCCCTTCTTTTTTCTCCGCTGAGTTATAAAAGAATCAATGGACATTAACTGTAAAGGTATAGGTCTTACTTGGAAGTGATTTAACAGTTATTGTTATTGTTGCAAAACCACTGCCTTCACCTTTTATCTTCACAGTCTTTGTGGCTACATCAAACTCGACAAGATCGGAATTACTATTCTTAACGTTGTCCGCAGTAAACACTAAGTCACCTGTATCAGTATAGTTACGTATCGTAAGTTTGCACTCTTGCACTCCGCTCGTCCTGCAGAGTTCAATCGTTTTGTTCGCCGTATAATTAGAAGAACTTCCGCTAAAGGTCAGTGTTTCCGCGCTGGAAGAATGATTGCTCTGTGTGCATCCGCTGCTTGCCGTGCTGTCGCTCCCCGAACCCCTCGGGTTCAGATCCGGGTCGGAGAAATTCGACGGAACAAGAACGCCGTTGGTTTTCGTCATGCTAAAGCCGACAACGCTGCCAGTCGAGCCTAAATCTCCGAGAAAATTGTTATACGATGATGGATCCACGCTCTTATTCATCAAAGGAGCGATGCCGTCTACTACCGCAGATACTTTTTCCTTTAAATCATTTTCATCCGTGTACATGACTGTATTGACGCTCTCCATCAGAGCCAGATACGCCAGCACGTCGGCCTCGGCCTGCGTGTTAATATAGTCATCGACAACATTGACCCCGTTGATAGTCCATTCTGAACCATCGCATTGATCGTAATAAATACCTGACAACAATCCATTGGTTGTTTTCAATCCATTCAGCGTTTTCTTCATCTCGCCTGTGAGTTGATTTCCATACTTTCCCTCTACAAAGGCGGCAAAAGCGTAGTTGCGGGCTACCTCCAAGGCAAGGCCCTCGTTACCGGTAAGCCCCGTAATTCCCATCGTCAGCTGCTCTTTTTTCTGCCATTTTTCCTTTATTCCCGGAACCGCGTCAGCGTTTGTGCTAAACTTTATAACCCGTTGAAGTATGTCTTTTTGAGAACGTGCGTCCAGATTTTTTTCAACAGCCTCCCACAGTTCCGGCATTTCATTGGCATAGGATGCCGTGCCCCCCGCAGCCAAATATTGGTAATAGCTGGAATTTGGATTATCTACGAGATCCTGCAGATCCTTCGAAGAAAGAAGATCAAACATGGCGGTGCCGCCTAAACTGGTAGGTTTCCAGTCCTGATACGTCAGGGACAGGCTGTCCAAATCGCCCAGAGCGTCCTCCAGAGATTTTTTGAGATCCTCCTGACCTGTTCTTTTGAGGACCTTTGCGCCGCTTGACGTAAAGTAGAACGTCGCGGAATCACCCTCCGCAAAGAGATTGGGGTTGGAGTAGTTCGCAAGTTCAAAGGCGTGCATGACCTCTCCCACCAGCGCTTTGTCCTGCCCTTTTTTGGCGTACTCGATGTACGCGCCGTACCCCAGCGCGCCGACGCCGGCGAGGATCGCCAGAATGGCGATCACGACGATCAGCTCCACCAGCGTGAAGCCGCTGTTATATTTACGATTTGAAGAATTTCGTTTCATTGTTTACCTCCTGTTTTTTGGGCCGCGTCTCACACTCCCTGTGTCCCGTGCCGCCCCGTCCACGGCCGATCCGGGGCGATTCATACCAAATATCGCATAAATTTCCAATTTCCAATTATTGTACCACTGTTCGCGCCGATAATCAAGCCCCCCTTCCGCGCAAAATCATCGCGCCGCCGCTTCCGAACCGGGCGGCGGCCGCGCGGCCGCCGCTGTCCTGTTTACGATTTGAAGAATTTCGTTTCATGGCTTACCTCCTGAAAAAAATATTGTGATCTATTGCAGAAAGCGTATACCGCTGGCTGCCAAAATCAATCGGCGTCTACCCGGCGCCGGCGTCCCAAGGGGACGGTTCCGTGGGCCGCTTGGCGCCGCAAATAACCGTCCCCGGGACATGCCGCTATATGACCGCCCCGTTCCCCGCGGGGACTTCCGGGGCGAAGAAACAGCGTCTGTTCAGTCGGAGCCGGCTATTTCAGGGCCGGCTCGCGTTCATCGGCCCGGAGGGCGCGTTTTGCCTCCTCGTACTCCTTCATGCGGAAGAAAAAGGTGCTTTTTGCCATACGGCACAGCTTCGCGGCGGCGTCGGAGGTGATGGCCCCTTCCCGGTACAGCCTGACCACGTCCGGGAAGTTGGCGGGCAGGGGCGTGGGACGGCGGCCGAGGGGGACGCCGGCCTCCCTGGCGTGGCGGATCCCGTTGGCCTGGGCCTCCTTATGGCGCGCCTTGCGCCCCTCCTCCAAAGAGGAGGCGATCATCGGGAGCAGCCTGTCCACGACGCCCTCCGCCGTCTCTCCGGCCCGGAGCAGCGCCCCCGCCTCGGAGACCAGCGCCTCGTAGGCGCCGGGGGTCATGTAGGTTTGATAGTCCTGCTTTTCCATTTGCTTACCTCCCTCCCGGCGGCTCAATCCGCGCCGGATGACGATTTCCACTTCAACCGGCCATAGCCCAGGATGCGGGGGTCGTCCGGGGCGTAATTGCGCACGGCGACCCGGCCGTCGGTGTTCCCCTCGATGGAGTAGACGCGGCCATCCCTTTGCATGAGGAACACGCCCACGTGGTCGGCGGCGCTGTCGTAGTCCGGATCCGGATCCTCGTCCCAGTCGAAGAAGATCAGATCCCCGGGGATGGGGGCGGCGCCGGGATCCAGCCAGGCGCCGTTTTCGCCGCTCCGCAGCCGCTTAACGCCGGCGTCCACGTCGGAGAAGGACAGCGTCCTGTCCAACGAATCGCGAACCTGGGCGATCCCCCAGGAGACGAAGCAGGCGCACCAGGGGGTGTTTTTGCTCCAGCCGGGATGGGCCGCGTCATAGCCGCCGATGTACCATTCGGAGAAATACTTCCCCTCATCGTCGCCGCTGAGGATCTTGCCGGTGCTGCCGATTTGGAGATCCAGATTGGCGATCAGGGCCAGACGGGCGATCCACTCGTCGTTGGAGATGCCGTAGGCCCGGGCGTTTGCGGCGCCGGCGGCGGAGGATCTGCCGTAGACCCGGCCCACAATGCCGGTATTGAAGTTGAAGGAGGCGGGTTTTGTTGGATCATCATTTATTTCGGTGGTTCTGCAGTAGACGGAGGTCGTATACTCCTTCCCGTTCTCTGTTTTGAGGGTTATGGTAAGGAGTTTTTTATTGACATTATCCAACGCAGCGCTAAAGTCCTCCACACCCTCCATAATGACCGAGCCGCCGGCTGAAAGCGTATGATCGTCTCCAGAGTATGTAAGCAGAACAACATCGTCGTTATCCTTTTTGCCACACAGATTCCACTGAGAACCTGTATTTTCTACCTTCGTTATGCTCCCCTCACTGACCAGATCCTCCATCAGCGTCAGGACGATGCGGGAGGTTTCCTGCTCGCCCGCGGTGGCCTGGGCCGAGGCGCACAGGCGGAAGCATACCAGCAAAAATGACATAGCCGCCAACGTCACAATGGACGTGGCGGCTATTGTTGCCAGAAGCTCCACAAGCGTAAAGCCGCCGTTACTGTTTTTCATGTGCTGATTCCCCTTTCTATTACTGCGTAGCGGTTATGTTGTAGGATTGGTATTTATTTATTTGTTTGACTGTGCTATTGCTACTATCAACTTCGACCTCCATCACGGCGGTCACTGTCGTGTTTCTGGCTTTTGCGGTGACGGTGATTTTTTTATATGTTTTGTCAACTTCCACCGTAACGGTGGGATCGGTTTGTGAATTGCCCATGGGAAAGCTTTTTATTGTGCCCTCATCAAATTCTTTCCCCTTCACCCACGCCTGGAACCTCTCGATCTCCCCCTCGGCCGCGTACAGATCCTGCATCCTCTCGACCGCCGCCTCCTGAACCTGGAGGTTTCGCACAGCCACGGAGCCGACCGCCAGGGCCATGGCCGACACTACCGTGATCACGATCATCACATAGGCCAGCACATAGCCGCCATTGTTCTTTTTCATTGTTGGGCACCTCCGGGTTAAGTGGTGTCAGCGGGGCGGATGTAGGTTTCGACAGACACCTCGCCGTCTTTGCTTTTAACGGTCACTTTGTAGCAAGTGGAATCACTGGTAGTGTCGATTTTGACTTCGAGATCGTCGTCAGATGTTGTATCAGTTGTATCATGTATCCCCTTGGCCATCAACGTCTCCACCGCGCTGGAGACGGCCAGGCGATCCTTGATGATCTGCTCGCTCCGGCTGTTGATGCGGTTGGAGACGACCAGGCTGCCCCCCAGGGCGGCGGTGACGATACCGAGAACGGTGATCGCCACCAGCACCTCCACCAGGGTGACGCCTTCTTTTCCATTGACGCGCTTTTTCTTCATTGCCGTTACCTCAGTCAAAAATGGTTCCGCCGCCGCCGCCCGGGCCGTCCACGTCGGGACTCTGGTACTCCTGCCCGTAATCCAGCAGATACCGCACCAACGTCACGGTGCCCGTGGCGGTATCCGTTTCGGAGTCGTAGCTCAACGTGCAGTATTGGACGGAGGTGATATACGTGTCGTCGGTCGCCAGACGGTCGATCATGTCCTTGAAGCCCTGATAGTTCGTCTCGTAGTTGACCGTGAGGGTCAGAACCTTCAGATCGGAGCCGTCGTTGAGGGTGATGACATCGCTCTCGGTTCCGAAGCTGAAGGTGATGTCGTTTCCGAACAGCTCCTCCAGATAGAGGATGTAGAGGATCTGATCCTCCTCCTTCATCTCGCCGGGGAACGCCTTGTAAAGCGCCAGCCGGCTCTCGTCCAGGGCCTTCTCCTCGCCCTCCAGAACGTCCTGGACGCCGGCGTACTGCCTGTTGTCGTTGATCTGCGCCTGAACGTTGGATATCTGGGTGTCAAGGAGGCGGTCGTTTGTCTCATACTCCGCTTTTTCGGGCTTGTAAAGCATGAAAATCACGTAAGCCGCCGCGCCGAACAGGATCAGCGCGAAAAGCGCTATCCAGTATTTTGCCAGGAACTTCTTCATTGATAATCCTCCAGATCGAGCTCTTCCCGTATCTCATCGCGTGAAAGGCCCTTGCGCTCCATCTCGGCCTGGATCAGCGACTCCTTATAGGGAATGGATACCGTGAAGAAGATCCGGGTGTCTACCGCCTCGCCGCCGCCGCCCGGCAGATCCCCGATGCCCGGAAGTCCGCCGCCGCCGGGAGTCTGACCGTTCAGATTGGCGTAGATCTGCTGGAGCAGATTGTACATGTCCGTCTGGCCCGGATTGTCGATGTTGATATCCCGCCAGTCGATGGCGCCCCAGTTGAAATTGTCGAGATCCACGCCGAGATACTGCTCCAGCATACCCACCAGCTCCTTCAGCTTCGGGTCGGCGGAGGGGTCCACGAGCTCCCCGGTATCCGCGTACTTCAGCTGGCCGGTAGCCGGATCCACAACGAAGCCGGTTTCGGGGGTCTGGCCGTTCAGATTGGCATAGATCTGCTGGATCAGTTTGGCCGCGTCCGCCTGGCCCGGGTTGTCGATGTTGATATCCCGCCAGTCGATGGTGCTCCAGTCAAAATCGTCGAGATCCACGCCAAGATACTGCTCCAGCATACCCACCAGCCCCTCCAGCTTCGGATCGGCGGAGGGATCCACGAGCTCCCCGGTATCCGCGTACTTCAGCTGGCCGGTGACCGGATCCACGACGAAGCCGGTTCCGGCGCCGCCCGGAAGATCCCCGATGCCGGGAAGATCGCCGATGCCGGGAAGGTCGCCGATGCCGGGAAGGTCGCCCGACGACAAATCCTTGACCTGCTTTATAAGCTCCATAACGTTATCCATGGACGCGAGATTTGACCAGTCAAACTTGCGCCAGTCGATCTTGGTCCAGTCGATCGCGTCCGTGTTCAGGCCCGTGAACTGCCCGACCATGGGCAGATACTTCATGAACTGAGAGAGCCTGCTGTCCGTCAGCGGGTCAATGGCTTTTCCGTCAGCGTCCACCAGACGGCCCGTGTCGGGATCGATATAGAGGCCGGTGTTCGGCTCGTAGAGAAGGCCGGTCTTGGAATCGACAACGAGGCCGGTATCCGGATCGATGGTCACGTTGACCTTCAGAAGCTTCTCGGCCTGCCGGCGCAGCGTATCGACCACTTCGTCCACCGACATGGTTCTCCAGGTGATGGGGGTCCAGTCGATCTTGCTCCAGTCGAGCTCGGAGATATCCCGATCCTGCTCCTCAAGCTGCGTCCTCAGGGGCCATGTGTACTTGGCCATTCTCATGTCGGTGGCCGGATCCAGATCCTCTCCGGTCTGCGGGTCGTACAGCTTCTTTGTCTTTTTGTCGATATACAGGCCGGAGCTCAGATCAAAGAGCGTGCCGGTACTCGGGTAGATGTACTCGTTTGTGGCCTTATCCACGTACAGGCGGTTGACCTTATCGAAAAGAAGGCTGTCGTCGTCCGGGTCGATCAGAAGCCCGGTGAGCGGGTCAATGTCGAGGCCGGTTTCCGGGTCGGTCTCGGAGTCTTCGGAAACGGTCAGGGGCAGTCCTTTCTCCACACAGATATAGTAGGTCAGGACGCCTCTGAGCGTCGGGTCGCTCTTGACAAGCTCCTCGCACCGATAGTAATACTCGTCGTCGGTCTGGTACTTATCGTCGATAAAACGGATGAGAAGGGTCTGCATATCCGTCAGGCTGGCGTCCGTGAGCGAGCTGTAGTCCCCCTTTGCGATGGCCTGAAGGTCACGGGCGGAGAAGATCGCCTTGAACCAGTCTTCGTCGAAATGATCCCAGCAGAACGTCTCGAGGTCGTCACGCATCGTGGAATTGCCGGATTCGATATCCGCCCGAACCAGCTCGGCAAACAGATAGAGGGCGAAGGGGTTGCCAAGCATACGCTTGAACCCGTTCTTCCTCTGGGCGACGGAGGAAACTCTTATGACCTGATCCAGCGAATACGTGATTTCCGTGTTGCCGGCGTTTGTGCCCGCGCACATGGCTCTGGCGATCTCGATCCGCTTGCTGTCCGATCTCACGTCCCCGAGGATCTCCTTGACGCTCTCCATCTCGCGGTTGGAGACCGTGTCGCCGCGTGCCAGCTTTTCGGATATTTCCGTCAGCGTGCTCTGGTCGTCCGACGACAGGCCGCTGCCTTCAAAGACGTCCGCCGAGTTGTTGGAGCTGCCCTCGGTGGGGGGCGCCTCGGGGGAGCCGGTGGCCTGGGCCAGGGAGGAGAGTACGGAAAAAGCCGACACGCCGGGGCCGATCGTCAGGTCGGAGATATACGTCGGCTCCTCCCCGTATTGCAGGGAGCGCAGGGTCAGGATGACGTAGGCCGCCGTCTGTTTGTCCTCGCAGGCGATCTGCAGGCCCAGCCCCTCCGGGGCGATGCCGATCTCGGTGACGCTGACGCCGTCGGGAAGGATCTGCTCCAGCTCGCTCAGCATCAGGGACAGGTTGTCATTGTAGGTGCGCAGGGCGCCGACGCTCTCGGATCCCTCCTCGTCGGAGCCCAGCAGGGTGCGCCAGTCGGCGGCGTAGTTGAAGTAGTAAGCCTCATAATCCTCCCAGTTCTGCTTGAAGCCGCTGACGTCCGCCAGCGAATCCTGCAGATTGCCCAGCGCGCTTTCCTTCCTGTTCAGGGTTGTGCTCCAGTCCAGCGAATCCCCGAGGAACTGGAGGACTGTCAGAGCCAGAAGCCCGCCGCCCGCCAGAAGGAGGCCGTACTGCCAGAACTTCTGGAGCAGATTGGGCCGCCCGGGGAAGTTCAGGGCCGGGTCGCCGAAGTCCAGCCGCGTTACGGCCGCGCCGGCGCACAGGCACCATTCGTCCGCGGACGCTCCCGTCTGGGCCGTCGTGGGGAGGTTCAAAGCCTCCTCCACCCGCTCCACATACTCCGGATCCCGGGCGCCGGCGCCGCAGACAGCCACGAGGATGTCCCCGCCGCCCGAATGCTCGGTCTCATAGAGCTCCAGCACCATCCGGGCGTCCTCCAGCTCATCCATATAGGAGCTGCCGCGGTTCAGCAGCCGCTGGTGCGTCACCTGCCTGTCGCGGACAAAGGTCATCAGCAGAAAGTCCTCCTCCGGGAGGAGATAGAGGACCGTCTCCTTTGGCCGCTCCTCCCCGGCGGGCGCGCCGGTAACGGGGGCCTTCCGGCCCTTGGAGGGCGTCTTTTTGTTTCCCTTCTTTTTCCCGGAGGGGGCCGGGGCGGCGTATCCGGCCCTCACAAGGCCGGTGAAGCTGTTTCCGCAGTAGTCCACCGCCAGCACCTTCAGGCCGCAGGAGTTGGCCAGCTTGTAGTATTCCTCCACCAGGGCGTTGGGTACCGCCCAGAGCTGTACGGACCGGGAGGTGCTTCCGTCCTCGTCGTCAAGGATGCCGACGGGGGTCCAGACCAGGCGGCTTCCGCGGGTGTCCACGGGAAAATACATGTCCCGGTTGGTGTCCAGGGTCTTTTCCATCAGCCGATCCTCCGCTGAACCGGAGGAGCGCCTGCTCTTGACGGTTCGGACGGCCACCGTCTCCGACAGCACCTGGGAGGAGCACAGGGTAAACACCACGTTCCTGACGTGCCTGATCCCCGGCTCCGTCAGGGCGGATTTGAGCGCTTCCCGCAGGGCGTCCGGATCCAGAATGGCTCCGTCCTCCACCGCGCCCTCGGGCAGGGGACGAACCACGCGGGTTTTCAGCTTGGGCACGGAGCCCAGCTTCATACTGGCGACGCGCAGCTCCTGGCTGCAAAGCTGGACGACCAGGGCGCGTCCGGATAATTTCTTTTTGATTTTCATAGCTAAAACCTCGTTACACGCGGATACGGCACAGCCGGCCGGCATGGCCCGGCCGGTTCTGCGGCGTCCGCGGGTATGTCTCTCTTTGCGGATTATTTTCAGCGGCGGCTCAGACCCCGAGAAGGCTCAGGTAGGCCGCGATGGCGCGGTCGCCCAGCAGGGCGGAGAGCCAGATCCCCGCCGCCAGATACGGCCCGAAGGCCAGCCGGCGGCCGGCGCCCCGGCACATCCGCGCCAGGTGTACCGCCGTGCCGATGATACTCCCCAGCGCCAGGGCCAGCAGGATCCTCCGCCACCCCAGCAGCAGTCCCGCCGCCGCCAGCAGCTTCACGTCCCCCAGGCCGATCATGGCGCCGCCGGAGGCCAGATGGAGCAGCAGCAGGGGCAGGCTCACGCACACGGAGCCTATGAGGTAGTCCGGCCAGTGCCAGACGTCCGCCGCCAGCTGGACGGCGCCCAGCAGCAGCATCGCCAGATTCAGGCCGTTGGGGATCTCCAGGGTGCGCCCGTCGACGACCGCCGCCACCAGGAGCAGGGAGGACATGGCGCAGTAAAGCGCGGCCCGCAGCGGGTCGCCCCGGAAAAGCAGGCCGCACGCAAGCCACGCCGCCGCGTTTGCCAGCTCCACCGCCGGGTACTGGAGGGACAGCCTGGCCCCGCAAGCCCGGCACCGGCCCCGCTGGACAAGGAAGCTGACCACGGGGATCAGCTCGTACCAGGAAAGCACGTGTCCGCAGCTCATGCAGTGGGAGCGGATCCTGACGAAGTCCTCCCCCAGGGGGAGACGGTAGATGAGCACGTTGCAAAAGCTCCCCACGCAAAGTCCAATGAGGGCCAGGAAGCACAGCGCAAGTTGGCTCATACCGTCTCATCTCCTTCGGGTTTGGTCACAGTCTCCCTCCCGTCCGGTTGATAGGTCGCCGGAAGGGGGGGAGTTAGCTCAAATTAGGAACCGGGTTACGCGGTCGTGGGGGCCCATTTATTATTTTCTTTCGTCCAAGTAGCCCCACTAGTGCTGTACGTGTCACTTTTGAATTCCACAACAGTATCCGCCGTGGAAGAAGTATCACCAAAATACAAAAGCTTGAAAGTATCCTGCTGAGCTTGCGTGGCTTCTTTCGTACCACCAGACGTAGTACCAAAAAGAACAGTACCGTTCACTGTCACCGTCTTTCCATCGCTGCTAACCACAATACTCGTGAGCCCGGAGAAACTGCCGTCCGCAGCCATAGCAGCCGAGGCGGCAGTGTATACGCCTGCGAGATTGGTAATGTCAGCTGTCTCATCGGCCTTCTTGATATACCCCGTATACGCGGGATACGAGACGGCGGCCAATATGGCGAGGATGGCGATGACCACAATGAGCTCCACCAGTGTGAAGCCCTCACGGGCGGCCATCCTCTTGTTGAAATTCTTCATGGGTGATCAGTCCTTTCTCAAAATTCAAAATGATATGTATCGAAAGTCCGGGGGGCCCGCGCGCCTACCCGCACAGGGCCCGCTCTGACGGGATACCAGGGTAATGAATTAAAGGGGCTTCGCGCACGGCGGCCTCACAGGTATTGGTCGTAGCCCTGGGTCATGGCCAGCATGGGCAGGAAGATGGACAGGACGATGACCACCACCATCCCCGCCATCAGCAGGATGATGGCCGGCTCCAGAAGGGCCAGGAGGCGGTCGGTGGCGTCCTTGACCTCGTCGTCGTAGTAGTCGGCGATCTTGGCCAGGGAGCCCTGGAGGTCGCCGGCCTCCTCGCCCACCATCACAAGGTTTGACACCATGGGCGGGAACAGCCCCGTGTCTCTGAGGCTCACGGCCAGGGACCAGCCCTGGGAGACAAGGCTCGAGACGGTGCGCAGGGCGTCCTCGAACCAGATGTTGCTCATGTTGGCGGCGGTCAGGTCGATGCTCTCCAGCAGGGTAAGGCCGGAGCCCAGGAGCAGCGACAGGGTCCTGGTGGCCGTGGCGCAGGCGGAGCGGACGGTGAGCCGCCCGAACACCGGCGCCTTGCGGGCGATGTAGCCGAAGAAGTGGCGCCCCTTGACGGTGCGGCCAAACAGCACGGCGGAGACGACCAGTCCCGCGATCACGCCCACCAGCACCATCCACCATTTGACGAACCAATTGCTGACGGCCATGACGCCCCTGGTCAGGGCGGGCAGCTCCACGTCCAGCTGGTCGAAGGTCTCCATGAAGGAGGGGATGATGGTGGTCATCATCACGATGAGCACGATGACCATCACCACCAGCAGGATGCAGGGGTAGATCATGGCCTTGGTCACGGCGCTCTTGGTGCGCCGGGCCTTTTCAAAGTAGACCTCCATCTGCCGGAAGGAGTCCTCCAGGTTTCCGGAGTTCTCGCCGGCCTCCACCATGTTGGCCATCATGGACGGGAATATCTTCTGCTGCTTGCGCATGGCTCCGGCCAGGGATTCGCCCTTTTCCACGTCCGTCTGGATCACGCGGATGGCGGCGGCCAGCTGCTTGTTCTCGGTCTGCTGGCTCAGCAGGGACAGCACGATGGACAGCGACTCCCCCGCCCGGAGGATGGAGATGAACTGCCGGCAGAAGATAGCCATATCCTTGGAGGAGGGCCGCCCCATGAAGGGCACGTTGAGCTCGCGCTCGAAGAGGCTGGGGGACCGGATGTCCACGATGGTATAGCCCACGCCCCGCAGGGAGCTTTTCGCCATATCCAGCGTGGCGGCCTCGATGGAGCCGTTGACGCGCTTGCCGGTGGTGTTGATAGCGGTATATGTAAAAGCGGGCAACGCTTATCCCTCCTATAGCTGACGGGAGTCGAACCCACGTCGCTCCACGCGGGCCCTCGTCCTTACCGACGCCGCTTAACCTTGCCCTCCAAGTATTCGGGCTCAGGCGCAGGCGTCGGACGTCCTCTCCCCGTCGGGCAACAGCCCGACGGGGATCCCAATCGCCCTCAGGCGCACGGGGATCCCAATCGCCCTCAGGCGCACGGTTCGCTTCTCCTTTCCCAATGCGATCGAAATCGCACTGGGAACCCAAGGCTTCCTCCTTCGCGGCAAAAATCCCTCGAAAATGGCGACCCGTGGAGTGCTGTGCGGTTTTCGGCGAGCTGATTTGCGTCAGGACACGGAAAAAGCCGCAGAGAATACTTGCGTATTGTCAAGGCTTTTGACAAAGTACTGGCGTAAATCAGCCGTCGAAAACCGGCGTGGGTTCGACTCCCGTCAGCTATAATCTGACACGCTCCACGGCGGCCACCGTGTCCGGGTCGTTGGCCGCGGCGGCGGCGTCCTTAGCCGAAACCTCCCCGGCGCGAACCAGGGCCGCCAGGGCGTCGTCCAGCGGGGCCATCCCCTGCTTCTTCCCCGTCTGCATGGCGTTGGGGATCTGGAAGGACTTGTTTTGCCGGATCAGGCTCTTTACGGCGGCGCTCCCCACCATGATCTCAAAGACGGCCCGCCGTCCGCCGCCGATCCTGGGCAGCAGCGTCTGGCCGATGACGCACTCCAGCACGTCCGCCAGCTGGATGCGTATCTGCTCCTGCTGTTCGGCGGGGAACACGTCGATGATGCGATCCACTGTGTTGGCCGCGCCCTTGGTGTGCAGGGTCCCGAACACCAGGTGCCCGGTCTCGGCGGCGGTGATGGCGGTGGAGATCGTCTCCAAATCGCGCATCTCGCCCACCAGGATCACGTCGGGATCCTGCCGCAGGGCGGCGCGCAGTCCGGCGGCGAAGCTGCCGGTATCCCGGCCCACCTCCCGCTGGTGGATGACGCAGCTCATGGGCTTGTATACGTACTCGATGGGGGCCTCCAGCGTGATGATATGGCGGCGGGAGCTCCGGTTGATGTGATCCAGAAGGGCCGCCAGGGTGGAGCTCTTACCGGAGCCCGTAGGCCCGGTGACCAGCACCAGCCCCCGGGGCTTTTCCGCCTGTTCGATGAGGATCCGCGGCAAAAGCAGATCCTTCGCCGTGGGTACGGTCAGGGGGAGCAGGCGAAGGGCCATGGCCGCCTCGCCCTGCTGATAAAAGATGTTGCAGCGCATACGCATACTGCCAAGAACCGTGACGGCGAAATCGGTCTCCCCGTCCCGCTCCAGCTCCCGCATGCCCTCCTCCCCCGCCAGGTCGCGGGAGGCGGCTTCCATCTCCTCCCGCGTGAAGGGGGGCATGTCGTCCTTGACCAGGGCGCCGTCCACCCGCAGTACCGGGGGAAAGCCCACGGTCAGGTGGATATCGGAAGCGCGGCGCTCCTGGGCCCGGGAGATCACCTGGTCAAGCTTTGTCATGACCTGTTCTCCCCGTTTCCGGAGGGCTCCGGGAAGTCGCCCTCCATGTTGATGCGGTGCAGCTCTCCTATGTGTGTGATCCCCTCCCGAACCAGGCGGCTGGCGCTCTCCCGCAGGGTGTGCATCCCCTCGCGGACGGCCTGCTCGCGAAGCTCGTCGGTGGAGGCCCGCCGGGCGATGAGCGCACGCAGCGCCGGGGTGATCTCCATGATCTCATAGACGCCGATCCGGCCCAGAAAGCCCGTGCTGCCGCATCGGGCACAGCCCACCGGCTCCCACAGCACGGCGTTTTCCCGCTCCTCCTCGGGGACGTTCAGATAGTCGGCCTCGTAGGGGAGCATGGGGCGGGATCGCTTGCAATTGGGACACAGCCGCCGCACCAGGCGCTGGGCCACGATGCCCACGGTGGCGTCGGCGATGAGAAAGCTCTCAACGCCCATGTCCAGCAGACGCGTGACGCTGCTGGCGGTGTCGTTGGTGTGCAGGGTGCTGACCACCAGGTGTCCCGTGATGGACGCCTGGACGGCGATGGCCGCCGTCTCGCCGTCGCGGATCTCGCCGATCATGATGATGTCCGGGTCCTGGCGCAGGATGGAGCGTAGGACGTTGGCGAAGGTCATGTCGGCCTTGGGATTTACCTGGATCTGGTTGACGCCGTCGATGTGGGCCTCCACCGGATCCTCGACGGTGACGATGTTCACCGATTCGCTGTTCAGGCCGCTCAAAGCCGTGTAGAGGGTGGTGGATTTGCCCGAGCCGGTGGGCCCGGTGACCAGGAAGATGCCGTTGGGCCTGGCGAGGATCTTGTCGAACTTCTCCAGATCCTCGCCCACAAGCCCGAGGCTCTCCTTGTCGCGGCTCAAGGCCCGCTTCTGGGCAAGACGCATGACGCATTTCTCACCGTAGGTGGTGGGAAGGGTGGACACGCGCAGATCGTACTCCAGGTGATCCACCGTGAGGGAGAAGCTTCCGTCCTGGGGCTTGTGCTTCTCCGAAATGCGCATACCGCTGATGATCTTGATGCGCGTGATGATGGCGGGCAGAAGGTTCATCTCGTAGGAGGCCCGCCGGTACAGAACGCCGTCCACCCGGAACCGCACCCGCACCTGATCCACGCCCGGCTCGATGTGGATATCCGAGGCGCGCATACGCACCGCCTGCTCCACCAGGGAGTTGACCAGCACCACCACCGGCGAGGCGTTCACGTCCGCCTGCTGAAGCTCCTCCTCCAGCGTGTGGGGCGTCTCGCCCACCTGCGCCACGTTGAACTGCTCCGCCGCCGCCTGCATCTCCTGACTGCCGAAGTAGCGGTCGATGGTTCGCATGATATCCACGGAGGTGGCAAGATAGGGGCGGACACGCATTCTGGTGGTGTGGGCCACCACGTCGCGGCCGCGCATGTTCATGGGGTCGCAGATGGCCACCCGCAGAGCGCCGGGATCGTCGGGGTCTATGTCAAAGGGCAGAACCTGGTTGGTTCTGAGAAGGTCGGGGGGAACCATCCGCCGAACCTCCGGCGGGATGGCGGTCTCGTAGAGCCGGATCCGGGGGATGCGGGACAGCTGGGACAGGGCCTCCACGATCCTGTCCTCCGGGACAAGGGCCTTTTCCACCAGCAGATCCCGGACGGACCGCCGGGCGCCGCGGTGCTCCTCCCAGAGCTCTTTTGCCTGCTCCGGGGTGATCAGCCCAGCCTCCACAAGGTATCTAATCAGTTTTTCGTTCAATGGTAGTTCCTCCAAATGCCGCTTCGCGCGCGACGCGCAGGGTGCGGAGCGCTCAAGCCGGAATCGAATATGCTCCGGTTCCGGATTCAACGCTCCCCCCCCCCGGGGCCGCGAAAGCGGCCCCAAGGGGATCGTGTTTACATGCGGGGTAGGGAAGCACTGTGACGATCAGGCAACGATGTTGTCAAAGCTGATCTCCACGTAGAAGGTGTAGGAGTACTTGCCGGCCTCGACAGTAATCGGGGTGGTGGCAAGGGACTCGATGCTCAGATCGCTGATGTTGGCGGTTTCGTTCACGAACGTACCGAGAGCCTCGACCAACAGATCATAGGTGTCGTAGTCATCCGTGAGAATCGCCCGGAGAGCATCCACATCGACCTTGTTGCCGTTGGTGCCGATTTGGATGGTGGCGCTCTCGGCGGTGTCGCCGAACCGGGAGTTCAGCACGCGGTTCAGAGCGTTGTTGGCCCTGGTCAGGACGCGCTCAACTCTGGCGGAGTAGTTCGCCCAACGATCCTTGGCAAGATTGCTGATGACCTCGGACTTCATGCTGTCCACAGCGCCTCCGAGGGTCTTCTTCACCAGCTCGTCGGGATTCTTGGCATCGTCGAAGAGCTTGAGGGCTTTCTTCACGTCATCGATATTTACATTATCGCCGAACTTATCCTTGATCTCTTTTTCGATCTCTTCAGTGTAGCCCAGCTCACCGGCGAACTCGAATATCTGTTCGGTGTTGTTCATCTGCTCCTTAATGGAGTTATCGACGAAGGTGTTCAGCTCGGTCTTATCCTCCGCCTTTTCCTTCACGGCCGCAGCCTTTGCCTGCTCAGCGGGATCAGTGATCTCTTCCGCACGCTGATCATTGATTTTATCGGCCATAGAGTTGAACAGATGATCGACAATGCCCTCGTAACCGGCCTTCGGTGTAGTGCCGTCTGCCTCAAAGAAGGAGTCCGCGGAGGAGCCCAAGAACTCCTGGGCACCGCCCTTGGTGTCAAGCAGATCAGAGACTCTATCGTAATCGTAAGCCTTGTGGCCCTTGATCTCATCCTGGGCCTTACCCACGGCTTCCGTGACCAGCTGGTCAACCAGCTCATCGATGGCCGAGTTGTCAAGGCCTTCGGTATCCAGACTCTTTTCGCCGATAAGGATGTCAACCATTTCTTCTTTGGTGAAATTATCCTTGTTGGCATCCTTCCACTTATCAATGGCCTTGTCAACGTGATCGTCTTCCTCGTTGTCGGTCACCTGCTTGAACATGTCGTCCAGCAGATGGATCAGCTCGACCAGAGTCATCTGACCGCCGTCCTCAGCAGAAGTGGGCACGGGAACACCGGCAATAGGAGCAGCGAAGCCAATGAACATGGCGGTATTGGCGGCGAAGGGAGCGGGCACGTTAGCGGCGGCAGGAGTACCAGGATTATTCTTCAGTCTATTAACAACCCTGCCCCTGATACCGTCCAAGCTCTTAACATACTTATTCCACATAGCCTGCGTGGGGGCAAAGAGGAAGTGGTCGTTCTTGCCGTCATACTTGTACTGCAGGTAACTGCCGGTGCCGGTGGTGACGGTGAACGTCACTGTGTACTCGGCATCATAGTCGCCGCCAGCGGCCTTGTAGTTCTGCTTAATAGCATCAGCGGGCTCAAACACAACCTTGCCGGTGATTTTCTTGGCGATCTCGTCGATGGACTTATACTCTCCGCTGAACTCCGTCTCGGAAACCGTCTGGACAACCTCATGGGCCTTCTGGGCGGCGGCCTCAAGGTCAGCCCTGGTGGGAGTCATGTCCTTATCGACCGTCAGCAGCTCGTTACCGTTGGCGCTGATGGTCACACCCAGGATGGAGGTGGCGCCGTTGCTCACGGCCTCTTCCAGATTCTTGGTGTCAACGTTCTTGAAGATTTCCTTCATGTCGTCTCTGTACTCAGCGGCCTTGCCCTTGCCCAGCTCAGCCAGGTTC
The DNA here is from genome assembly GCA_947589545.1 of uncultured Oscillospiraceae bacterium. GTDB lineage: Bacteria > Bacillota > Clostridia > Oscillospirales > Oscillospiraceae > RUG626. Next base: position 3,197 of record CANQBA010000041.1, on the reverse strand, counting down.
CTGGCGGCGGTGTCAAGCTTCTGCGCCATAGTGTCGCCAGAGTACTCAATCTCCATGCGGTCAAGCATTTCCTTCAGACGATTCTTAATGTTCGCGGCAAGATCCTTAACATCCTGCTTGCTGGTGTCGCTGCCGTACACTTCCTTAGCGTAATCCACGGCGAACTGAAGCAGAGCCCGGAGGTTCTCATTGTCGCTGTTCAGGTTGGTGTTGAAGGAGACGCTGATCGTCTGGCCATTGAGAACGACGCTGAAGGTGGTATCATCCTTGAATGCCTTGACATCGGCAAGAGCCGTGGTACCAGTCAGCAGGTTCTCGATCTCTTTAAAAGCGCGGTCATACAGGCTGTTGGCCTCGGTGTTGACATAATTCACAGCCTCACCCACCGCCTCGTTGATGTGGTCAGCGTCGACGGGTTTTTCTTTCCACTGGGCGTAGAGGGTAACCTCTCCGGTAACGGAAGCTCCAACCTCGTATACCTTTCCGTTTCCGTTAGGGTCTTCGTTCCATCCGACGAACGTATAGCCATCGCGGGCCCCAAACAAACTCTCGCCGTCCAGTACGTGCAGCGTGCCAGTACCGGTTCTGGTTGTATTGTACGTGTCCTGGTTATTGTAGTTCCGGTAATAGGTGATGGAATTGACCCTGGGGGCAATGCCTCCGCCGCCGGTGGTGGTCCAGGCCAGACGCGAGATGACAGCGGCGACCTCGGCACGGGTGGCGGTGTCATAGGGCTTGAAGGTTCCCTCGGGAGTACCCTCGATCAGGCCGTAGGCGACGCACCTGTCCAGGGCGGCCTTGGCCTCGGCGTCAAGCCCGGAAACGTCGCTGAAGGTCTTGCCGCTCGAGGTGGTGACGGGCACCCGGCCGGTCTTGGCCGCGTAGTAGGAGATGTAGCGGCTCATGATCAGGCACATGTCAATGCGGGGGATGGCCCGTTCCGGCTCAAAGTTTTTGCCGCCGGTGCCGAGAACGATCTTGTTCTCATTGGCCCAGGTCACGGCGCCGGTGTACCACTGATCCACCGGGACGTCGTCGAAGGTGGACTTGCTGTCGTTCACCGTGGCTCCGTCCACTCTGGACAGAACCGTGACGAACATGGCGCGGGTCATCTGCTTGTCAGGGGAGAAGATGGTGCTGCTCTCCCCTTTGAAGTAGCCCTTGGAGACTACTTCGTTCACGTAGTCATAGTACCATGTACCCTCTTTGACATCCGTGAAGTCTGCTGCGCTGACCGCCATCGCCGTAGGCACCAGCGCAAGTACCAGGCATAAGACGATCAGCAGGCTGGTCAATCGTTTTTTCAAGTTCGGTCACTCCTTTGAAATTAATATGTTCCTTAGTATAATCACCGCCGAAGCGGGTATTATATAAATAATGTGTTTTGACGTTTCCCTCCCCAGCCCCGGACGGGGCCCGAAAAGGGCGGCTGAGATCCGCTCACGGCGGTTGCCGGCCGGTAAAGGCGGAAAAGTTGGGAGAGGCGCGGATGGAAAGTCCCTGAGCCGAGGGACGGTGTGTCACTCCGCCGGGATGCGCAGGCGGCTGGTTCCTGTATCGCCCGGAACGGCCGCCCCTTTGGTCGCGCATATCAAACCACCCCCTTACATGTCGAGTCGCCTGAACGCCCGTGCCGATGAATCCTTTCCACCCATCCCGGACAGACTGTTTTCGTCCATCGTCGCAGAACTTTTCCTTCTACGTAAAAAAAGTGTCGCAGAACTTTTCCTTCTGTGACAAGTTCTTAAAGCCCTATTGTTTGATATTTTACTACATGCGCCCCAAAAAAGCAAGCCCCAATTTTACAATATTATAGGAAAGATGGAAAATTAAAACTATAATCACAGACAGGATGCCGCGCCGGGAGATTATAAGCAGTCAAATCGGCAGTCAAACGGAGTAGGTTCCAATTATACTATGGAGGGCTAATTATGTCAAGAAAAGGAGAAAACATTTTCAAACGCAAGGATGGCCGCTGGGAAGCCCGTTATGTCAAAGGTCATGATATCTCTGGCAAGATCAAATACGGCTTTTGCTACGGCAAGACCTACAGGGAGGCCAGAGAGAAGTCCGAACAGTGCAGGGCGGCGCTCCGAAACAACGCACCCGCGCCGTCATCCCGTGAGCGCCGGCGTTTTTCTTTTTTCTGCGAGGAATGGCTGAAAGCACAGCAGAAGAAAGTGAAGGAGTCATCCTATATTAAATACAACACGATCCTGTCAAAGCGCATCATCCCCAAGCTGGGCGGGGTCTTCCCTTTGGGATTCAGCACCTCCCTTGTAGGGCAATTCGGGCAGGAGCTTCTTGATGAAGGGATGTCGGCTTCCACGGTACGGGACACGCTGGTGGTTCTGCGCTCCATACTCAAATTCACGGCGTCGCAGTTTCCGGGGATATTCCCCACCGTAGAGATCAACTACCCAAAGGAGCAGAAGAAGGAGGCGAGAGTCCTGACGGTGGAGGAGCAGCGCCGATTCATGGAGTGCCTGCGGGAGGATATGGATCTGTGCAAATTCGGGATCCTGCTGGCTCTGCTGACCGGGCTTCGGATCGGCGAGCTGTGCGCCCTCCGATGGGAGAACATTTCCCTTCGGGACAAGACGATCCGCGTAGAGGCCACCATGCAGCGTCTCCACGACGACGAGGGCGGACAGGAGAAAAAAACGAAAATTGTCATCGGCAAGCCAAAAAGCGACTCCTCTGTTCGGACGATCCCAATTCCCGCTAGCATGCTTGATGTTTGCGCGCGTTTTGACCCCCATTGCCCGTCAGCCTTTGTCCTGACCGGAACGCAGGATTGTTTGGAGCCCCGAAAGCTTCAGAGGCGGCTTCAGAAGCTCACAAACGCGTGTGGGCTTGAGGGCGTACATTTTCACACTCTCCGCCACAGCTTCGCCACCAGATGTATGGAGGTAGGGTTTGAAATCAAGAGCCTTTCTGAGATACTCGGACACTCCAGTACGGCCATCACTCTTGACTGCTACGTTCACTCCTCCATGGAGGTCAAGAGAAGCAATATGAACCTGCTGACTGCGGCGGGATTCTAATTTTAAGCAGTCAAATATTTCAGTCACTCTTTTGATATGTGTTCATTTTCCCGCGTAAAATCGGGCTGTTTTCCCGTAAAAAGAAGGTTATACACAGAAGGAAAAGTTCTGCGACACTTTTTTTACGTAGAAGGAAAAGTTCTGCGACAC
>CANQBA010000040.1 GCA_947589545.1 uncultured Oscillospiraceae bacterium | reverse complement strand
GCGGTCGAATGCGACGGTCTTGAAAACCGCTGTGGGGGCAACTCCACCGGGGGTTCGAATCCCTCCCCATCCGCCAGTAATATTGAACATTCCGTGGTAATTCCACGGGATGTTCTTTTTCGCCCCGTTTCCGGCAGTTTTTGACAACGATATTTCCAATGTATATCGCCAAATTTATCAAACCAGCCCAAATAGCATGCATTGATATACTTTGGTCATTTTCGTTGAGGCACTTTTAATGATTTTTGCCTTTAAAACTATAATCTTTTCCATAATTTTGGGCATCCTGTTTATGAGCTGCCCAATGTGCTTGTTGGTCATGGAACACATACAAATTTGATGGACGATTGTCTTGTTTGTTTCGGTTTATATGATGCACAACTTCACCAGATTGCAAAGGTCTACCAAGTTTTATTTCTGCCATATGACGATGAACTAGCTGCCCTGAATCTTTGTACACTCTATATCCATTGGCATTAGTATATGTTTTTGACGTACTGCGAGAATAAGATGCAAATTTATTCCTCATTTTCATCACCTCCTTTCGCATCAATCATTTCCACCGGTATTAAATCTAGTAAATTACCATTACATTCCGGATAGTGTTTGCATACAATTTCTTTAAAATCATCTTCTTTGCCATTGTTGTACTCGGGTTTCAATCGTCTAACCTTTACTTCCTTAAATGGAAACCGATTTCCACAATGCAGACATTCAACGATTTCGTCTGGTTCAAAGCCCATACCATTTTTCCTGCATTCATCAATTCCGTCTTGCCAATCCTGTCCAGACAATTCTTCATGATAAGGCACATCACTATCCAATGGTTCGTGTGAATATTCTGTTATTTCACGACCATCAGGTGTAAAATTATGCGATATAAAACTTGTACATCCGTATTCATTATGAACACTTTCTTCCAGAAGTTTTCGAGCTTTTGACTGTTCTGCCTCTGTCGATGTTATTAAATCTTTCCAACCATTAAAACCGGCCATTTGTGCAATCAGATGTTGCGCATTGCCTAGTTTAAATTCAAAGTTTTTATCATCGTCCATTATTCCATATTCAAGGAATATACCTACGATATCAAAAAACTTTGGTTCGTATTCATAAATATCACCATCTTCAGAAAGATAGCGGGTTTGGTAGTCTTTAAGCAAATTTTTTGCTTGTAATTTAAAGTAGTCTATATTTTTCATAATATAATCCTTTACCGCATTTGCGGAGTTGCCCAAGTTCATTATCTAATATTGATTTTGCGTTCGTAGTCTCTTGGCTTAGATAATAAGCTCGGAGGTTTATATTATTTTATTTGTTGGATGATGAAATCTTTACACGAACGGGCTAGCCTTCCAACAGGCATATACACAACATAACATAAAACAGATAAAAAATCAATGTGTTTATAGATTAAATAGTTTGACTTGATACTCAAAGTCATCACTTCTTGATGCTCTATCCAAAATATCTCTAACTGCCATATTAATTTTACCGCTTAATAGTTTATTTACGATTGACGGACTCAGATACGAGAGAGATAAATATTTATAAAATAATCTTGGTGATGTGCGAACAGAACGTATCACATTGTCTACATTGCCATCTTGTTCGTATAATTCCCTATATTTCCATGCCGTTGCAAATGCTTTCAAAATTAAATGATTATTGTCGGTGACATTCAATACACCGTTTTTACCACGGTCGTATACCGTGTTGACGTATTTGCGTAAGAATACTTTTTCCGTGATTGTTATGCTGTTGTCGCCAATTATATATTCCATGGGCTCAACATTTTGATTTACATAATGCCCCTTGATAAACGGCTGTAATTTTTGCGCATCTATAGTCAGTGTATAAATCAGTTGTTCTTGCGAATACACAATTTTTTCAACCAATGATTGAATTAGGTTGCGTTTTTCTGAGAAATTCATATTTGTTACATCAATTCGTTTTAATACGGTGGCCAAATTGATGGGCAGATCAGACATATCACTGTTCAGAAAATTGGTTATTGTTTTTATAACAATCTCATCCACACACGCGGCAGTCAAATAAAATCCCTTGGTTGCATAGTAATGAATTTTTCTTTTACCTTTACCACTGGTCATTTGGTTGATGAACTTTGTGCCATTGTGATTAAATAATTTTCCGGTCAATATATTAGGGGCACGTGTGCTGGCTGATTTATTATTTGTATTATTAGCCAGCGCAATTTGGACACGATTAAATAGTTCTGTAGAAATAATCGGTTCGTGTTCACCTTTGGCAAAAGTGCCTTCTTTTTTATTTTCGATTTGCCCGATGTAAATCTTATCGCGCAATATACGGTGCATACTCATTTTAGCAATAGGATTGCCACCACGAATTTGTTGTTTTGCTGTCTCCCATCTTTTGCCAAATATGCCATTTTGTTTTGCATATTCGGTCAAATCATTTACAGATTGCAATTCCAAGTATTTTTCAAATAGATGACGAACTTGTTCTGCTTCGGTTGGGTTTACTACCAACTTTTTGTTTATCAGGTCATAACCCAGCCGTGGGGCACCACCCATCCATAGGCCTTTGGCTTTTGATGCCCGGATTTTATCACGCACACGTTCGCTGGACACCTCACGTTCAAATTGGGCGAATGATAACAGCATATTCAGCGTCAATTTACCCATAGATGTACTGGTGTCAAACGATTGGGTTATGGACACAAAGTTCGCACCGTATTTTTCGAAATACTTCATCATATTGTGGAAATCCAGGATTGAGCGCGATAATCGGTCAACCTTATAAACAACCACAGTATTGACCAAGCCATGCGCCATATCATCTAGCATTTGCTTTAACGCAGGACGTTCCATAGTTCCGCCAGAAATCGCAGCATCTCTGTATGTTTTATAATATTGCCAGCCATTAAACGCTTGTGAAGCAATATACGCTTTACAGGATTCTTCTTGGTTTTGCAGAGAATTAAACTCTTGTTCCAATCCATGTTCGGTTGATTTGCGTGTATAAATAGCGCACTTAATTGTCATGTTTATACCTTTTGTTTATACCAAAGAAGAAATTACCAGACATTTTCATGCCGGCTATCTTGGTTGCAACTGCTGATAAAGTTGAATATTTATCACCGTTATAAGAAAAACTGCCATCATCATTGACTAGGATGGTGTATTTTATCCCTTTGAAATATCGTGTTAAAATTGTACCTGGGACAAAATTATATTTGTTTTGGCACGCATGGTCTAAACATTGTTCTGGATTATCCTTATATTTACGAATTTTTACTAGATATTTATGTTCAATTCGAAGATTTAACCTGTCGCATTGAATATAATACCAAAGCGACCGCATTTGCCGTTTGAATGGATATTGTGAGTATTTTGCCCATAATCGCGCTCGTTCATCAAAAGATAGTGCTTTTAACTCATCCATCGTCTTAGGCAGGTTGTCTTTATATGACATATCGACTCCTTTATAACGTCACGCAATTACCGCTCTAAAGTAGCCAGAAGTCAAGTTAATAAAGATAATAAAATGACCGGACTTTCGCGGGAATATAATCATCAATACGACAATCTAAAAAGGATTGTCTATGAATCACATGGATGGTTATTTGTTTTGTTATAAAATACTTGTCTTATTTGTATTTTTTTGATAATTTGACACCGACGTTAAAATAGTTTTGATTGGAGTAAAAGGCAAGATAATGCGAGAAAAAATATTTGGCATCGCTGTAATACCATATTTTATAATTGGGATAGTTTATGCTTTTGTTAGCTACAACAGGCGTTACTCCGATCAATCAAAAAACGGTTCTGAACAAGAAGACAAATTGATTATATGGTTTTTATCTTGTGTTTTTTGGCCTATATTTGCTATTGTTGACATTATAGATAGGAATACTAATTACGTAAACAAAGAAGATTATTATAAAAATGCTTTTATAATCAAAGAGTCAAAACTACCGATTGGTTTGATAAACGCAATGCTAAGAAATAATGGAATGCCACTCGCAGAAACTGTACTCGAAATTCCTGACACATATACCAATCCAATGAATTTAGAGTATATTGGTGATGAAGAAATAATAAAAGTTCTTACACATAAACAGAAACAATTAAAGGAAATTATAGGATATAAAAATGGTTTCGCCAGTTTGACATCTATGAAACGCAAAAAATCTATGTTTGATATTTCTGTTTATTTGTTGTGGGATAATAAAAAACAAGTTATAGGGGTGTTCACTATTGCTGGAGATGCGCAATTAGAACCGTGTAATTGTGACACAGACCTTTATTATGACAAATCATTACCTGAAGTATTTTCGCAAATATAAATCTTAAATCTAGGACATCTTTTGAGCTCATTCAGGAATTGTTTTTTATGTCCTGGAAATTTAATGGAGAGTCTTTCATCCTCCATGACACAATGTTATAGTCATCAAAAAATCAAGTAAAAACAATCGGACTTTTGACAGAAAGTACGGACAAATACGACAACCTTAAAAGGATTGTCTATGAAATATACGCATTTTGACGATATTTTGCCCAACCATCGCACAGACTTTGTTATGCTATACTTTGCCGCATGTCGCTCTTTACACGAGCTACAGGCTGCAATTCGCCGAACAAACGGTGGGAAATTGAACTGTCGCCAAGCATGGTTACTTCGACGCATTCAATACAAACTGACACAAATGGCTAGCAAATGGAAAAACATACAATAAACAATATGTTTACTATTGTACTTAAAACTGGAGCAATAATAAAAGACTGGATTTATAGAGTTTTTTGCCTTATAATAAACCTATGACATTACAAAATATAGATTTTAACAGAAAGAACCTTACAATTATGGGTGTAAAATTCCCTGATGCTATTTCATTAGATTTAGCTGCATCTGCTATTGCTTCTAATATGTATGAGGGATTTAAGCCGACGCCTCATACGATTGCTCTTATTCGTGATTATAACAGTGGTGCAATTTCTTTGTCAGAATTAGTTAAGATTATAAAGAAATAATATGTCAGATAAGTATAAATATATTGATAAAGATTCCTTGTATGTATATCCAGATACTGATGTTTTAAAGAATAAAGCCGGTATAACAAATTATGATGAACTGGTTTTGTTCGAAAGTATCGCTGTTCAAAAACGTTTGATAGAATTACAGAAGAAACCGTTTGATGTAAAAAATTCATCAGATCTATTAAAGATTCATGAACATTTGTTCCAAGACGTGTACGACTGGGCGGGTGAACCGCGTAAAGTAGAAATCAGCAAATCTGGTCGTAAATTCTTATTTACAAATTCTTTTGATACGGCATTTAATTTTATAGATTCTTTATTGGATGAATATGCGTCCATACCAAAAGACGATAAAAATGCGATTTCTCGTAAACTGGCTGAAATATTAGATAATGTTAATTATGGTCATTTCTTTCGTGAAGGCAACGGTCGTACACAACGAGAATTCATTCGGGAATTGGCCATACAAAAAGGTTATTCTTTGGACTTAAACCCAATGGACGATGCACGCGTGTATGAAAGATACATGCACGGTACTACTTTTGGTGACATAGAAGAGCTGAATACATTAATCATAAAAATTATGCATTAATATATTTTAATAACTTGATTATTCCTTTATTTTAAGCTATGTTTTTGATGAATCCAATGAGAGTTGGGTTCGGGGCTGTCCTAGCCCGTTTATCCGGTGCGAAAGCATCGTTATTACTGATGTTTCGGTGCTTTTTGCACCGTAATGTCCCTGACGTTATGGTCGGGGAGTCGTGTGCCATACAATAGGGGCAACCCGAAAGCCACGGAATCAATGATAAACTGATTAGGAACTCCCCGGCCGCCAATTCTTAATTGGCGGTCAATATTTATTCGGGGATTGACATGCAAAGGAATCCGTATATTTTACCTGTTAAACGATATGGTAATGAACGTAATCCAAAGCTGGTAATTTTGCTATGTAATCCTGGTGATGATCCATTAAAGTATGAACGATTATCCGATTATACAATGTATTTAAAAGGCGAATATAAAGATGCGGGGTTATCACTTGATATTGCCTGTAAATATAACGATTGGTGGGATGATTTCTTTGATGTGTTTAAGAAAGTAAAATTAAAATCATCTGATGTCTTGGTTTTAGAATATTATCCGTATCATACATGCGATATGTCTTTGATGCCAAATTGCAATCAATGGACAGATTATGCCAAAACGGCATTATCAGAAAACAAGAAATTATTAAGTAAATTTATGTATAAAAACATCCCTGTGTTTGGATATTACTATTCGCATTGGATACGCGAAGTTCCGCAACTGAAAGATTATAAGTTATTTTATAAAAGTCGAAATCGTTTCAAAAAATCAAAATGCAAAGAATTATACAAATTTCTACAAGAGGTGTTATAAATGAAAAAACTGTTATTATGTTTATTGTTGTGTGGTTGCCAAATTGCTAATGAACAAAGTTCTGTAAACCAACCAGAAGAACCAATAGTAGAAAAATCATCGTTTCAAGATTTTCCTGAATGTGCTAAAGCTGATAAAGGTAGCATTTTATGGTTCGATCATTTTAGTAATGATGTGATTGGTCTTGCATCGGATAAATACGATATGACACGTCGCATTTGTGCGAACACCAAAATTTATAATAGACAAGAAGTAAGCCATCCTGTATTTTTATATTATACTTATAAACAGGATATGTCGGAAAAATGCAGACAGGCAATATCTGGATTTATAAACGATTTGAACGAAAGAGTTTGTTTGTAAAGGAATGACTATGCTTTGGGGTGCGATTATTGGTGATATAGTGGGTTCTATTTATGAGTTCTCTAACATAAAAACAAAGAAATTCCCATTCTTTCCTATGAATGGTTATATTACGGATGATTCTTGTATGACGATTGCCATTGCCGATGCTTTGATGAAATGGAAACATGATGGTGGCGACTTGCAACAACTAACAATTCAATCCATGAGACAAATTGGTTTTAAACATCCCAACATGGGATATGGGTTTGGTTTTGCGAAATGGCTTTTTAATAAAGAATCTGAGCCGTATAACAGTTGGGGTAATGGTGCCGCAATGCGTATATCTGCGGTTGGTTGGATTGGCAACAGTATCCCGGAAGTTAAACGTCTGTCATATATGGTGACATCGGTGAGTCACGATCATATAGAAGGTATCAAAGGCGCCGAAGCAACCGCCGTATGTGTATATCTGGCACGTATGGGTAAAGATAAAAATGAAATCGCAAAATACATTACTGACAATTATTACGATTGGTGTTCGTCTGTGGCTGAATTACAAGCAAATTATAGTTGGGATGGTTCGTGTCAGGGAACAGTTCCACAGGCCTTGCAATGTTTCATAGAATCAACGTCGTTTGAAGACGCAATACGCAATGCGATATCTATTGGTGGTGATTCTGACACAATAGGTGCAATTACTGGGGCGGTTGCGGGGGCTTACTATGGCATTCCAAAAGAAATGATAGAAACCGCCCGCAAATACGTTCCAGATGATTTGTTAACAATTATCGACAAGTTTGAAAAAGGCGATTATTGAGATTCTTCATCCAATATATACCTTATCACTTGGCTTAGTGCATCAACCTGATCCTTATATTTTGTTCCCGGGAAACCCAATAATTCTTTCTTGAATTCAGGCCACCAATTCAAATTACGTGATTCTGCTGGAAACAACAAACGTCCGCTTTCTATGACAACACTACTATTTATCAATCTAGATGCTTTATCGCCATGTGGTTTTATAGCTACTGTATTAAAATAAGAACCACCATTGTTATATTCTGCTGCCAAGAACTGATTTAATGCGACACCACTTGCGGCTTCTTCCACCAACAAAGTTATTCGTCCTCGATTGCCAAGATTGCTTGCCCATTGATTGTAAATATCTTTAGTTTCTTTGATTAAATCCGGTATTTCCCATTTATCACGATACACCTCTACGAGATGTAATTTTCTATCTCTGGTCATGACAATAACCACACATGCAGAATATGCATTATCTGCCCCTGTTTTGCTTGCGGTATCCCAACTTAAATACACTTCTCGTACATCATTTCTATCAAAAGTTGTTTGATCTTCGTAGTGTAGCCATTCTGGTTTAATTATACCGCTTTCAACTGCTATTGGATTTTGTTGATATTGAGATTCCCAAACATATGAACCTAAACTTTGTTTCAATTCAAGAGACTTTTCTAAACCAGTATAACTAGGGTTTAGAACTTGCCCCTTGGCACGAATAAAAGTCTTATTACCAACAATCCATGTTTCGTTTTCTATGGCAATTTGTGGTATTTTTATAACGTCCCATTTGTTTGGTTCGTTTTCTAATAAATAACCGGTTAAATCGTTTTCGTGAACTCGTTGCATCATTAAGACGATACTGTCGGTTTCTTGATTATCCAAACGACTTAACAATGTCTTTTTATACCATTCGTTGACTTTGTTTAATGTAGTTTCACTGGTTGTATTTGATGTATTGATAGGATCGTCAATAACAATCAAATTACCCCCGCGCCCCGTTATAGTTCCGTCAACAGATGTTGTAAATCGCCCACCATGGGAATGCGTCTTAAAATCTGTAGCCGATGATTGCTCATTTGCAATCTGGCTTTTTGGAAATAACGTTTTATACCAATCTGATGTCATGATACGTTTCGTATCACGTGCAAATTCATCTGCTAGCTCCGCAGAATAAGAAACACTTATAATTTTCTTTTTCGGTGATTTCGCAAGAGTCCACGCAGTAAAAGCAACATTGATAAGTTGTGATTTTAGACTTCTTGGTGGCAGATTTATAATAAGCCGTTTTATTTCACCACGTCCAACCTTTTCTAATTTATCACACAATACGTAAAAATACCATGCGGGGACAATAAATTGTCCCCCACTGGTTTCATAAAAAGCACGTTGAAAGAAACTGAAAAAATCTTGCCTTATTAAAGCTGTTGATAAATCGGTATTCATATTTCAACCTCTTTGTTTTCTTGTAAAATTGATTTTCTGTAATTTTCAATTATTTCTGAATCAATTTTACTTTGTTCATTATCATCAAATTGAGTACGTGATAAATCGTTCTCAATCTTATCGGCAAGTTCCAAGGCCATTTTAATATCAGCCGATTTCCCATTAAGTGCGTTCTGTAACAACTTTTTCAAAACAGCTAGCTTTTTGGTTATTTTCTTTGTATTTCCACCTTCTTTTATTGTTATTAATTCATTAAGCTCTTTGTTAACAATTGTTGACCAATTTTTTGAATTTTGGGGTCGCCCACCAGAAACAGGTTTGTGACCTTTTTTAAAACGCGTTTCAATCGGTGGATTACAATATCCTGTCATTTTATTTCTCCTATTTTTGTAGCTTTTGTACCAGTTAGTTTTTCAAATCGTTTTATTGTTAAGTCGCAATATCTGGGTTCAATTTCTATTCCATAACCAATACGTCCTGCTTGTTCTGCAGCCAATATGGTTGTGCCAGAACCTAAAAAAGGATCAAACACAATATCGCCACGTTTTGTAACGTCTAAGATAATGTCTTTTGTTAATTGTACTGGTTTGGGTGTGGGGTGGCTTTTAAGGGTTTCACGACCTTCTGCACAATGATTGGCCCCTGGAAAATCCCAAACATTGGTTCTGTAACGGCCGTGTTTTCCAAGTTCTATATTATTTACATGTGCAATTGTGCCTTTCTTGAATACACAACACATTTCATGTTGTGATCTGTATAAAGATCCCATTCCACCAGTTAATTTGTTCCAAATACAGATATTTTTTAATTCTGTATAAACCTGGGAACCCGCGTTGGTCATCTCTCGGACATGTTTCCAGTCAATCCAGTAATAATGTAAAGAACCATCATTGGAATAGTCTTTGGTTAATTCCATAACAGACATTAAAAATTGTACAAACTCATCGGATGACATTTCTCCACAAGCCATTTGAAAATCATCATGCTTTATACGTCCCATAGAACCGATTTCGCTTATTTTTACATTGTATGGGCTGTCGGCTATGACAAGTTGCGCTTTATTGTCGCCAAATAACGAATTATAAGTGCATCTATGGAGTGAATTACCACAAACAAGGCGGTGATGCCCCAGTTGCCAAATATCTCCACTCTGGCATACCTTATCTGCGTCATTTAGTTCGGGTAGTGTATCCGCTTTTGTATCAATGTTTTTGTTTGCCGGATTGACAATAAGGTCGATATCGCCAGTTTCAAAGCCTGTTACCGTCATATCAAAGTCCAAATCTTGCGCCATTAATAATTGAAACTCATCTTGCAACAGTTCCATATTCCAAGTTCCCAACTCGGTAAGTTTATTATCAGCTATGGCATACGCGATTTTTTGTTGTGCTGTTAAATGCGACAAAATTATCACAGGTACCTGTGTAAAACCTAACATCTTTGCGGCAGCTAACCGCCCATGACCGGCAATGATTTCGAGTTGTTCATCTGCCAATATTGGCGACACAAATCCGAACTCCTTGATAGATTGTGCTATTTGACCGATTTGTTTCTTGCTGTGTTGTTTTGGATTCTTGTCATGAATTTTCAATTTTTGAACGTCTATATTTTCAACTTGTAAATTTGGCATATTTGCCTCCTTGTTTTAGGGGATATTTTTATGGCTATCCCGTTGCCATTTTTTCTTCTTCAGGAGGCGGTCAAAAAAAGACCTTTGCCCCCTATATATAAGGTGCAACGAAAGTTAGTTCAAAAAATCGCCGAATTTCTGCGGGTTCTAGAAAACACCCAAAAATTACTACTTTTGGACAAAATCTTATTTAGTGGTTGGTTTTGTGTGTAAAAATATCGTAATATACAGGTTTTAACAGCACCTGCGATTCAGAGGGATGTAAAATTTCAATTTTTTCGCATATTTCTGCGTGTTCTAGCGAATTAAAAAATGTAAAAAATAGCCGTTTTTTTGATTGCTGTGTAGCGGCTGTGTAAAATACAGACCAGTCTAAACCATACCCATTTGGAACTATATCCAGATTTACACAAAATGACCTAAAGAAAAACCACCCACAAAGGGGTGGTGCAAAAAAGAAAAAGACGACCTAAGCCGTCCATTTGAATTACCGCTAATCCCCCCCCTAAAAAATCGCAGATGAACCATATCAAATGGACACACGCTCACGAATAAACTTTGAAACGGTTATCCTGTGAACACCAGTGATACGAGCAATACCACTCTTTGAGATGTTATTGTTAAGCAATTCCCTAACCAAGGTCTCTTTGCCGCTAAGTTTGACATATGTATTTTTGCGACCAACTGGACGACCAAGAATCCTGCCTTCAGCCTTCATACGCATCAAAGCTTCCTTGGTACGTTGGCTTATCAGATTACGCTCAATCTCGGCAGACAAGCCGAAAGCAAATGCCAGAACCTTGGATTGGATGTCGGCCCCCAGACGGTAACCGTCCTTAATGGTCCAGACCTGGACATCCTTATCCATGCATAAATGAAGAATACTCATCACCTGCAGCAGGTTACGACCAAGCCTGGATAGTTCCGAGGCAATTAGTATATCGCCTTTCTCGAGCCGCTTTAACAGTTTTCCCAGTTGACGTTTGCTAAGTGCTTTTGTCGCACTGATTGTTTCATTGATCCACTGGTCAATAACCAGGTTGTTTTTATCCACGTATTGACTGATTTCAAAACGCTGGTTTTCAGTAGTTTGTTTATCGGTACTGACCCGAATATAGCCGTATATCATTACTGACTCCTTTGTTTCATACAGCCCTTACATTTTATAAACAAAAATTGGATACGGTATATGAGCGTTTTTACTAGTCACCATGCAGTGCCAATAAAATTTACAAAGGACTCCTGGGCAATTTTAGATACCGTGGAACAGTCTATAAAAGATAAAATTGAAAAATATGGCACACCATTAAAAGAATGGGGGATAAATATCTATCGTGGTGTCCTTACTGGCTGCAATGAGGCGTTCATAATTGACGGGGCCAAGCGAGCAGAACTGATTGCAGCGGACCCAAAATCTGACGAGATTATACGACCGATTTTGCGTGGCAGGGATATCAAAAGATATGGATATGATTTTGCAGATTTATGGTTGATCAATATTGAATGCGGTTCAACAAATGCCAATCGTAGCACCTTAGAACCAGAAGAATATATCAAGACTTCATATCCTGCAATATACGAACATTTTATTGATATTGCAAATAGACCAACTAGGGGTAAAGGTCTTAAAGGTCGTGATGATATGGGGGATTACTGGTGGGAGTTGCGTAGTTGTGCATATACGAACGATTTTTCTAAACAAAAAATAGCCTGGGCAAGTGTTGGCGAAACATACTATTCACTAATAGACAAAGATATGTATTTGCTGGATACAAATTATTTCTTTGCCTGCGAACACCCCGAATACTTTTTGGCATTCCTAAACTCAAAATTATTGACATTTTGGATTAACAGCAAAGATCTAAAGCTTGGGTCGGGCGGGGCTTACAGACACTACAAGTACAACATCGAGCAGTTAAGCTTACCAGAATTTGATGAAGGATTATACTTAATTCTAAGGGACTATATAAGCCAGATTATAGAAAACAATGACCAAAGTTATATACCTAAAATTGATCAGATTGTATACAAAGCCTACCACCTAACAGAAGAGGAAATCGCATTTATTGAGAACGCTTTCTCTTGTTAAGGGAATCAATTTCATCCAAAGATAAATTGAAAGCCTCGTAGATTATTTGATCGATTTGTTCATCCAGAACGTTTGATTGACATACCTGCATTTGTTCAACGAGTGTGCTAAGCTTATTGACTTGATTAGCTGTAAGATTTGGGGCGTGTAACTTGTCAATAAAATCTGCACCCTTGCCACCAGTTGTGTTCACCATTTGTAGAACAATCTGCGTGAACAAATTTGAATTAAGATAAGCAACAAGGGGTTTGAGATCTATATTACCTGTTATAATATAACATTTATTATTTAAGAAATACTCGTCATCAATAAGACAAGCCCCCATCTCATCGCTTATCTCTCTGTAGGCTATTTTTTGTTTAGAAAAATCGTTCGTATATGCACAACTACGCAACTCCCACCAGTAATCCCCCATATCATCACGACCTTTAAGACCTTTACCCCTAGTTGGTCTATTTGCAATATCAATAAAATGTTCGTATATTGCAGGATATGAAGTCTTGATATATTCTTCTGGTTCTAAGGTGCTACGATTGGCATTTGTTGAACCGCATTCAATATTGATCAACCATAAATCTGCAAAATCATATCCATATCTTTTGATATCCCTGCCACGCAAAATCGGTCGTATAATCTCGTCAGATTTTGGGTCCGCTGCAATCAGTTCTGCTCGTTTTGCACCATCAATAATGAAAGCATCATTACAACCTGTTTTTATTCCATAGTTTATAGATATGTCCCAATCTCTTAATGGGGTTCCGTATTTTTCTATTTTGGATTTTATAGACAGTTCCAACAGGTTAAGTATCGCCCAAGCATCCGATGTAAAACTCAACTCGCTGCCATATTGTTGAATATAAACGCTCATATCTTGTGAACGATCTTTATAGTCGCAAGATAGCGTTTTCCCTTCATAACCTTTTTTCTCGACAAGTAGTATGTTAGTATCAACAGTTGCAGTTGTGAAAACACCAGCACCAAGGTCAACAAGCAACAATGGGTTGTGCTTTACAAAAAGGTCTCTCAGAGGCTCTCCAAAATTACTCTTCATCCACGTTCTAGATGTTATGTAACAAAGAACACCACGGTTGCGCAATAATGATAACCCTTTTTCATAGAACAAGCAGTATATGTCGCCAGTAGCCTCATAGGTCTTGAAATTTTGTTCTCGATAGAGATCCTGGAATGATTTGCCAGCATGAACACCACGCTTGATTATATCATTCTTCATTTTTTGCAATTGAACGTAAGGTGGATTCCCAATGACAATATCAAAACCTGCGTTAGAGCGGAAAACTTCAGAGAAGAAGATGTTGTAATCAAATTCACCATCCTTTGCAAGTTTTGACAACCCGTCATCAATTTTTGTTTTTAGCCCTTTCTTTTTGCGCCCATCCGACTCCTGTACAAATTCATCCTTCCAGCGTTCCAAATCCACGATGTCTTGGGCATTGAATAAAGACCCCTGGATGCGCAGCAAAGAGTTGGCACAGCGAATTTTATAATCCAAGTTTGGTAATGGGTTGATTGATTTTGGTTCGTATTCATCAACAATCAAAGACAACCAGAAACGCAATTTTGCAATCTCAACAGCAGAGTCTTCTATGTCCACGCCATACAGCGAACGTTCAATAGCATGTCGTTTATATGTGTATGAGTTGCGAATGTCACCTTCGCAACAGATATAACCATACTCAAGCAGGTTTAATCTTGCTCGTACAATCTCATTCATCATGCCCACAGGGAATGCGCCGGAACCAATGGCAGGATCCAAGACAAGAACATCCGCCAATGCCTGATCTATTTCCTCTGCGTATTTCTTAATTTCTGGGGCAATTTTATGCTCATACGTACCTGTATTGTTTTTACCAGAGGCACGTTCATGTTCACGAAAGATATCACCATAGCGGATAAAGTCAGACAGGGCTTGCTTGCTGACACGTTCTTCGCAAATATCCTCTGCCAGTGTTAGCTGTTGTTTCGGGAATACACAGAACGATGGCTGTTGGTCTTGAGCCAATTCTTTTTGAACGCAATTAACCTTGTTATAAAGATAATTTATAAGTGATTCTTGGCACATAAAATGAACGATTTCACGTGGGGTATAGAACGCACCCTTGGATTTACGATCATTGACTTCAAGCAGGTTTTCAAATACCTTACCAAGCATTTCAGGGTCAACAGCAACTTCCTTTTCCAGCATTTCGTCTTCACGAACTGTGAAATTATAGCGATCAAAAACATCCAAGATGCCATCACCGATATCACCTTCCTTGGTAGGATTGGAATTTGAGAAAATATCGTTAGGAATCATGATATTGTATTCATCCCACTTATAGCCCTGGATAGGTTCAAACAATCCTCCATTCAGGAATGGAATGCGGCAGCCCAAGCGTTCAAAATAGCTGTCAGGACGTTTTGTTGCTAGAGCTTCATAGAATAGGTGTTCCAGATATTCATCAAAATAATTCTTCCCATCCGCAGCAGCTTTATCAAACAAAGAGCGCAAGAATTGCTTGTTGCCAGTTCCCCAAAGCTTATCTTTATCAACGCCAAGCCACCCTTTCTTCTGCAGGAAATAAAGGAAAACAATCTGCCCCAATAGTTTTTTACAGAAAAGCTGTGTGGATATATTATTTAGTTCAAAATCAATGTTTATCCCAGAGTTTTTCTTGCGAATTTCATCGATGGATTCAGTCAAACGTAGGAACAGTTCCTTATACTTTTCAAAGAACTCATTTGATACGGTTTCAATACTGAATATCTTTTCTAACTCATGCAGGGTTGGGTTGCCGCCAGTAACAAGAACATCCAAGAACTGCTTGCAGGCAGTATGAACCTGTTCATTTGTTCCGACCAGGAAAGAATAACGTCGTGCAGGCGTAAAGACATTCTCTATTTTCTGCTTGTTTACGTCATAGTTATAGTCCATCTTGACCAAAGACAACCGCCAATCGGTCGAATCAGGGGCATAGAACGCAACCAAGGCCGCATCTCGGAGTTTGCCTCCACGACCTGCGTTCAGATATTTAGATATGAAATTACGCAGCATCGTACGTGCATGCTCAAGTTTGCTGCCATTCTGAACACAGACTGCTAGGACATCAACCGTTTGACCGTTCGTCTCATATTTTGCCAGTCTCTTATAGGAAATGATATGCTCCTTGAAAGAGTCCCAGATATAAGCACCAGATACAGGATGTTCCTGAAGAGGGGTGTAGTTGTCAAACAGATTACGAACTAACTCACGAAAGTTTTCTTCATCGTATGCGTTCTTCAGAACCTTGGTAACCAAATTTTTAGCAGCATCTATATTCATAACTTATTCCCCATAAAAGTATTCTGACAAGATGATTTCACGTGCATCGTTTACATTATAATTGGCTGTGTTATTTCTCGAATAGACACATTTTGAGAACCAAGATTTTAGGAAATGCACAGCCTTAATATTCTCGAGCAAAATGTATCTCTGTTTATCCAGAGCCTTTTTTGCTTCTTGAACGGTCTTTTTAGGAACAGAACCCATTTCAAGAGCTTCAGACAATTCACGCAGGAATTCCTCGTCCTCCTCAGTGTACTGAGATGTGTCTCTCAATAAGAACATCACATCCTTTTGTAATTTTGCCTCGTTAGAACGGCCGGAGTTGGCAACAGGGGTTAGATCCTCTGCAACATCCAAGCCATCAAGGTAAGCTTTGTTGCGTTTCAGCAAATCAAAGAAATTTGCAGGAGTGGATTTTTTTACCTGATCTTTACCGCATTCAAATGCTTTTGCCGCAGTCATAAAATCAATTTCTTCGGATTTAAGTGCATCTGAATACACAAACTTTTTCAAAGCACCACGGCGGAAGAAACTAATCAGAGCATTTGGCATTTTCTTGCTGACAGATGCAGTACGTGCTTTCTTAGGCAAACGCTTGATTTTATCGAACAACGCAGGGTCTTTGTCACGAACATCACGAATGATATTCAGGTATTTAAGTTCAGATTCTGCGTTTTCATCTTCATCATCAAAGCCGTTTTTATCGTTCAATCTCTTATAGAAGTTGGCACCACGACCAGACAGTTCGTGACTTTCAATTTCCTCATCCTCGGAAAGATATTTAGCATCTTCGCCCAGGGTATCGTGGAATGCCTGGATTTTAGATATAATGTTTTCTTCTAAATGCAGGTGATCATTTGATACCGATGTTGGGAAACAGTTATAGACAAAGTATTCAGCAAACGATGAACCAACACGATTTACACGACCGACACGCTGTAAAACCCTGGTTGGATTCCAAGGCAGATCATAATTGACCAAGATATTAGAACGATGCAGATTCACACCTTCAGCCAACACGTCAGTGGTAATCAAAATATCAATGTCGTCCGACTGTGTTTTTTCACGTGGATCAAAGTTTTCATTGATGCGCTGGCGTGCATCTTCGGTAGATAACGTTCGGCCATCAAAGTCGCCACCCTCACTAGAATAGCGAATAACACGGCCCTTGAATTCCTTGGCCAGGCGTTTGTACACAATGTCGGATGTTTCCTTGGATTCCGTAAAGACGATAACTTTCTTACCGGCAAGGTCCTTGTCCTTTTTCAGCATGCGGACAAACTCATCCGCTTTTGGGTCTTGATCAATCTCTTTCCATAACTTTTGGATATGTCTCAGTATGGTCAGATCACTTCGCAGAGCCGGTAGAAAATCATCATTAAACTGATCGGAAGAATACATCTCCGCCTTTTCATCCTCAACCAGCTTCAAGAGCTTGTCTTCCTGGTCGTTGTCCAGCAGGTCATAAACATTCACCTTGTTGCTGATGTACACAGTTCCTTTTTGGAACATGTCAATAAAGCGTTCATAAGATAAGACAAACCTGTCAGTTGACTGCTTAAATGCATAGAAACTACTTTCCAGACGTTTTACAAGGATGCCCTTCATAAAGCCACCAATATTCTTTTGACGTTGTGCGGCAAAATCACTAAGTTTTTCCTTTAAGAAAAGCAGTGGCGTATAACGGGAATATGAAAATTCCTTTAACAAATCGATTGTCTGATTAAAGACATTGTCGATCTGCTCATCAAACTGGTAAATAATACGACGTGGATCGGCCGCTTCTGGGAAATGAAGTCCCTGATTTTTAATGTCTTTATCAAAGTATTTTTTGATCTCGGTTCTAGTGCGGCGAACCATAAGATGAGATAGAACTTTGTTTCTGATTTGTGCAGAGGCAGCAGAAACAGCAGCACGATATTCAGGCGTGCCTTTTTGCAGACCATTTAGTTTTCTAGACTGTCTCTTAAAGAATTCTTCCAAGTTGACTACACCAGGGATGGTGCTGCGTTTCACTGGCTGAAACAACTTGATCAGGGAAAGTAAATCATCAAATTTATTGTTGATTGGCGTAGCAGAAACCAGAACAACCTTTTTGCCCTGACAGATTTGCTGTAGCTTTTCAAAGCCAAATGTAACTTCATTGCGGAAACGGTGGGCTTCGTCAATCACGATAATATCGTAGTTTTCAGCCTGTTTTTCAATTTTATCCAGCTTGCCCAGAGATTCCACGACCGCACCGCCAACACGAAAATCCCGAATAGCAGCCTTCCAACCATCCATCAAGACAGGTGGGCAAATAATCAGTTTACGTTCGGCAGGCATTTGTTGCAACAATAGCGCAGTAATATATGTTTTTCCTAAACCAACAACGTCCGCAAGGAATACACCGTTATATGCATTCAGGATCTTTTTAGCCGCTGTAACAGCCTGTTTCTGGTATTCCAATTCCATAAAGCCATCTGGCAACATAAAGCCACCTTCCTTATCGAAATTGATTTCCTCCTTGAAATATTCGTACAGGAACTTCAGATAGATTTCGTAAGGTGTAATATTGGGGTTTAGCCATGTCTGCGTGTCGATTGTATCGATGTATTCACTGGTAATATCGTCACTTTGCTCCCAAAGTTGCTCAAAGCGTTCCAGGGCAAATTTTACATCCGGCGTATCTTTTAATTCAACATTGAATTCATGGTTTGCCTTTAACCCGTTTTCACTAAAATTGCTAGATCCAGTAATGACACTGCCAAAATCACGATCGTCATCAGGGAAACGGGTGATATATACCTTGGCATGAATGTTCCGCTCTGGGAACGCACGAATTTCAAGTTTGCCGTCCTTAATCATCTGTCGCAAAGAGGCAACAGAGTCTTCGGTTTCGGGGGAATCCTCGCAATTCTCAAATTCCTTTTTGACATGCTCCGCACAATTTTGCTTCAAATCATGGCGTGACAACCTTAGTTGCCCCTGGGGATTAGATTCTTCGACTAAGGAAACAACCTGACGGTCAGCACTTAGACCAACCAAAACCCTCATTTTTTCAATTTTAGTAAAAGCCTTGTACAGATTGTTAAAACCACTGGCACGCAAATACCCGACCAGGACATCAAAATACCGTGCATCTTTTAATGTCGTTTGAAATCGAGAAAGCAGAGAATCCCTATCAGTATTCGTGAAAAATCGGAAATCAGTGTCGGCCATATCATATCCATTTGTGTCTAGAATTAAATATCCTTTTTACTATACCATTGAATGGAAAAAATTCCAGACTTTTATAAGAAAAATGAGCAAAAAACAATCTTGATACAGATTGCTTTTATTCCTATGAAGAATTATAATTGGCACAATCAATGGAAAGGCAATCAATGAATAAGATCGGAAATGAACTAGAAATAGCAAAAAAATATATGCTCAAGACCATAGAAAATAAGGGACTTGTAAAAATAACCCAAAAGAATGTGGCCAGGGTTGAGGCTATGATTCAAAATGATGCTGCATACTTAAACTCCGGCAACAAAGAGTATGGGCCGGACAAGAATGGCAAAGGTGGTTCAACAGCATATTGGATGTGTCAGTTAAGGGATTACATTAAAAAAAACATGACGGACAGAAAAATATATAAGAACATCATAGCAAATGCTGTGATAGCTGTAGATCGAGATAATTCCACACATCTGAACGCAGACGGTGTTGGACGTGATGAAATAACAGAAAGAATATGCAGGATTCCACTAGAAAAACTACTACATTATCTACAAGACCCACATGACACGAAATATAAACTGGTAGAAATAATAGCAAGGAAAACCAGTGCAACCATAAGGCCCAGGGAAAACAAGTCGTTTGCAAGCAAGTTCTGTCACTATGCATGCTTTTATCTGTTCGAGGGCAAGAAAGAGCAAGACAATTACTCGATATATGACTCAATATTAAAAAACGCATTACCACTGTATATCGATTACTATGGAATTGATGTAAAAAAAGCAAGAACTGGAAGACTATGCGGTATATTCGGAAACGATAGAGAAAATTATAAAAAAAGCAGGTAACAAGATAAGCAAAAATGGTTTTGATCATTTGCTTTGGTACTATTATAAGGGAAGAATAAAGGTTTCGTGATGTTCAAGATATCAAAATCAGATGATGCAGAACCTGCATGAATACTGCGGCCAAGACACTATCGTAATGGTTCGTTTGTTATAGGTTGTTCAAGGGTATGTTTTATAAAATACCGCCCAGGATGGGCGGTATTTCGTTAGAGAAAGAAAATAAAAAATCCGCAAAAAACTGCGGAAATAGTGGCTCGGGCAACTGGACTCGAACCAGTGACATATGGATTGTTTATGCATAAAATTTGCACTCTAAAAATGATGCAAAATTCCCATTATTTCCCATTTTATTTTTGAGATATTGGATATCCAACACCGTCAAATCTTACAACTCCGCCAGGAAATTTATACATCTCGTGGAGTTTCCGCGAGATGTTCTTTTATGCTCCATAAAAACACTAACGATTTAATAAAAAAACATGTAAACATAAACAAAAATTATATAAATAATACCATGTCTAAAGCATACGAATTTACTAAAGCTTCTTATTATGACAGTGCGATAACAAAAGCCAGAACAGACTTAGAGGAAGCTTTAATATGGGCGATTGAAAAACGAGGGCAAAATGCACCTAAGAATGGTAATGTGGTTCAGCTTTATGATCAATTTAAAGCATTATATAATATGCATCGGAATAAAGATATAGACAGACGAATTAAGGATTTATTGTCTGGATTAAACAAAATCGTGTCCTCTGTTTCTGAAATGCGCAATATTGCCAGTGATTCTCATGTATTGGGTTCAACAAGAATAACGCTTGCTGCTTATCAAGCAAAATTGTTTGTAGATGCAACAGTTATTTTTGTAGTCTTTATACATTTTTAGTTGAAAGCATTTGTAATAATTGATTACCTTTTACCACCTAAAACAAATCATTAACAGCAGTTTATAATTTCCCTGATAAGATTGGTTTTTCTTTGGTGGGGCTAGTGTATGCAATGTTATACGACCCTGTATATATTTTTTGTGCTAAAAATGTTTAGTATTTTAATATTGTAAAACCAATATTAAAATTAGCAATATATAAATATTGTGTTTTTTTGTTGACTTTTATTTTTAGACTGATTATATTATAAAGCATGGAAAATAAAAAGTTAGGATCTTTTTCTACAATAAAGTCAGGGTACGCCTTTCGCAGCTCTATTTTAGACGATGCAGATGGGAAGTTAGCCGTAATTCAACCAAAGGATGTGATCTCTGGCTTTGGTGGTGATTTTGTTCACATCAAGTCTGCCCATGTTTCCGAGCGTCATATTTTGGAACGTGGTTCGGTACTTGTAACCAATAGAGGTGTGTTTTGTGCATGTGTTTTTAATGAACAGTTTAAGGCAATTACAACCAGTGGGGTATTTGTCGTTATGTTGCAGCCTAATTCTGATATAACACCAGAATATCTTGCACTATATATCAATTCTGATATCGGACAGCGTCAGATTATGACAAAACAAGAATCAATGACCGTGCCTGCTATAACTATTAAGCGGATACAAGAATTAGAAATACCAGTAATTTCAAGAAAAAAACAAGATTTGTTATCAAAGGCGTTAGATGTATCACAACGATGCAAAAATATTGTTTTAGAAATACAAAATCAAAACCAAAGTTTAATAAATCAAATAATCAAAGGGGCAATAGATGGCTAAAATTACTCAAGATGACTTAAATAAGATATTGTGGGCGGCGGCAGATTCCGCGCGTGGGACAGTAGATGGCGGTGTTTTCAAAGATTATGTTTTGACATTGTTGTTCTATAAATATATGTCTGATATGCATCGGGTTGAACGGGCAAAATTAGTCGAACGTTATGGTAATGATAAAGATCGTATAGAAATGCGCTTAAAAAACGCCCGATTTGTAATGCCAGACGGAGCAAGTTTTTATGATGTGTACGCCCAACAATCAGCAGATAATATTGGTGAAATATTAAATGTTGCTTTACAACAGATTGAAGATGCCAACGATGGAAAATTGCACGATATATTTACAGTGGATTTTAATTCACAGCCGATTCTTGGACCAACAGCCCAACGTAATAAAATGATACGCGACTTGTTAAACGATTTTAACAAAGTAGATTTAAGCGAAGTAGATGATGATATTCTTGGAAATGCATATATGTACATGATTGAACGCTTTGGAACCGAGGCTGGCAAGAAAGCAGGAGAATTTTTCAGCCCACGTACATTGTGTAAATTAGTTGCAAAATTAGCGGACCCTAAACCTGGTAACAGAATATGTGACCCAACATGTGGTTCTGGTGGGTTGTTATTACTGGCCGGTGCCGAGATAGAAAAAACAGGATCCAAAGATTATGCACTTTATGGTCAGGAAAAGACGGGCGCAACATACAATTTGGCGCGTATGAATATGTTTTTGCATGGACTGGATTCTGCGCGTATTGAATGGGGTGACACATTAAACAATCCGTTGCTGCGTGATGGTAATGGATTGATGAAATTTGATGTTGTGGTTGCCAATCCGCCATTTTCATTGGATAAATGGGGCGATAAATCGCTGGAAAATGATAAATACAATCGTTTCTGGCGCGGCATGCCGCCGGCCAGCAAAGGCGACTATGCCTTTATATCCCACATGGTTGAAACGGCCAAAGCCAAAGAAGGACGCGTTGCAGTGATTGTTCCGCATGGTGTGCTGTTTCGTGGGTCGTCCGAAGGTCGCATTCGTCAGGCGTTGATACAAGAAAATATCCTGGATGCGGTTATTGGCCTGCCGTCGGGACTGTTTCAGACAACTGGTATCCCGGTTGCGGTGTTGATTTTCGACAGAAGTCGTGAGCCAGGTGGCAAAAATGAAAATCGCAAAGAGGTTTTGTTCATAGATGCCAGCCGTGAATTTACAGCCGGCAAGAATCAAAATACATTGTCGGACGAAAATATTGCAAAAATCGTGGATACATATAAAAAACGCAGTGAAATTGAAAAATATTCACACGTGGCGACATTTGATGAAATCAAGGAAAACGATTTCAATCTGAATATTCCACGCTATGTTGATACATTCGAAGAAGAAGCACCAGTGGACATTCCGGCAACCCGCAAACGCATCGCCGAACTAACCGCCGAACTGTCCAAAACCACCGCAGAAATGGAAAAATATTTGAAAGAATTGGGGTTGTAAAGCAAAGGAAATAATTATGGCAAGAGCAAACGATATTCGTAATGAATTGTTAAAAGAACTGGAGAATGTCAGACAGCTTAGAACTACGATAGAAACAGAAACGCAACAAGTTTTTTCTGATATAAAATCCAAATCAGAAGATTTATTAAATCAAGAAAAAACTCAATTTACTAACCTTATTCAGAAAAAAGGTGATGATTTTGATGTACAGACAAACAACAAATTAAACGAAATAAATAAGTCTATAAATGGGATGGTTTCAAATACAGAATCCCATATAAATGAACTTATAAAAACTAAGGATTCTTTAAAAACGGAAATAAACACATTACAGGGGGTTTTTCAAGATACTATATCAACAGTTCGTAGTGATGGAGATAAGAAAAATGAGCAGATGTTAACAGAGCAAAGGCAAAAAGTTGATGAGAAATTAAAAGAATTGTTAGACTTGGCAGAAAACATTACAACACAGAATGTGTTGAGTAAAAAAGCTTTTGCTCTTGCAACAGAGAGTGAAAATAAATCTCGTGATGCGGAAAGATGGTTGTTTGGTACATTGATTGCATTGGTTGTGTGTTTTGTAGTATTATTTTTTAAGAATATATTTATAACAAATGATTTATTAAATTTATCGCCGGGAATTGTTATGTTTAGACTTTCTCTTGCTATACCTCTGGGGTTATACGCGTGGTTGCAAGCGGTAAAGGTAAAAAGAGAAATGGGGTTGCGCGATCAATATAATCATAAAGGTTTGACATTATCTTCATATTCTGCGTTTTTTGAATTTTTAAGTCATAATGACGCATTTTCAGAAAAGCAACAGATGGATATGACCAACAGTGCATTTTGTCAGGTATTGGATAATGCGGCGGATAAGGCAGATAAGTACCAATTAGAACAGGCAAAAAATAAAATTACAATGTTGGAAAAGACGCTAGCTCAGATAGCAAAACTTAAAAATATTGTGCCAAATACATATATTGATGTACCAAAAACTAATAAACAAGCAGAAGAAAACATTACAAAAGAACCAACAGTGGTGACACAATAGGAGCGGCACAATGAAAACGTGGTATAATAAATTGGCTTTATGGGTGACTATAATCGCTGGTGTTTTGTCGTGTATCGTTTCTATTATAGCATTGTACGGTGTTTTGAATAACGATGTACAGCCAGGTTGTGCGAATAATTTTAGTTTTATGCAAACATATCTGCTCTTTTGGTTCTCATCAAATTTAATAATATTGATTTTCGGATATGCTGTATTGAAATTGTTTATGAGTCACTCACCAAAAGAACAAAAAAGTCGAGGTAAAAATGCAAAACACTAATGTGCCAATCAATTGGAAAATAAAAAAACTTAAGCAAGTCCTTTTGTTGTTAAAGGATGGAACGCATGGGACACATAAAGATTGTGTCCAAGGTAAGTTTTTATTAAGTGCCAAAGATGTGGTTGAAGGTCGGGTTTTGTGTTCTGAAGATTCTCGCATAATATCCGATGAAGATTTTAATTCGATTCATGCAAGGTATAAATTACAAAATAGAGATATCGTTTTGACGATAGTTGGTACCGTTGGTCGTTCTGCTATAATCAACAATTATAATCAAGAATATACATTCCAGAGAAGTGTGGCTATTTTAAGGCCAAGCGAATTTATTTTGCCAGAATTCTTGCATGCGCAAATTCAATCAACTAGTTTTCAGAACGAATTAAAAAAACGCCAAAGCGTATCGGCACAACCGGGTGTGTATTTAGAAGATTTGGGAAGTGTTCCGTGTGTTGTACCTCCGATCAAGGAACAAAAAAAGATTGCGGAGATATTGGGAACATGGGATCGGGCGATTGAAGAATTGACAGGACTGATCGCAGAAAAGAAGGAATTAAAACGTGGCCTGATGCAACAATTGTTGACGGGTGCCCAACGCCTGCCAGGTTTTACTAAACCGTGGAAAAAAATTAAACTTTCAGATGTTTTGGAAGAATGTACAGAAACAACCACTATAAATAACCAATACGACATTTTAACGTCATCAAGGCGCGGTATTTTTAAACAGGAAGATTATTTTGATAAACAAGTGGCAAGTCAAGATAATATCGGTTATAAAATCATTCATAACGGTGATTTTACATATCGTGCAATGACGGATGACGATAAATTCTGTTTTAATCAACTTACTGATCTTGAAATAGGAATTGTTAGCCCGGCTTATGCAGTTTTTCAAACGAAGAAGATACCAGGAAATATACTAAAATTCATTTTGAATTCGGGACGTTTTGGCTATGAATTGTTAAAAGAGGCACAAGGTGGAACACGAAAATCATTGAAATATAATTCGTTAATAAAACTGCAAATTTATGTGCCAGATGATGAAAAAGAAATGGACAAATTATCAGACTGTTTGTTTGTTGCGGATTCAGAAATTGAATTATTAAATCAGCAATTGGATCTACTGAAGGAGCAAAAACGCGGTCTGATGCAGAAATTACTAACTGGTGAAATTCGTGTAAAGGTGGATAAAAAGGATTAAAGATGGATTCAAGTAATATATTGCGTGATATTCTGCATGAATTTTTAGAAAATAGTATCAAGGAAAGTAAAAGCTATAATGCTAAAGAAGCCGAAAATCAAATAGAGTGCATTTTGTCAAATCAGAATCTACCCGATGATGTAAAAGACTGTTTGATTTTTGCTATATTGAACAGATTTAAACAAGAACAACAATTTCAAGAATGGGGCGAATTTTTGTTGGGAATTTCACGGGCTCTAAACGAAGCCTCAAAGGTTGCAGAACATATGGCTAAGAATCAGGAGAAATGATATGACAAATATTGATAATCCATTTTATTTACCAGATTTTGACGAGGCGTCCAGCAGCCAAATTCCTGCGATTATTCAATTGATAAACATGGGATATAAATATATTCCACGACATGAAATTGATAAAATGCGCGAATCCCACGGTCAGTATATATTGCGCGATATAGCCTTTGAAGCATTGCGTAGTATAAACGATATTGCTAAAATATCTGATGCCAGTATTCGTGAGGCTGTTATAGATTTAGAAAGAATAAAGATGGACGATGGTATTATCAAAGCGTCTGAAATTTTATTTTCTAATTTATTGGCTGGGGTAAGTGCGTCTGAAATAATAGATGGTAAAAAAACATCACCACAATTGCGTTTCATTGATTGGGAACATCCAGAAAATAACCAATTTCATGTTTCTTCAGAATTTGAAATATCCGAAGAACAAAATCGTCGTCCAGATATTGTTTTATTTGTAAACGGAATCCCTTTTGCGGTAATAGAAAATAAAAAAGCATCTGTTCTTGTGGACGAGGCTGTCAAACAAATGATACGTAACCAATCTGGTAACCAAACGCCAAAATTCTTTATTTATCCGCAAATTTTAATAGCAACAAATATCAATGAATTAAAATATGGGACTATGTTGACCCCACGTGAATTTTATTCTGTGTGGAAAGAAAAATACAAAGCCCCAACATTTAACGATGATGTGTTTAACTCGGTAAATAGAGTTTTGCCAAACGAACAAATACGACAAATATCTGCCGATTTATTAAGAAATAATTATGTACAGGGTAAAAAAGAAAATTTAACAGCACAAGATTATGGCATTTATAGTTTATTAGAGCCAAAACGCTTATTAGATATTGTTCGTAATTTTATAATTTATGACAATGGAATAAAAAAATTACCACGTTATCAACAATATTTTGCAATAAAAAAGACTTTAGAACAGATAGAAAAACAAGACAATAAAGGCAAAAGACACGGTGGGGTTATTTGGCATACTCAGGGCTCAGGGAAATCGTTGACTATGGTTATGTTGACCAAGAATTTGATCGAGCACATTCAAAACCCACGCATCATAGTTGTAACAGATAGAACAGATCTTGATATACAAATACGTGATACATTCAAAGCATGTAATATCAAAGTTGGGGTTCAACAGGCAACATCTTGTAAAGATCTTATAAATAAAATCAAATCAAAAACAACAGATGTTATAACAACATTGGTACAAAAGTTTGAACCAACAAAATTCAAGGATACAGACAATAATATATTTATTCTTATTGATGAGGCGCATCGTAGCCAAGGTGGTGAAGATAATAGCAATATGAACTTGGTATTACCCAATGCGTGTCAAATTGCTTTTACTGGCACACCGTTAATGACAAAGAAAAAACGTACAACAGAAACAAAATTTGGTGGCATTATTGATTCTTATACAATATCAGAAGCCGAGGCAGATGGTGCCATATTGCCTTTGATTTATCAAGGACGATTTGTAGACCAAGAAATAAATCCAATCGTAAATAAATTCTATGATCGCATATCACAGCCACTGTCAGAATCTGCGCGTAAAGATTTTGAAAAAAAATGTATTTCCAAAGCAGTACTAGAAGAAACATCTCAACGAATAGATATGATTGCAACAGACGTTTATGATCATTACACTAAATATTTCCAAGGAACTGGATTAAAAGGACAATTAGTTGCGCCATCTAAATATGCAGCGGTTATGTTTCAAAATGCGTTAGAATTGCTCGGTAATATAAAAACTGCTGTTGTCATTTCTGATTCACAAACAAGTGAATACGATGAAGATAAATTGCCAGAACAAAAAGCAATAGTAGAACGTTATCTACAAGAAGAAAAACGCAAATATGGTTCGTTAGAATCTCGTGAAAAACAAATTATTCAAGATTATAAGAAAAATCCCGAAGGTATAGAATTATTGATTGTTGTTGATAAATTGCTAACAGGGTTTGATGCCCCACGCGATACGGTCCTGTATTTAGCTAAACAGTTGAAAGACCATAATTTATTACAAGCAATTGCTAGGGTCAATCGTTTATTTGATGGAGACAAAGACAAACAAGCAAAAACAAATGGTCTGATTATAGATTATTCTAAAAATGCCAAAAATTTGAAAAATGCGTTGGAATTATTTTCTAACTATGATCCCAGTGATATAAATCGTGCCTTACTGGATACAGACGAACAAATAGAAATGTTAGAAAGTTTGTATCAAAAATTATACAGTGCGTTTGCGGATATTAAAGATGTTCATAATACTGATGCTTATGTTCAAAAATTATTAGATCCAAAAAACGAGGAATTGAAAAAAGAATTCTATGAAAATGTAAATAATTTTATAAAAACATTTTATGCTTGCTCATGTTTATATGATTTTTATGAAAAATTTGATGAAGAAAAGCTTAAACGCTATAAATTGGATTTAAAACGATTTGTAGAAATAAAAAAAACAGCACAACTTGCAAATGGTGAAACTGTTGATTTTTCAAAATATAAAGACCAATTACGTAAATTATTAGACAAATATGTGACTGCTAATGATGTAGAGGTGTTATCCCAAGAAATTAGTTTGACTGATATGAGAGAATTTAACCAGTTTATAGAAGATGAAAAACATGGATTATCCAAGCGGTCTCAGGCCAAAGCAATTGCTGCACAAACTAGCCGAGTTATAAGTGAACGTTATAAACAAGATGAAGTATTTTATAAAAATTTTTCAGACAGAATTAACAAATTATTAGAAGAATTGCGAAACGCAAAATCAGAAGATATTGCTGCACTATTTGATAAAGCAAAATGTATTCAAGTACAAGTTGAAAATTATGAAGACTCAGATATTCCGGAATCTTTACATAATCAAAAACACACACATGCTTTTTTTAGAAATACTTGGGAATATGTAGAAGGCACTGGGATTAGTAAAGATGATTTCGCAGATGTTATTAAACATATAGTTGGAATCATTCAAGAGCATAAAATTGTTGATTTTGAAACAAATTTATCTGTTAAACGATCCGTCATAATTGAAATTGAAGACTTCTTATTAGATGATATAAAAGTTGATATTACCACACAACAGGCTGAAATAATTGCTAACAAATGTTGGGAAATAGCAGTAGAAAACAAGAGTAACATTTAATGGAAATCAAAGGAATTTGTTCGGCGGAACTTATCAAGGAAACGCGAAAAAGCCTATCTATTCGCGTGTTCCCTGATATGCATGTTGTTATCAAAGTCCCACACCAAGCAAGTGATGAGGAAATAAACACGTTCATAAACAAGAAACGAACATGGTTAATAAAACAACTCAGATATTTTAAACAATTCTGTAATTGTATGGTTTTGACCAAATTATCTGGAAGTTCAATATTGTATTTGGGACGACAGTATAAATTATCGGTTGTTAAAAATTTACAAAAAACTATTAAAATAGAAAAAAATAAAATCGTTTTATATACACCTTTTGTTAAAAAAGATGTTGAAAACAGAAAATTTTTAGAAGAATGGTTATATAGTCGCGCATCTATGATATTTCAAGAACGATTGATTTATGTGCATTCTATGTTTGATAAAACACCAATGTCAAAAATAAAAATTCGTAAATTAAGTCGGCGATGGGGAAGTTATTTACATAAAACCAACACAATTATTTTAAACCCATGTCTAATTCAGGCTCAAAAGTCAGCGATAGATTTTATAATAGCGCATGAGTTGTGTCATTATTATTATAAAGAGCATAATTCCTCGTTTTACAATTTATTAGAATCTAAATTCCCAAACTGGAAACAAATAGAAACGAAAATGGAACAGAAGCTTCTAGCAAATAATTAGTTTGTTTTAATCTGTTTTGGTTAAATTTATTCCATTATTAGATATATACAATCTCCCAATATTAAAAAATGTGTAAAATATTATTGCAAAATCAAAAAATACCTTTAATAGGAATACTGGAATAGGCTGCTTTTTACAAGAGCGTCATTTTGTAAGTTTTTATATTATACTAACGTTCAAATTATAGAAAGTATATAGAAAGCACTACAGGAATCTTGTTGAATGTTTCTATAAATGCAAGATTTCGATGTCTGGGAATTGGGTGGCGATGTATTCGGCGGCAAGGCGACGGTGGCATTGCAGAGCGGATTTTTCTGTGCACAACAGACAAATGCGGTCAAGGTCGGTTGGGGTGAGTCTCGCGGTCGGGTGGCGTGTAGTCAGCAGTTCATGATACATGCGTTCATAATCGGGCCAAGTAATGCGACCGTTTTTGTAATCGGTCAGAATTTTTGTGCTCGGCGCAAACTCCGGGTGGTATTCATATAGTGACCTCGGCACAGCGCGCAAATTAACGCCACTGTAAAATGGTACGTATGTGCTCGTTCTCCACAAATGAATATCCCAAACAGCGCGCACACGCGCCGCGTCTAGCACATCTATAAACGCGTCTGGGCTTTTACCACTAAAACCAATCGTAAATATTTTTGGCATGTCGTCATAATTATGTTGGGTGTTGCGTCAATAATCAACAGTCATCTTGAAAAGTGCAAAAATTAAAAATTATTAATCAAAATAAAATTTTCAGACGCATCGGGCGCTTCAAAAAGAGTTTTTGTTTTATCAAAATTTTTAACATATTTCTGGCATGTTAATCCTTTGATTGTATTCATTATTCCCTGATAATAATGTGTTCAAACCATTGTTCTCGGAAAGCGGTTTCTTGTTCTATCTCATTTTTTCATCTAAATCAAGACTGTCAGGAACTACAACCAGTTTATCGTCTTTATCGTTTGTGCTATGGATTATGGTGATACAACGTCCTGTAAACTCATTCAGTGGCAAATCGGGCCCCGGAACGTATGCATCTAGTTCTTCGTCATCACCAGAAAAGGTTCCGGGGATATATCCGTAATTTACCGGGGATTCCCAACCGTGCTTAGGGTGTTTGGTGCAGACTGGCTGAACAATTTTTACAGTAACGATTTTATACAAATATTTTTGGTATTCATTGACTCTCCTCTGGGTTATTTTATGTTATCAGTGGCGGGTTTATAAATCAATGAATAATATCTTAACTATTGTTTGGCGGTTTTATGATTTTAATATTGTGCTAAATGTCCAGAAATAACGCTGTTACAAACATAGGATTTTAATCTCCTAGGTTTATTAATGTTTTTATGAAATAATTCATATAGATAAAAGAAAGGAGATATAAATGAATTGTAATGCATTATGGGAATCCATAGAAAAATTTGCAGAAAGCAAAAACTTGAGTTGCTCGGCACTGGCTAAATTAAGCGGACTTGATAAAACCACTTTCAACAAATCAAAGCGCATCACCTCAGCTGGCAAAGAACACTGGCCATCTACTTACAGTATTTATAAAATACTTCGGGCAACGAATACTACACTGCAGGATTTTATAAAGTTCTTACCACCTTGCGATATCGTTAAGTAGGATTAATCGCACTCAACACACCGCAAAATCATATGATTTAGCGGTTTTTTTGATTTAACACTTTCGGATTTAGACTGTTTTAGACACACCACGATACACTCGGAAATACACATGTTTCTACATAGCAGCTATACAGAAAGAACATGACGGCTGGGCGTCCCTAGACGGCCAGCGCAAAACGAAACACAGGACAAATGCGACAATCAGAAAGGATTGTCTATGAATTACACTCATTTTGTTGATATTGTGCCCAATAACCACACAGACTTTGCGATGCTGTACTTTGCCGCTATACGCAATATGCATAAATCAGAGGCCGCCATCAGTAAAACAAACGAGGACCGTCTTACCGGCCGTCAGGCTGGTCTCCTACTCCACCTCCAGCGCAAGTTTACTCAGATGGTTGCCATTTGGAAATCGCAACAAGATAAATATAAGGAGTAACTAAAATGCCAGACATAACAATGTGTGCCAATAAAAAATGTCCTCTTCAGGATATGTGCTATCGATATCGCGCAATTCCAGACAGATGTCAAGCATACGCCTTATTTAGCCCCAAAAAACAAAACTGTGGCTTGTGACTCTTTCTGGAATTGCAAAGGCTATAAACTGCGCCCCACCGAAGAAATCGACGAACAAAAAACACCGTTTGATATGTAATCACACTCGTAAAATACCTTGATTTGTATCAGTCTTTTTTTCTACAATCGTCTTAAAGAAAGGATTTGGATTGATTGCTATACCTGCGCGATTGCCAGAATATTCAGATTGCAAGCCCGTGTTAAAATGGGCCGGTGGCAAGGGTCAATTGCTAGACCAAATTGAACAAAAATTGCCATTAAAACTGAAAATGGGTGGAATCAAGCGGTATATAGAGCCATTTGTTGGTGGCGGTGCCGTATTCTTTGATATCTATAACAATTATCCAATCCAGGAAGCTTTTCTGTTTGATGTGAATCCGGAACTGGTCATTCTGTATAATGTCATAAAACGCGATGTTGAAAGTCTGATACTGGAACTAAATAAGATTCAGACCGAATATCGTTTGACAGAAGACGCCAAGGCTTATTATTACGCCAGACGAGATGAATATAATTCACTGGATAAAAACATTGATGTCAACGCTTATCGGACGTCATTTGTTCGCCGAGCGGCGTTGACTATATTCTTGAACAGAACTTGTTTTAATGGTTTGTTCCGTGTGAACAGCAAGAATCTGTTTAACGTTCCGATGGGCAAATATACAAATCCGCGCATTTTGGACGAAGACAACCTGCGCAATGTGTCCGAGGCCTTGCAAATTGCAACCATTATGCAATGCGATTTTGCGTGTGCGGTTGATTTTGTGACACCGGACACATTTATATACTATGACCCACCGTATCGCCCAATCCGTGAAACATCATCATTTAATTCGTATGCAGTTGGCGACTTTGATGATGAAGAACAAATACGTCTGAAAACAATATTTGATAAATGCCATCATGCTGGCGCATTACAGATGCTCAGCAATTCAGATCCAACAAATTATGCTAATGACTTGTTCTTTGACGACTTATACCGGGACTATAACATAAATCGGATTCTGGCCAAGCGTATGATAAACGCCAAGGCGGATGGCCGCGGCGAGATTCATGAGTTGTTGATTACGAATTATGATTAAAAAGCAATACCGTCTTTATTGTGCCGATTGCTTGGAAAAATTGGCAGAAATCCCAGAAAATACATTTGATATGATTTTTGCAGACCCTCCGTACCTGCTGTCCAATGGCGGTATTACGTGTCAAAATGGTTGCGTGGTTTCTGTAAACAAAGGTGACTGGGATAAATCGCATGGCCTAAGCGATGATTTTGAATTCCATAAGAAATGGCTTTGCGCGTGTCATCGCGTATTGAAACCGAATGGAACCCTGTGGGTCAGTGGTACATATCACAGTATATATTCGTGTGGCTTTGCAATGCAGTTGCTTGGGTTTCATATATTGAACGACATTGCTTGGTTTAAGCCGAATGCCAGCCCGAACATGTCGTGTCGCTATTTCACGGCTAGTCATGAAACGCTGCTGTGGGCGCGAAAGTCAAAAAATGCAAAACATACGTTCAATTATGAGGCGATGAAAAACGGTTCATTCCCAAAGGATTTTATAAAAAAGCCGGATTGCCAAATGCGTAGTGTCTGGGCAATCGGAACGCCAACAAAGTCTGAAAAGGTATATGGCAAACACCCGACCCAAAAACCGGTTGAATTATTAGAACGTATTGTTCTGGCATCCACAAATCCGGGCGATTTGATTTTGGATCCCTTTATGGGCAGTGGCACCACCGGTGTCGCGGCACTTAAACACGGACGACGCTTTGTCGGCATAGACATGGAATCACAATTTGTTGAATTGGCCGAAAAAAGATTATATGATGCATCTGAAAAGAAGGATAAAAAATGAAGGCAAATGGTATTGGTGGCGCGAACACGAAAACAGGGTTAGTCTTTGAAGGCAAGACTGATTTGCGCACTTTTTTATGTTCTCAACCTGGATATAGTTGTGTGGATAACAAACAAGGTTGGGTCACCGTTTTGTATAAAGACGAAGATGTTGCATTCATTTTCAAGAAAACAGCATTATATAAATTTTTAGAATATCGCGGAATTGAGTGGCGTTCTATTTTATCCAAACGCTTGTTGCCGGACGATTCCATATATGTCGTCATCAACAACACGTTCTTTATAATTGAATGTAAGTTCCAACAGGTTGCTGGTTCTGTAGACGAAAAATTGCAAACCTGTGATTTTAAGAAAAAGCAATATAAGAAACTGTTGGCACAGTTGAATATGGAGGTGGAATATATCTACCTGCTCAGCGACTGGTTCAAACAACCGTGCTATCAAGATGTATTGGATTACATCATTTCGGTTGGTTGTTCGTACTATTTTGAATATATCCCATTGCAAAAATTCGGGCTGCCGGTGCCGAAAAGTAATTAAGGATAAATTATGGGACAAACTACTAAAATTGAGAACGCTTATAAATTCATTAAAAGTCACACATCCTTCACTTTGTCTCAACTGGCACAAGCCTCTGGTTGGACTGTTAAAACCACAGAAAAAAGCTTATGGAAGATAGGCAACATTGTACATCGAGATGGAAAGAATTATATACCAATTAACAACTTTGGGCACATAGTAACGTTGGAACAATTTAAACAATTCTTTTCTCAAACCCGCTTAAAAACAAAGAACTCTTATCGGTGTGAAAAGTTTTTAGAAAAATCAAGAAATGCTATATTATCGGCAGTACAACATTACAACAATCCTCTGACTACTTTTAAAACAGAAAGTTTCATAGTTCTAATGACCATTGGTTTTACGTCACTATTTCATGCAATTTTTGAAAAAAACAGTTGGAATTACACTGAGAAAAAAGCAGACGAAACATATTTATTTGATCATTCTAAATGTTTTCAGCTTTTTCGTAGTGATAAAAATACAATAAAAAAATATGACAAAGCATTTTTAGACGCTTTTGATGCCTTAATTGCATATTTTAAGGCGGCTAGAGATTTAATAGAACATCAATTAAACAATGTTGATGACTATACGTATGGTCATTGTCAGGCCTGGTTATATTGTTATGAAAATATAATAAAAACAGAATTCGGTACAAGCTCTTCGCTGCAAACTTTGTTGACATCCGCGATACAATTTTCTCACGAATTTTCTAAGCCCATCACCTGTCAGGAATTAGATAAGTTTCATAAAGAATTTTATGGTACTCTGTCTGCATCTGTTCTAGAGAGCCCATTTTTTAAACTAAAAGTTCGCATAGTACCATATAAAAATATTGCGCATGAAGATTTACGACAGACGGCCGTTTTTGTTGACGATCCAATTATTGCAGAACAGCTAGCAGAAAAAGACAAAGTTATCATGGTTGCTACACCAAAAAAGATTTTGCCATCTGAAATGGTTGTTATGATTAAACCGACAATTATTGAAAAATATGGTCAGATGAAATTTGACACTAGTCATTTAGCAAAAATTGCAAAACACATGAAATGGATAAAAGATAAACAAATAATAAATCATTCTTTCATGGATCAGGAAAAAACAGGAGCAAAAACTGTAGCCACTAGGTACAAAGAAGGC
This sequence comes from uncultured Oscillospiraceae bacterium, assembly GCA_947589545.1. Lineage (GTDB taxonomy): Bacteria > Bacillota > Clostridia > Oscillospirales > Oscillospiraceae > RUG626. The sequence goes on along the minus strand of CANQBA010000040.1, from coordinate 2,040 downwards.
GCAGAAAGAGAAATTGAAAAAGAACTTCATAAAAATCCGGAGAAACTCTTAAAAAGTTTTGCATCAAAAGAAGTTTTTGAAAAATGGAAACAATTAAATAAGAAACCTACAAAAAAATGAACATACCTTTGTCTAGTAGTTAGGAATCTATTGTATCGGATTATATCTATTTGCAATAAATATTAAAGAGCCAAACATAAATCAATTATTCAGCCCACCTCTTATTCCTAGTTCTCTGCGCATTTTTGTTCCAAACACCACAATTTTATCTGCTATTTCATCCGCTTTAGCTTCTATTGCTTCACGTTCATTCATTTTATCATAACATTGCCATATTTCGGAATCTAATTTATAATATTCGTCATAAATTTTCTTAGAGGCATATATTATCATTTGTCCTTGAAGTGAATTGAACATATCCTTACACTTTTGGGGCCATTGATGATTACGACGATATTTATCATGTTCCATTAACACCTGACAGGCATTGATATACAATTCTTCTCGTTTTTGCATTATACGTAACTTTCGTTCATTGCGAGCTTGTAACCAATATTGAACACCGAGTCCAACTAAAGTGATTATTGAGCCAACTACAACCCCACCGGCAGCTACCAAAGAAGCGATTATTGTTTCAGACATCTTTTATACCTCATCTATATTATACCTGTTTAAAGCTTATATCTCCACTCCGTCTGCGCAAACGACGTACAAAAAAGCAATTGGTGGACACACAAGGCACCAGAATACGAACCATCCTTTTTTGATAAATATTGCTTTTCTGTTTCCTGTTCTTTTCACCATCATATGTATCCTATTTTCGTTTTTCTTAATAAAAAGTATAGCGACAGCCATATGTTATTTCAATCTAATTTGAGAATTACCTTGCTCCAAAAAAAACAACACCGACTGCACACATTATTTTCGTCTTGTGTTCGACACTATATCAAATTTATTCGGTTGAATCGATTGTTTGATTACTTCATAGTTTGAATTTTTCATAACTATGAAGTATCAATATGCAAACAATGTTAAGTCTGTCTGGGGTGATATGTATAATGATTTGGGGATTTATTTCGTAATAAAAATCTGCCGTAATGGGTTATCGTTATTTTCATAATACAAATGTAAATTCTAGTATAAGTTGAAACTCATCTGATTTCAGAGTAGAAATCACATGTAATGCATTACAAACTTTACTTTTTGATTTCTGGAGGTTCCTGAAACTTCCCTGAGTTGTATTATAAAAACACATATTTGCACATAAAAAAACACATAAAAAATAGCGTCAAAATAAAAAACCTTAGTATTTCTAAGCGCTTACGGCGATTTTTTTTGGCCGCCTATACAATTGACTGTTAATCCGTATGTATGTCGCTGATTCGAGTCCAGCTGCCCGAGCCAGTTTATACCCATTTTTATACATCTTTAGTTAGTTGAGCCTCTTCTCCGGGGGCTTTTTTATGCCTAAAACATAGGATTTTAATCTCCTAGGTTTATTAATGTTTTTATGAAATAATTCATATAGATAAAAGAAAGGAGATATAAATGAATTGTAATGCATTATGGGAATCCATTGAAAAGTTTGCAGAAAGCAAAAACTTGAGTTGCTCGGCACTGGCTAAATTAAGCGGGCTAGATAAAACCACTTTCAACAAATCAAAGCGCATCACTTCGACCGGCAAAGAACACTGGCCATCTACTTACAGTATTTATAAAATACTTCAGGCGACTAATACCACACTACAGGATTTTATTAAATTCCTGCCACCTTGTGATATCGTTAAGTGAGATTAATCGCACTCTTGCGACATCGTGCAGTAGGATTAATCACTCCAGACAACCCCGCAAAATCATACGATTTTGCGGGGTGTTTGCTATCGACAATCAATCATCGTGTTTAGGGAAATATTTATAGAAATCTATAATAGTCATATTAAACTTATTTAATATTTTAGTAAGCGTATTTGTGCCAATCCATTTAGGTTTTCCATATTTATCATGGCGCTTGGATTTATTTAATGTAGATGAACTTAATCC
>CANQBA010000039.1 GCA_947589545.1 uncultured Oscillospiraceae bacterium | reverse complement strand
CCAGAAGGTAGTGACGCGCCATGTGTGGCAGGAGGCGTTGGAGGAGGCGATAGAGAACGAGTACACACCCGGACTGCGGGAGATCTACAAGCGGAGGCAGGAGACGATCGAGCGCGTGTTTGCGGTGGCGAAGGAGCTCCACGGGTTCCGCTGCACGCAGGAATACGGCAGAGCGAGGCAGCGAGTCAAGGCCGCGCTCACTACGCATGCATGAATTTAAAGAAGCTGGCAAGAAACCGCTGGAGCGACAAGTGGAGGGCGTACTACCGCTCTCTTGCGTCGCTCTTAGCGGGGCTTTTTTCTGGAATATACAGAACAGTACACCGCCCCAAGCCGAGGGGCGGTGTTTGTCGACAGGCTGAAAAACGGAAGAGGGCCGCCAGCGGCCTTCTTCCGTTTTCTGTTGAGATTTTTCGCTTCCGGGTGTATACTATTCCGCGAACAGGAGGATCGGTTTTATGAACAAGGACAACGAATTTCTCGGAACAGAACCGGTGGGACGGCTTTTGTTCCGTTTGGCCATCCCCACCATCGCGGCCCAGATCATCAATATGCTCTACAACATCGTGGATCGGATCTACATCGGCCACATGGGCGCCGACGGCGACCTGGCCCTGACGGGCGTGGGCGTCTGTATGCCCATCATCATGTTCGTCTCGGCCTTCGCCTCCCTCATCTGTCAGGGCGGCGCGCCCCGGGCGTCCATCTTCATGGGCAAGGGCGATAATCAGTCCGCCCAACGCACCATGGGCGGGTGCTTTTCCGCGCAGATCATCGTCTCCGCCGCGCTGACGGCCGTCCTGCTTTTGTGGAACAGGCCCCTCCTCCTGGCTTTCGGGGCCGAGGAGAGTACCGTCGGCTACGCCACCCAGTACATGTCCGTCTACGCCCTGGGCACCGTGTTTGTGGAGGTGACCCTGGGGATGAACCAGTACATAACGGCCCAGGGCTTTGCCAGAACCGGTATGTACACGGTGCTCATCGGGGCCATACTGAACATCGTCCTGGATCCCGTCTTCATCTTCCTGTTCCGTCTGGGCGTTCGCGGCGCGGCTCTGGCGACGGTGATCTCTCAGGCCGTCTCCGCCCTGTGGGTGGTCCGGTTCCTGTCCGGCCGCAAGTCCATCCTCCGCCTGAACCGGGACTCCCTGAAGATCCGTCCCAACCTCCTTCTGCCCTGCGTGGCCCTGGGCGTCGCGCCATTTGTCATGCAGGCCAGCGAGAGCGTCATCTCCGTCTGCTTCAATACCTCCCTGCGCGCCTACGGAGGGACTGTGGCGGTGGGGAGCATGACCATCCTCTATTCCGTCATGCAGTTCGCCATGATGCCCCTGCAGGGGCTGGCGCAGGGCGCCCAGCCCATCTCCAGCTACAACTTCGGCGCCGGAAACGCCGCCCGCGTAAAGCGGGTGTTCAAGCTCCTGCTGATCACGAGCCTCACATATTCCACCGTCCTCTGGGCGCTGATCATGGCCTTCCCCCAGGCGTTCGTCACCATGTTCAACTCAAAACCGGAGCTGGTGGACTTCGCCTCCCGGGCGCTGCGGGTCTACTGCGCCGTGATGTTCCTATTCGGCGCGCAGATCGCCTGCCAGATGACCTTCGTCAGCCTCGGCAAGGCCGCCGCCAGCGCCGTGGTAGCCATCGTGCGGAAATTCGTCCTGCTCCTGCCCCTCATTTACATCATGCCCCTCCTGATGGAGGACAAGACCATGGCCGTCTACACCGCCGAGCCCATGGCGGACTTCCTGGCCGTCACCTTCACCGTGACCCTGTTCTCCTTCCAGTTCCGCAAGGCGTTGAAGTCCATCGAACCGCCCCGGACGTAAAAAATGCAAAAATAGGGCCGCCCGCGGGCGGCCCTTTCACATTATCGCCTGCTGATTTCGTCCAAAATCCCCCGGCAGCCCTCGTTCACGTCCCGCCAGGTGGCGTCAAAATCCCCGGTGTACCAGGGATCGGCCACGTCCCGGGGGTGGGACGTGAAGTCCAGAAGCAGCTTTACCTTTCCCTCCGGATCGCCGCCTAAAATGCGCAGCATATTGCGCAGATTGGCATGATCCATGCCGACGATCAGGTCAAAGCGGCCATAATCCGCCGGCGTGATCTGCCGCGCCAGCTTGCCCTCACAGCCGATGCCGTGACGGGCCAGCTCCCGCCGCGCCGGGGGATAGACGGGGTTGCCAATTTCCTCCCGGCTGGTGGCGGCGGACTCGACATAGATCTCCGCGCCGGTCTCGGCGGCCAGCTTTTTCATCACGAACTCCGCCATGGGGCTGCGGCAGATGTTTCCATGGCAGCAAAATAGGATCCTTGTCATACGTTCTCCGATGGATCAAAGAGTGCTCGAATAGCCGCGTCAAAGATACAGCATCTCCGAATAGGCCATGATGAACGGCCCCGCGCCCTTGCCCTCGTCGGCCAGATAGTACTCCGGCAGCTCGTAGTTGTTGGTGTTGTTGGCGCTGGCCTTCAGATAGATGTCCTCCAGGTGGTCGCCCCGGATCTTCAGCTCCGCCATAGCCACAAAGCCCCGGACGGCGGCCTCTCTGTAGGACTCGTCCAGCCAGCCGTTACGCACGCCCTTCAAAATGGTATAGACGATCATAGCCGTGCCGCTTGTCTCCAGCCTGTTGGTTTCCGTGGTGGGCCAGTCGGCCACATTCGTCCACAGGCCCTCGGGCTTCTGGTATTTGAGCATCCCGTCCACAAAGAGCTTCAGGGCCGCCTTGCGCTCCTCCAGATACGCCTCCGGCAGGACCTCCATCACGTCCACCATCGCCATGCCGTACCAGCCCATAGCCCGCGTCCAGTGGAAGGGGCACACGTCGGCGGCGGAGTTTGCCGCGTGGTAGTACATGCCGTCGGGGGCCAGCAGGGTGGAGGCCACCCAGCTCAGCCGCTCGTTTACCAGCGCCAGCTGCTTTTTGTCGCCCGTCATGTCGGCAAAGTGGGCGATGAAGGGCTGGAGCATATAGATGCCGTCCAGCCAGACCTTGTACTTGGGCGCCTTGTCGTGGGCCCAGCTGTGCCAGTAGTTGTGCCCCAGAGCCGCCTCCGTGTACTCCTTGGGGACGATGTGGCCTGTGGAGTTTACATAACTTTCATCGGTCAGATCCCGGTACAGCTCCCGGCAGACCTCCATGTAGTCGTCCTCGCCGTCGGAGGCGCGCACCAGGAGCGCGGCGGTCTTGTAGCAGTCCGCGCCGTGGTGATCCACATAGCCGCCCAGGTTCCGGCTGATGTGCTTTTTCCCGTCGGGGCCGGTGATCAGCAGGGCGTCCAGGTACCGGCGGACGTAGTCAAGATACGCGCCGTCCTCGTCGCCGCCGGCCTCCGTGATGTCGAAAAGGCCCTCCATGACCACGCCGTTATAATAGCTCCAGTCAAAGAGGTAGGGCTTCTCGGAGGGGGTGCGCTTCTCATTGTCCCAGGTGAAAAAGCTGTGCTCATCGGCCACCACGGCTTCCGGAACGTTGACGTCGGAGTTCACCGTCAGGGTGTCGATATAGACCTTTGCCCGCGAAATGGCCGCGTTGATCCTTGCCTTGTCCATGCTCAAGCTCCTTCCAATATTTAAAATATTCCTGTTTACAAGATACCACAGAATCCCCGCCTTTGCAACAGCAAATTGTCCAGCACCGGCGGCAATTTCCGACATTTTCCCCCAAAAAGCTGAGGGCCGGTCACTGACCGGCCCTCAGTATTATCAAACGTTCCCATGCCGGAAGCGCGGCGCAGGTGTGTGCCGCGGCGCCGGAAGCACGCCCGTCAGGCGCGCCCGCAGACGCCGGATGCACCAGACGCAGGCGGGAATGAGGAAGATATCGGCGGCGATCCAGGCGGCGGGGGAGGCGGCGCAGGCCGCGTCATAGCCCAACATCGGCACAAAGACCCTGCCCACCACGGCCCTGGCCGCCATCTCGAAGACGCCCGACAGGATGGCGAAGGGGGAGTAGCCCATGCCCTGGATGGAGAAGCGGACGATGTTCACCAGCGCCAGGGGGAAGAAGAACGCGGTGTTCAGGACGATGAAGCGGCTGGCCAGGGCGGTGAGCAGCTCCACCTGCGTCTCCCGGGGATCGATGAACCACATGGCGCAGTAGGGGGCCAGAAGGAGCATCCCCGCAAAGGCCGCGCAGGACCAGACGAGCCCCAGCAGCGAGCAGTCCCGGACGCCCCGGCCCAGCCGTTCCAGCTTTCGGGCGCCCACGTTCTGCCCGCAGTAGGTGGCCATAGCCCCGCCCATGGCGTCGAAGGGGCAGGCCAGCAGCTGCGTCACCTTGGAACCGGCGGTGACGGCGGCCACATAGAGGCTCCCCAGACGGTTGACGGCGGACTGGAGGATCACCGATCCGATGGCCGTCACGGAGTATTGAAGCCCCATGGGCACGCCCATGGACAGAAGATCGAGGCACAGCCTGGCCTGAAAGCGCCGCTCGGAGCGGGAGATGCGGAGAATGGGAAACTTGCGCCGCACAAAGACGAGGCACGCCGCGCCCGAGACCCCCTGGGACACAACAGTGGCGACAGCCGCTCCCGCCACGCCCAGATGGAAGGCCAGGATCAGCGTCACGTCCAGGACGATGTTTAAAACCGAGGACAGCGCCAGAAAATAGACAGGCGTCCTGCTGTCCCCCAGGGAGCGGATGACCCCCGCCAGCAGGTTGTAGAGATAGGTCACCGGGATGCCCATGTAGATGACGAAGATGTAGCTGTAGGACATGTCGATGATATCCTCCGGCGTGTGCATGGCGACGAGGATGCGCCGGCACAGAAGGCCCGTAGCCACCGTCATCACCAGGGCAAAGATCACGGACAGATACGCGGCGTTGGCCACATACCGGCGCATCTTTTCATGGTCGCCCGCGCCCATCTGCTGGGCCACGGGGATGGCAAAGCCGGAGCAGACGCCGGTGCAGAAGCCGATGATGAGAAAATTCACCGACCCCGTGGCGCCCACCGCCGCCAGGGACTGTGCCCCCAGGAGCTTGCCGACGATCATGGTGTCCACCATGCTGTACATCTGCTGGAACAGGAGCCCGAAAAGCGTGGGCAGGGCAAAGCCGAGGATCAGCCTCATGGGCCTGCCGGTTGTCAAATCGCGGGTCATGGAAAATGCCTCCCGAAAAAATGCGTCGCGGTTTTTCTTCAAACCTGCCACATTATAGCGCCGGCAGGGAAAATTGCAACATCAATGTTGCATAATCATTTTACCGAATTCCAGAAATAATCCGACAAATTAACCCCGCTGCGTCGTCGTGGAACCGGCTTAACCTCGCCCCTACGGCGTATAACGGAAGTCTGAAGGCAGACGCGGGATTTTCCCGTTTGCCTGTTTACATTTCGGAAAAAGATGATTATAATAAATATAAAAGAATCGACCCTCTCAGATGAAGGGAGGAGCCTATGAATCCGAGACCTATCGCGGTGGAGCCGACAGGGGACAGGGAGCTGCTGATCACGTTCCAGAACGGAGAAAAACGGATTTTTGATATGAAGCCCATGCTCAAAATGCCGTTATATAAGCCGCTGGAAAACCCGGCGCTCTTTGCGAAAGCTCGGGCAGACGGCCTGTGCATTTACTGGAACGAGGATATAGACCTCTGCCCCGACAGGGCGTATCTTGAATCAAGACCGGCATGAGAAAACGCGGGGGCTTTTGCCCCCGCGTTTATACTGTCGGAAAAAGCCCTGACGGGCTTTTCCAATCATTTCCCCACCCCCGGGAAACCCCGTTCAACTCAACGCGTAGGGATCCCTCCCGATCCCGAACAGCTCATGGAGGACGTACCGGAGGCTGTTTTCAAAGGTGACCGGCGTGTCATACCCGTCGGAGACGGTAACGGGGGTGTCCGGCGGGGCATCCACGGTGACGCGGTAGTGATAGGCGGAGTCCAAGTTCTTAAAAACCGCCATGGTTCCCCTATAACTTAGAAGAGTGAGATTCGTCTCGTCTTCGGCGAACGAAAGCCGTATGACCGCCTCCATGCCGTCCACGGTGACCTTGATCTCGGTGGAGTTGGTGAAGAGCGTGTAGCTGTTCACCTCCCCGGCGGTGGTCTCCAGAGGGCCGGCGGTCAGATCGGTGACGCCCTCCCATCTCGTGGGATCCCATTGGTAATCGGAGTGGTCCGTGTTGGGATCGGTGTCCTCCGTCGGCGGCTGGCTGAACAGGTGCGGGTTCTCCCTGGCCTCCATATCCTTCAGCGCCAGATTGACGACGGTATGGACAAAGAAACCGGCGGCGGCCAGGAAGATAAGGACAGCGGTGACGGCGATGACGGCCCGGCGCTTCTTTACCCGCCTGGCGTAGCCTGTGAGCTTCACCGCCTCGGGGGCGGGCTCCATTCCGGCGGCGGGCTCCCTCATGCGCTCCAGCCGCCCCCGGCAGTTCTCGCATCCGGCGATGTGCTCCTCCAGCGCCCTTTTGCTGTCCTCGGAGCAGGTGCCGTCCAGATAGGGGGCCATCAGATCCCCGGCGATTTGGCAGTTAATCTTCATGTTTGACCTCCATTTTCTCAATGAGCTTGTCCTTGGCCCGGTAGTAGGTGACCTTCGCCCAGGACTCTGTCTTTCCGAAGATCCCGGCGATGTCCTTGAAGCTCAGATCGCCGAAGACCCGCAGAGTGAATACCTCCCTGTACGGCTCGGGCAGGGCGTGGAGATGCCTGTGGATCTGCAGCGCCTGCTCCCGGTCGGAAAACCGGGAAAAGAGATCGGGCGACGGGCTCACCGCCTCCGGGTCAAGCTCCGTAAGCCTCCCGCGCCGCTTGCGCTCCTTGCTGAGGGCATTCCGCGCGATCTGGCACAGCCACGTCTCAATCCGGCATTTTCCACGGAAGGAGCCGATGTGCAGGTACGCCTGATAGAAGGTCTCCCCGGTCAGCTCGTCCGCCAGCTCCGGATCCCGGCAGTGGGACAGCAGAAACCGGTACACCACCGGGGCGTATTTTTCAAAGACCTCCTGAAACTCGTCCATGCCCATCACCCCCTGCATTTGTTAGTGTCATAACCGGGGAAAAAGATACAAAAAAATTTAAAGTTCGCCGCCCGGCTTTTGGCCGGGCGGCGTCAGCTTGTCAAAAAGCTCAAATTCAATATTTTTCCCGATGACATGTGCGTCGGGAAAAATCCCTTTTGTCGCCCAAGTGTGCTCATGGGGCCCCATCCGGGCCGCTGCCCGGTGGGGAAATGTTGGAGTGAAGTCCGCGACTGATTCTTCGCGCTGGCGCGGAGGTGAGGTATCGCAACTTCCGCGACAACGACGGTGCGAGAAGCGTGACAGCAGGGTAATTTTCTCTGAATTTCGCATAATTCAGAAATTTCCCCCGCACGTTTCCCTTTGCCGAAGTCCCAATTCGACTTTGTGTTCCCGGTCAAAAGCATGAACAATTATCAATCAGCATGAATAAAACTCACCGTCAATTCCGAAACGTTCAGGGCTGCGGATAGGAACGCTCTGGACGAGGACACAATCGTCGGAGAGTTCCTGTCCAACATAGGCGGAAATTTTGTAAACATTTAATTAACCGTCTAAACGTACAGTAGATTTCTATGCATTTGGGTGGTATAATGTTAAATATTGAGTGGGCAACTGTTCGACAAATCGAAATTTGATGGAAGATAGATGATGAAAATAGAATTTGACAACATTATTCTTCGCGATATGATTGAGTCCGACATTGAGGACTATGTGCGTTGGTTCACCACCGAAACCGAATGGTCAAATACCGATGCGCCATGGGAGCCTATCGAATCGGGCGAGGAAACCGAGCGCACCTCTTGGCGTGAATACTATGAGTCCGTGAAAGATCTTCCCGACGATGTTCTCCGTTGGAAGTTTGAGATCGAATGGAACGGCAGACACATTGGCTGGGTAAGCTCCTATCCCATTGACGAGAATTACGAATGGATTGGCGAGATCAGGGACGGTCAGACCGTTTATCGTGCTGTTGGCATTGACATTTGCGAATCCGATGTTTGGGGTAAAGGTATCGGCACAAATGCTCTCCGTGCCTTTGTGAACTATTACTTTGAGAACGGCGTGGACGAGCTTTACACACAAACCTGGTCGGGTAACGTCCGTATGCTCCGCTGTGCCGAAAAGCTCGGCTTTGTGGAGTGCAACCGCAGCATCGGCACACGAGAGGTTGATGGACAGAAATATGATGGGCTGACTTTCATGATAAAAAAATGATTACGCACAGATAATTTCACATTTATCGAGACGCTGCAAACCCCTTTAGAAACTAAATGACACACTTCTATACACAGTCTGGCTGCCATGTATTGCGTACTCTGTAGAACCAGTAATCATGCAACCCCACTTCATCAAATTGAGACAGCATTGTATTTTGCATCATCACCCGTCAGCAATTATGCTGGCGGGAAATTTTTTATTCACTTCGTTGGAAAAATATTCACTCCAGCCGTGGCTCAGATACTCCGGGAACACAAAAGGGAATTGGGAGTTGCAAAAAAAGCCCGTCCGGGCTTTTTCGACAGTCTCTCACCGCCCGGCTTTTTGACCGGGCGGCGATTTCTTGCGGCAATATGCTGTTATTTGCCGTCCTCCGGCTCCGCGCTTTGAAAGAGAGGCGAATTGAAGAAGTCATAGAGGGAGATGCCCAACCCGTCGCACAGGAGCTTTACGGTGACTACGCCGGGATTGCGGCTGCTGCCGTAGAGGATGCTCTTGACCGTGGTCGGCGGTATCCCCGCCCAGCGTGCGAGAGAGTTGATGTTGTAGCCGTGCTCGGCGCAAAGCTGCTGTATCCTTGTTGAAACCGCTTTTCGTGTGTCCATAGTCGCCTCCGGCCGATATATCGTCGCTTCCATCTTGCCATTATTTCAGCAAAGTATAGACTATATATCGACTTTTAGAGAGAAGTGTAATAAAATACCTCATCGGAAGAAACGATAAAGGTTTACTCGCCGTTTGGTGAAAAGGGCGACAGAAAAAATTATTCAAAATACTTAAAAATAATGCTTGACAAATGCTTTTGAATATGTTATAATACGCAATATAGAGATCCGGGAGGGGAAACCTCCGGGGTTTGGCGGAGCTTTGCCATTTTAAAACGACAAGGGCTATACAGCGCCGCCGGACCGGAGGTATTTTCCCGTCAGGCTCTCTTGGGCGGCGGCGATCTCCTCCGGGGTGCCGGCGGCCACGACGGCGCCGCCTTGGACGCCTCCGCCGGGGCCCATATCGATGACGTAGTCGGCGTTTTTGATAACGTCCAGATCGTGCTCGATAACGATGACCGTGGCGCCGCTGTCCGTCAGCTCCCGGAACACGTGGAGAAGCGTCTCCACGTCCAGGGGGTGGAGGCCGATGGTGGGCTCGTCAAAGACGAAGACGGTGTCCGACTGCCCCCGGCCCAGCTCTCCGGCCAGCTTCAGCCGCTGTGCCTCGCCGCCGGACAGGCTGGGCGTCTCCTCGCCCAGGGTCAGATACCCCAGCCCCAGCGTGTGCAGAACCTGCAGACGCCGGGAAACCAGGGGCAAATCGCCGCAGGCCTCCAGGGCCTCGTCCACGCTCATGTCCATCAGCTCCGGGAGCGTGCAGGCCCTGCCCCCCCTTTTCGGCTCCCGGCGGATGAGAGACGCCGCCTTGGCGTAGCGGGAACCGCCGCAGTCGGGGCAGGGGATGTCCACATCGGGCAAAAACTGTACGTCCAGACTGATCTGACCCGTGCCGTCGCAGGTGGGACAGCGCAGGGAGCCGGTGTTGTAGGAGAAGGCCCCGGCCTTCAGGCCCCGCCTTTTGGCCTCAGGCGCTCTAGCGAAGACCTTCCGCAGCTCGTCGTGGATGTCGGCGTAGGTGGCCACGGTGGAGCGGACGTTGATGCCGATGGGCGTGGCGTCTATGAGCTTCACCTGGCGTATGCCCGGAGCCTCCATGCTTTTCACATGGGCGGGGAGCTTTTTCCCGTGGAGGACGGCCTCCAGCGCGGGGACAAGGCTCTCTAGGACCATCGTCGTCTTGCCCGAGCCGGATACGCCGGTGACACAGACGAGCCGCCCCTTGGGAAGGGCGATCTCCAGGGGCTTTACCGTGTGGATCGGGCCGGTGGAGAGACGCAGAACGCCCAGGTCGAACATCTCCTCCGCCCGGGCCCGCCGGCCGAAATCGATGACGGCCTTACCGGTGAGGTACGGCCCGATCCGGGAGGCGGGATCGCGGGCGGCCTCCCAAAGGGGCCCCTGGGCGATGACGGTGCCGCCCTTGGCCCCCGCCTCCGGGCCCAGCTCGATGAGCCAGTCGGCGCGGCTGAGGACGTTGGTGTCGTGATCCACTAAAACCACCGTGTTCCCGTCGGACAGCAGATCCCGCATGACGCCGCCGAGACCCTCCATATTGGCCGGATGGAGGCCGATGGACGGCTCGTCCAGCACATAGAGCACGCCGGTGGTGCGGTTGCGCACGGCCCGGGCCAGCTGCATCCGCTGGCGTTCCCCCGTGGAGAGGGTGGAGGCCGCCCGGTCCAGGGACAGGTAGGAAAGCCCCAGCTCCATGAGCCTGCGCGCCGCGTCCAGGAAGGACTGGCAGATGCTCTCCGCCATGGGCCGCATCTCCGGCGGCAGGGACGCCGGCACACCGCGCACCCATTCCACCAGGTCGGAGAGAGTCATTTTACACACGTCCGCCAGGGAGACGCCCCGGAGCCTGGGGGCCCGGGCGGCCTCGGAAAGGCGGGTGCCGCCGCAGTCGGGGCACACGTCCTGCTTCAAAAACTTCTCCACCCGCTTCATGCCGGCCTCGTCCTTGACCTTGGAGAGGGCGTTTTCCACCGTGTAGGTGGCGTTGAAGTAGGTGAAATCCATATCTCCCGCCGCGCCGCTGGTGCGGTTCTGGTAGATGATGTTTTTCTTCACGGCGGGGCCGTGGAAGACGGTGTCCCGCTCCGTGGGGGTGAGCTCCCGGAAGGGCACATCGGTGCGGACGCCCATCTCCCGGGCGATATCCTTCATCAGCGACCACATCAGGGTCTGCCAGGGGAGTACCGCGCCCTCGTCGATGGACAGGGACTCGTCGGGCACCAGGGTGGACTCGTCCACGGTGCGGACGATGCCGGTGCCGTCGCATTTTTTGCAGGCGCCCTGGCTGTTGAAGGCCAGCTCCTCCGCGCTGGGGGCAAAAAACCGCTCCCCGCACACGGGGCAGGTGAGCTCCAGCCCCGCCGCCACGTTCAGGGACGGGGGGACGTAGTGCCCGTTGGGGCACCGATGGGAGGCCAGGCGCGAGAACATCAACCGCAGAGAGTTTAAAAGCTCCGTCCCGGTGCCGAAGGTACTGCGGATGCCCGGAACGCCGGGCCTCTGCCGCAGGGCCAGGGCGGCGGGGATGTATAAGACCTCGTCCACCTGGGCCTTTTCCGCCTGGGTCATCCGCCTTCTGGTGTAGGTGGACAGGGACTCCAGATACCGCCGGGAGCCCTCGGCGTAGAGGATCCCCAGCGCCAGGGAGGACTTGCCCGACCCGGATACCCCCGCCACGGCCACCAGACGGTTCAGGGGGATGTCCACGTCGATGTTTTTCAGATTATGCACCCGCCCGCCGCGCACCTGGACGCAGGCGGGAACGGCGCCGTTTTTCTCATCCATCTTGAATGCTCCTTGTATCATACCGATTCGCGCCCTTTACTTGCCTCACAGAAGGGTAAAGACGGCGTCCTTATACCGCTTGACGGAAAATTCCACCCGCCATTCCACGTCCTTTTCCACCGGCTGGAAATGCAGGGAGGCATACGCGGCCCTGAGCTTGCCCTGGGCCCTTCCGCCGGCGGTGACGGCAAGCGGCCCGTCCGCCCCGCCGATGACGCCCATGACGGCGGCAAAGCCCTGGGCCTCGGGGGAGAGGGAATCCCGGGGCTGCGCGCGCCGGGGCCTGTCGCCCTCGTCGCAGTCGCTGACATAGATGCTCTCCTCCGGCTCCGGGGAGAGGGTGTAGCTCATGGCCACCGTGTTGGTGGGGTAGACAAAGCCGCCCGCGCCGAAGGTTCCCGCCGGGAGCGTCTGCCGCTCCAGCGCCCGCACCGTCAGGGTGTATTCGATGCCGCTGGCCGGGTGGGTGAAGACAAGGGTGTCCCCGGGCTGATGGGGCTGAAAGCGCGGCCCCGGCACATGATCCGGCTGCTGCTCCATGGTCAGGGAGAGCGATTTGATCTGGGGCCGGCGCTTTCCCGGCCAGGGAAAGGCGTACCGGGAAACGACCCATCCCCGGGAGGCGTCCAGCCCGTAGTGCTCCACGACCCATTTGGCCTCCGGCTCGTTGGTGAAGCCCTCCGGCACACAGGGGTTGAAGGTCACGCTGCAGCCCTGGGAAAAGGACAGGGGCTTTCCGTTTACCTCCACACGGGGGCGGAGATCAATACGGAGCGGATTTTCCAGATCCATTTGCATCTGCTGTTCCCGGGTGAAGTTCTCAGCGGAGTCGTTCTCCGGCCCCAGATCCCACCTGGCCATAAAGGCGCGGATGTCCTCGGGCTCCACCCGCGCGCACAGATCCAGCACCAGGCCACCGGCGCACAGGTACGCCGCCGGGATCAGCCAGAAATGGCCGGCCCAGGTGAATTCTTTCCCCAGGGGCAGCTCCTTCCCGGCCCGCTCCCGCCCCTGATGACCCCAGAAGCCCCCGTCGAAGGTGACCTTCCATGCCGGGGGCGCCGCCTGCGCGGCAGGCTCCGGGACCAGGTCGTAGTAGTCCTCCGTATATTTGATTTTGCTGTAATCGAAGGAGGACTGGACCTCTCGGATGTACGCCCAAGGGCGCTCCATGGGCGTCAGGCAAAGCTGCTCCGCAATCTGGGAGAGGACTTCCTTTTGCTCCGGCGTGGGCGGATATTCCCGGAGGAAAGCGTCAAACTGCGCCTCGTCCCACATCCACGCCTGTTCCAGGGCCGCCGTGTCGCCGCAGGCCAGCAGAAGCCGCAGAAAATCCTCAAAGCTCCGGGCCACGGGGTGCACATAGTGGGGCGGGGTGTTCATGGGGCTGACGGCGAAGACCGTCCCGCCGAAGCCCCGGATGAAGCAGAAGTGGATCCCGTCTACCCCGGCCCAGCCGAAGATAGACGCGCCCTTTGGCGTGCAGAAATACGGCGTGTTGTCCGTCCGGCGCACCGCGCCCACCGCCGCCAGGTCGATCTCCCGCCGCAAAAATTTCTCAAACGTCTTATCCATCGCCTGACCTCCTTATGCCGTCGTGACAGACCGCAAATACTCCTCCCGGGTCAATTCCAGCTGAAGGATCCCGTCCACCGTGCCGGCCTCCCGAAAGCCGGCCGCCTTGTGGATGTGATACGCCGCGTCCCGTGCCGTCTCAAAATCGTTGTGCAGGCGGAGAACGCCGTCTGCCTTGAACGCCCGATCCAGCAGCAGGCGAAGTCCCTGCCTGCCGTATCCCTTTCCCCGTTCCGGGGCGTAGATCACGATCCCCATATCCCACCAGCCGCGCTCCGGGGTATAGTGATAATTTATATCGCCCACAAACGCCCCGTCGCTTTTCCGTTGCAGAAAAGCGTAGAACCGCTCCGGCTCTTTACCGATCCAAAGCCGCTGTATGTCCAGCCACTCCGCCTCCGGCGCGGGTATGCACCCGTCCGGCGGGAACCATGGCGCGTTATAAGCCATCGTTGCCGGATCGGACATCATTTTTACATAAAACCAGCCGTCCTCGGGGCGAGGGATGTATATCTGTAAATCGTTTGGCATTTTTTTCGCGTCCTTCCGTCAGCTATTATACAGGAGAATCGTGCCGTTTGCAACAGGGCGCTTTACGAATGGCGCGGCGGGTGGTATACTGGTGGAAAATCGGAACAAAAAAAGAGAACGGGAGGGAAACGGCATGAGAAGTACCGTCGATCTGCACACCCACTCCAGCGCCTCCGACGGGCTCTTGACGCCCGGGGAGCTGGCGCGGGCCGCCCTGGAGGCCGGCGTCGCCACCCTGGCCGTCTGCGACCACGACACCGCCGCCGGTGCGGCGGAGCTTTTAAAGGACGCACCCGCAGGTCTGCGCTTCATCCCCGGCGTGGAGGTGAGCTCCAGGGCCAGGGCCGGCAAGTGCCACATCCTCGGCCTAGGGTGCCGGCTTGATCACCCGGCCTTCCGAAAGCTCATGGAGGAAGCCGGGGCGCTCCGGCGGAACAAGCTGGAGGCCAGGATTGACTTCATCAAAAGGCTGGGCCTTTGTGTCCCGGAGGCTGAGCTGAACCGCCTGCGCGCCCTGCCCGGCGCCGGGAAGCCCCAGATGGCGGATATGCTGGTGAAATACGGCTGTGTGCCGGACTTTCACACCGCGATCCGGGAGATCCTGGACAGGTGCCCCGCCGTGGAGGACCGGGTGGAGGCGGCGGAGGTCATCGGGGCCGTACGCGCCGCCGGCGGCGTGGCGGTCTGGGCCCACCCCTGGGGCGAGAAGGGCAAGCGGACGTTGACGGAGGGGGAGTACAGGGCCATGCTGGCGGAGCTTCTGGAGGACGGCCTTGGGGCGATGGAATGCTGGTACTCCCAATACGGCGTAGAAAAATGCGAAAGGCTGGAGCGGGACGCCCGAGAGTACGGCCTTCTTGTCTCCGGCGGCAGCGACTGCCACAGCCGGCCAGATACGGCCCCGTTGGGGACGCTGAACGCGGAGGGCCGCCCGGTGGAGCCCGCGCGCCTGACGGTGCTGGAGCGGCTGGCTTAAATATCAAGTGGGAAGCTGTTCGATAAACCTGTATTTGAAGGAGAAAAACACACAATGCTTTTTCTCAAGAGCCTGGAAACGCCAAGATTGACGATTCGTTCCTGGCGGAAGTCCGATAAAGACTTTACGCTGTCTCTGTGGGGAGACAAAGAGAACGGAAAGTATATGAGCGACCCTGTCCGTGAGAACATGGATGAGGCGTATCTCAAATGTGTCGATGAGATGGAGGACAATCCGGAGGGATATTATCTGACCGTTGAATGGAAAGCGGATGGTACGCCTGTGGGCACCTGCTGTATTTTTCCTGAAAACGGGAATTACGACATCGGGTATTGCATCTCAAAGGATCATTGGAAGGAGGGCCTCGGAACCGAAGTGATTGACGCGATCCTTCGCTGGGTCAGGGCGGAGGGCGGCAAGTCCGTCACGGGAGAGGTGGCGGATAACAATCTTGCGTCGGTGGCGCTTCTGCGCAAATTCGGGTTTTCGGAGGACAGAAAAACGCGCTATAAAAAATGGGGAGAAGAAACTTATTTTGACGCCCATATTTTTAAGCTGAATTTAGAGTGAGCATTTAATCTTGTTAAGCAGGCGTGAAAATTGAATACAAAAAAAGACCGTTGACCACCGGAGTCACGGTAAAAGTCAACGGTCTTTTTATTTTGTTTTACGGGCGGCCAATCAGAGCGGCTTATACTAATATCTATTTAAAAGAAGACACAGAGCGGCACGAAAAAGACCGACGCGAATGTCTTGCTTTAATTAGATATTAGTATTAATCCTCGTTTTCGAAGCGGAGAACCTTGTAGAGCAGGTTATAGAGCGTGACGGCCTCCTCGTGGGTGAGGTTGACGCAGGAGCCGACGGCGGCGGGGATGTCCACGGCCATGTCCCGCAGGGCCATACCGGCGTCGGTGACGGTGACGATCAGGTTCCGCTCGTCCTTTTCGGAGCGGGCACGGGCCACATAGCCCTTCTGCTCCATCTTCTTGAGGAGCGGCGTGAGGGTGCCGGAGTCCAGATACAGGCACTCGCCCAGCTCCTTCACGTTGACCTGACGGCGTTCCCACATGACCATCATGGCGATGTACTGGGTGTATGTGAGATCCAACCTGTCCAGATAGGGCTTGTAGCGCTTGATGATCTCCCGTGAGCAAGCGTACAGGGGGAAGCAGATTTGATTCTCCAGCCTCAACGCGGCATACTTGGTGTCTTCCATTTTTTCCTCCATATTTTCCTCCGTGCGTTATATTTATTGAGAGCGCGGTTTCCCACCGTGATGACCACGTTCCGCGCCCCTATAAAGCCCTCTTGCGAGGAGCTTTTACGCCGATTTTATCCGGCAATCGCCTTCAAGGCAAAGGCCGCGCACCGCTTGCAGTCCTCCGCGTCGGGCCGCCCCTTGTGGGCCGGGCCGAAGGAGCCGCGGCAGTGGAAATCTTCCTTCTCCAGCGCCACGCCGTTGGCGTCGGCCACCTTCTTCATGGGCTTGTAGACGGACTTCATCATGGCGGAGGTGCCGAACAGCACGATCCTGCCGATGTTGGCCCTGTTTTGCGCCACAAAGGTCTTTACGGCCTCGTCCACGTCAAAGGCATAATAGGAACAGCCCAGAAAGAGCGTGTCCACCGGCTCCGGGAGGGGTTCGGCCACCGTCAGAGCGGGGATCCCCAGGGCCCCGGCTATGGCGTCGGCCAGCTTTTTGGTGTTTCCCGAGCGCGTAAAATAGCGGATGGCGGTTTTCATGCGATTTTGCCTCCTATTTTTGCACTTGTTTCCTTATTATACGCCATTCTTCCCGTAATTGCAAGCTGATCCGCGCAAGAAGTTGACCTTCTTCCGCAGATATTTCCCAAGCGGCGGATCACAGCGCCGCCGCCACCTTTTCCGCCACGGACTTCATGCTCTCCGTGGGTTCGAAACGGGCGAGAAGCCCGCCGTCCCGGCCGATAAGGAACTTGGTGAAATTCCACTTGATGGCGGAGTTATTTTTATAGTCCTTATCGATCTTCTTGAGGACGCCGTTCATCACCAGCGCCATGGGGCCTTTGCCGAAGCCCTCGAAGGTGCTGGAGGCCGCCAGCCACTGAAAGAGAGGGTCGGCGTTTTCGCCGTTGACCTCCACCTTGGCGAACTGGGGAAAGGTGATGCCGAAACGGCCTGTACAGAAGGTGTGGATCTCCTCGTCCGAACCGGGGGCCTGCCCGCCGAACTGGTTGCAGGGGAAGTCCAGGATCTCCAGCCCGTCCTCGCGGTGGGCCTCATAGAGGGCCTGCAGCTCGGTATATTGGGGCGTAAAGCCGCAGCCGGTGGCGGTGTTGACCACCAGCACTACCCGGCCCCGGTAATCGGCCAGGGACTTGTCCGTCCCCTCACGGGTTTTCACGGTGAAATCGTATAGATTCATATTGACACTCCTTATCATGATCGTTTTGGATCCTGACGGTATTCTATCATACATATAAATTGCTGTCAATATGATTTTTGAATATAATATAGATTATTAACGGATAATTCACAACCGCATTATGCCCCGGCGAAGCGGAAAACCGCGCCCAGGACGGCGGAGACGGCGATGAAGACGATGGGGTGGAGCTTCCTGAGGGGCTTTATCCGCATACAGACAAAGACGGCGGCGGCCAGCAGGAGCGCCGGCCAGCGGAAAAGCGTGGCGGCGGTGGTCTCCGCTCCCCGGAGGTTTAGAAGCACGTTTTTCGCCACGCTCAGGCCCGCCGCCGCGATGAGGGCGGTGGAGGCGGGGCGCAGGCCCTTGAAGGCGGAA
The DNA here is from genome assembly GCA_947589545.1 of uncultured Oscillospiraceae bacterium. Classification (GTDB taxonomy): domain Bacteria; phylum Bacillota; class Clostridia; order Oscillospirales; family Oscillospiraceae; genus RUG626. The sequence continues at coordinate 21,504 of CANQBA010000039.1, read as the reverse complement.
TCTACCAGCTTCGACTCCCGGAACCGGGCCAGGAAGCCGGCGATGATGAGGATGACGATGATGGAGGGCGTGATGAGGCCCAGGGTGGCCAGCACCGCGCCGGGGATCCCGGCGATGTGGAAGCCCACATAGGTGGCCATATTGACGCCCATGGGGCCGGGGGTGGATTCGCTGACGGCGATCATGGTGGTCAGATCCGCGTCGGTGAACCAGCCGGTGGAGGCGCCCATGTCCCGCAGGAAGGGGATGGTGGCCAAGCCGCCGCCCACGGCGAAGAGCCCGGTCTTGAAAAACTCGTAGATGAGGCGGAGATAGATCACTCCTTGCCGCCTCCCTTCCTGCCGGCGGGCATCCAGAGGATCACGCCCACCACGCCGGCGCAGACGATGAGCACGGCGGGGGAGATGACGGTATCCAGGAGCTTTCCCCACCAGGTGGCGGGGAAGGGCACAAAATTGGAAACGCAGGCCAGCGCAAGGACGCACAGGAAGATCGCCACGCTGGGGGAATTTTTCAGGGTGGTCTTGCCCAGCTTCAGGACGCTGGAGGCGATCAGCGCCACCACACAGGCGTTGACCCCCGCCAGGGCGTTGCGCACCAGGGGGATGTCCGCGAAGTTGGTGAGGAAGGCGGCGATGAGGGTGATGATCACCAGAGACGGGAAGACCACGCCCAGCGTGGCCACGATGCCGCCCAGGATGCCCTTGTGCTTACGGCCGATGAAGGTGGCCGTGTTCACGGCGATAATGCCCGGCGTACACTGGCCGATGGCGAAATAGTCGGTGAGCTCCGCGTCCGTGGCCCATTGGTGCCGCTCCACGATCTCCCGCTGGAGGATGGGCAGCATGGCGTAGCCGCCGCCGAAGGTCATGACGCCGATCTTGGCGAAGGTGAGAAACATCCTTAAAAGCTCCATGGGAACCTCCCTGAACCAAATTCATGTAAATTTGACCAATTCCCCGGACGGGGTTGACGTTTCCCTCCTGAGACGATAAAATTATGTTAACCTATCGCAAAACGGGAGGGGAACCATGAAAAAACGATGGGCGAAGCATTTTACAGCCGCGCTTTTGCTGCTGGCGGCGCTTCTGCCGGGCCTGCAGCCGGGCGCAAAAGCGGCGGAAAACGTGCGGGCGGCAGATTTTACAGATATTCCGATCCTGATACAGCGCCTTGACCGGGTGCTCTCGGGGGACGTGGAGCTGTACGGGGATATACATTGCACATCCCCTGTCAGAGCGCCGCTGAACACCAGGTCGACGCCCCTGGGGAAGACATATTATGTAAAGTCGGCCTCGGGGAACGTATACTCCGGGACATCCTGTTACATATACGCCAACGCCGTGTACGCCACGCTGTTCGGGGACGTGCCCTTCCACGGGGACGACGTGGGCTGGCTCCATTCCCGCCGGGTGGCGGGCAATCTGGCGTCGGCCTCCTACGGGGGCTTTACGGAGCTGGGCGTGGGCCTCGGGGCGCTGCTGCGCACCACGGCCAACAGCGACGGGAGCTACAACGGCGGCGCGGGGCACTCGGTGATCGTCCTGGGCTATGACCGGGAGGGGATCACGTATCTGGAGGGCAACGGCGACGGGAAGGGGCTTGTCCGGGTGACGGAAAAAAGCTGGGATGACTTCAACGATACGCTCCTGACGGGAAAGGGACGGCGGATCAGCTTCATCGTCCAGCCCACGGAGGGGTATCTTGCGGAGCTTGCCCCCGGCGCGAAGCGGGAACCGGTGGGGTATTTCGTGCAAAAACGCGCCTACCGGGGGAGCTTTACGGACGTGCCGACCGGGGCCTGGTTTGCCGCCGGCGTGCGGGAGTGCTATGAGCTGGGACTGCTGGAGGGGCAGGGCGCGGGCCGGTTCGGGCCATATGGAACGGTCACTGTGGCGGAGGCAGTGGCGGTGTGCGCCAGATTTCTGTCCGGGTATTACGCCGACGGGTGGGATTTTGCCGCCGCCGGCGCCTGGTATGAGCCGTATTACGCGTATTGCCGCCGGTGGGGGATCGACGTGGATTTCGCGCCGCCGGACAGCCTCGTCAGCAGGGCGGATCTCGCGATCCTCTTATCCCGCGCCCTGCCGGAGGAGGCCCTGAGCGCCGGGACAGCCGCCGTCTTTCGGGACGTGCCGGCGGGGAGTCGGTACGCCGCCGCCGTGAAGCGCCTGAGCGCATCCGGGGTGATCTTGGGGGAGAACGGGGCCTTCAAGCCGGATTCCACCCTCCAGCGGGCGGAGATGATCCAGATCCTGGCGCGGATGGCGGACAGGAGTCTGCGGGGAAAATAAAGAGCGTTACGCGCCGATGATATCATTAAGGGTGCGCAGGGCGTTCTGATGGGTGATCTTTTCGGCGGTTTTTTCGCCAAATTCCCGGACGATAGCCTCCGCGAACCGCTGCTGGCCGCCGCAATCGCCCCACTCCAAGGCCGATTCGATGCCGTCATAATCCGAGCCCAGAGCCACGGCCTCTTGACCGCCCACGGCCACAAGGTGCCGCAGATGGCGGATAAGCTCGGAAATGGCGGTGGCGTCGTCCCGGAACGCCCGGGAGACGGGGTGCAGGAAAGCGTTGCAGTAGTTGAGGCCGATGACGCCGCCGGCGTCCGCCACGGCGCGGATCTGATCGTCGGTGAGGTTCCTGCCAATGTCGCACAGGGCGCGGCAGCAGGAGTGGGAGGCGATAAAGGGCTTTTTCGTGGTCTTCGCCACGTCCCAGAAGCCCCCTTCGCTGAGATGGGACACGTCCACGGCGATGCCCAGCTCGTTCATCCGGCGCACGCAGTCAAGGCCGAAGGGCTTCAGGCCCAGCCGGTGCTTTTCCGGGTCGCCGCTTTGGGGATAGCCCAGGGAATTTTCCCAGTTCCAAGTGAGGGCCACCATGCGGACGCCCTTTTGATAATAGTCGTCCAGGGCCTCGAGACGGCCGTCCAGCGTGACGCCGTCCTCCACCGTGAGAAGGGCGCTGACCTTGTGGGCCCGCTCGTTGCGCCCGATATCCGCCACGGTGAGCGCCGGGGCGAGACGGTCTGCGCACAGCGCCAGCTCCCGGCGGTAAGCCTCCCAGGCGGCGTCGAAATACGCTTTGGCGGCGGCCAGCTTCTCGGGCGTGTCCGCAGGGCCGTGGGTGGGCACAAAGATGGCGAAGCACTGGGCCAGCGTCTCCCCCTTTTGCAGCTTGTCCATGCTGATGTGGGAGCCTGAAAGGCCGTCCAGATGTTCGCCCCGGTAAAAACGCATGACGGTGTCGCAGTGAAGATCCACGATTTTCATAGAAAACACTCCAAAATTCCATTCCAGGCTATTATATGACAAAGAGAAAAACATTGCAATTTTTATTGCGAATTGATACAATATATGAATTAATTGGACGAGGAATAAAACGTGAGAAAAGGAGAAACAATAAGGCCGCAAACACAAAGGAGGGATCATGCTATGATCATGGACAGGATCGCGCTTATCCTTTTGATAATCGGCGGTGTCAACTGGGGCCTGGTGGGCATCTTCAAGTTTGATCTTGTGGCCTGGGCCTTCGGCGGCCAGACGGCCTCCGTCAGCCGCGTGATTTACACCCTGGTGGCCCTGGCGGCCCTCTGGTGCATCTCCCTTTTGTTCAGGGATCGCATCGAGTCAAAGGATAACGCATAAAGAAAAACGGCGCGCCGGGGACCGGCGCGCTGTTTTTAATTATTAGGATGATAAGCTTCCGCCTCCGGCGATGATTTCCTTATGTTCCTCATGGTCTTGAGCGGGAAGCTCACGGTTCGCCGCGGGCCAATCGCGCAGCTCCCGGATCTCCCCGGAGGCGGTATCGATTTGGTAAAGCGACGACACGACGCTGAGATACCCGCCCCGGTAGCACAGCAGATAGAACATACTGCCGTCCGCAAAGACGGGGTCGCAGGAGGTGATGTTGTCATAGGCATCAAAAATGGGGGAGAGACTGATCTGGCGCTTTTGGCCGCCGTCCAGCCCGTAGACGGCGACGGATCTGTCTCGGGCGGAGTAGAGGAACATCTCGGAATCCGAAAAAAGGGCCTGACCGCCGGATACGTCGGCGAGTTTTGTTTCGCCGCCTGTTTTAAGATCCGCAACCCAAAATCCCCCGTCAGCGAGAGTATAGAGATGCCCGCCGGCGATGTAGAAGCTGAATTTATCGCCGGATGCGTAGGAGACGATCTCATCACTGCGGGGGATGATCCGGGAGGAGCGCCAAAGCGCCCGGGTCTGGGCCGCGCTGTCGCCCAGAAGGTAGAGCACAGCCTCGGAAAGCCCGTCCTCGTCCACAGTACGGCTCATCACATAGGCATCGCCGCCGTCCGCCCAGAATTTCCAGTCCCAGTCCAGCATGTGGGAGGTTTCCAATTCCAAAAGCGTCGCGTTGTCCTTCGGATCCCCGCCCAGGCGGTTTTTGCAGACCCGGTTGTCCTGGAGGACGAAATAGATCTCCCCGTTCCACAGCATCGGCTCGCAGAGCGCCCTATACCAGCCTTTCCTGTCCCGCGGGGTCATGAGCGTCTGGACGTCCCGGTGGTTCGAGCCGTCCGGATCCATGGCGCAGAGGGTCAGGAGGCTGTCGTGCATGGCGTCCATGTTGGTGTAATAGACCTTGCCGTCATAGAAGGTGAGAAATTTTGTGTTGGCCCAGGCGTTGCAGGCCGTATGGTTCTCGTGGGTACACTCCGGCTTGCCGCACAGCAGGATCATCCTCCCCGTGGCGGCCTCCATGTAGTATATGTACCCCTCGTTTTGCAGATAGTACCCGCCCTCGGCCTTGCAGGCGGCATCGAGGCGGAAGGGGTGATTGACGTTCATCTCCTTTTGAAAGCCGCCCTCAGAGGCATTTCCGACGGCCGGCGGGGGAGAGGAAGTGTCTGAATAATCTGAGGTGTTCCCGGCGGGCCTGTCCGTGGGAGCGGCCGACTTCGGCGATTGCTGACAGCCGGAAAGCAGGAGCAGGACGCAAAGGAAAATGAGGGTCGATTTTTTCATAGGGGGGTTCCTCCAAAGTCATAATTTACGGTGAAGTATAGCTGACGGGAGTCGAACCTGCGCCGCTCCACGCGGGCCCGCGTCCTCATGCGAGCCGCTTAACCTCGGGCTCCAAGTATTCGCCCTCAGGCGCTGGCTCGCATCGTCCTTTCCCCATCGGGCAACAGCCCGATGGGGTTCCCGTTTTTGCGCGAGCCGCTTTGCCTCGCCCTCCGCACGGAAAATCCCTCGAAAATGGCGACCCGTGGAGTGCTACGCAGTTTTCGGCGAGCTGATTTGCGTCAGGACGCGGAAAAAGCCACAGAGAATACTTGCGTATTGTCAAGGCTTTTGACAAAGTACTGGCGCAAATCAGCCGTCGAAAACCGGCGCGGGTTCGACTCCCGTCAGCTATACGTCCGACGCGGACAGATTTTCCAGCGTGAAAACATATTTTCCCGCCGCGGCGATCTTAAGCGTCACGCCGCCCGACCCGGTAACGGAGCCTTCCGCGATTTCTCCGGTTTCGGCGTTTGTAAGAAGAAAACGAAGCGTGGCGTCCGCCTCGCTGCCGGTCAAATCAAAGCGCGGGGCGGCGCCGGCGGCCAGCTCGACGGTACCGATATCTATCCTCATAAAGAGGGCGATGTTGCCGCGCATCTGTCCGCTGGGGTTTAATACTAATATCTAATTAAAATAAGACATTCTCGCCGGTCTTTTTCGCGCCATGCTGTGTCAGCCGCCTTGGAAATACCAAAGGGTATTCCCTGCGGCGTCTTCCTTGCCTGACACGAAAAATCCTCGCCGCTCTGTGTCTCCTTTTAAATAGATATTAGTATAACGGGTGAAGCGTGACCTCATCCATTGCCCAAGCGCCCCCGGATCCGTGCGGGCTGCCGCCGCCTGGCTGATTTTGAGGGGAATGGCCGCCTGGTGTTTCGTTCCGCGTTTCGGATGGGAGCGGGCTGCCGCCGCTTTTGGCCTGTTCCGCTCTTGCGCATCCGGCGAGCGTCAGGAGCGACAGGCAGAGGAGCAGGGAGACAAGCTTCTTCATAACACCACCTCCGCAAAAAATGGGCGCCGGGATTATCCCAACGCCCTGATTTTATAATTTAAATCTCAAATTCCGCTCAAAACTTTTTGAATTTTTATGGTGACCTTCGCGCCGCCGCTGGCGTTTTCCAGCACCAGTCCGCCGCCCAGCTTTTTGGCCAGGACGGAGCTGATGTAAAGACCCAGCCCGAAATGGGCGTCGTCCCCGGCCCGCTCGCCCCGGTAATAGGCGCAGGCGGCGTTCTCCAGGTCGCGGGCGGTAAAGCCCGCGCCGTCGTCCTGAACGGCGATTTTTATAAGCGCGCCCTCCGCCCCGAAGGATACGGCGACACGCTCCCTGGCGTGGCGGGCGGCGTTGGAGAGGACGTTCTCATAGATCCGCGTCAGGGCCTCCCGGTCGGTGAAAAGCGTCAGCCCTCCGGCGTCCGGCGGCCCCTCCACCGTGGCGGCGGGATATAAATGCCGCGCCGTTTTTGTCAGCAGATCCGTAAGCTCCGGGGCGGTCAGGGGGCCGGGGGAGGATTCATAGTCCTCCAGCTTTCGAATCCGGCCCATGGTGTCCACAAAGGAGGCAAGGCGGTCGATCTGGCAGGAGATCTCCCGCACCGAGGCTTTGACATCCACCAGATCCTCCCGCCCCTCCAGCTCGGAGGCGATGATCTCCGCGTGGCCCCGCAGGACGGTCAGCGGCGTGCGCAGATCGTGGGCGAAGGCCGCGTTCAGGCGCTTGCGCTCCTCCACGGCGTCCCACATTCTCCGGTTGTTCCATACAAGGGCCTGGCGCATGACCTCGAAGGAGCGGCACAGCCTTCCCAGTTCGTCCTGCCCCTCAAAGGCCATCTGAAAATTGAGGTCGTTGCCGGCGATCTTTCCCACCGCCTCGGTCAGCGCTTTGTAGGGCCTCCTGATCTTCCAGCGGTAGAACAGGAGAGCGAACAGGGCGAGGCAGACCGTATACCACCAGAGCGCGGCGAGCTCGTCCATGTGGGCGTAGAAGTCAAATTTTTTCCTGTCCGGCGCGTTGAGGGGCGCCAGGGCCGCGACATGTACCTCACCGCCGCCGTCTACAATGACGAGCTGCGCCCTTTCCTCCGTCTGGTCAGACGGGGACGGTTCGGCGCTGTAAATTCCGTAGACGGCGTCCGCGGGCTCGTCATACCGGCTGACGATGGCCGTCATGTTTCGCTTCGCCGCGCTCACCGTGACCTTTGTCAGGGCCAGCGCCGTCAAAAGGCACCCTATGCCGCAGAGGATGAAGGCGGCGGGGATAGAGACGCGCCGCAGTATGCTTTTTATCCGATCCATTTGTAACCGATCCCCCATACCGTTTCAATGCAGTTTTCACACCCGGCCTTGGCGAAGGTGAGGCGTATGGTGTGGATGTGTTCCATGATGACGCCGTCGTCCCCGTCACCCTCCAGGCCCCAGACCCGGTCGTAGATTTTGGCCCGTTCAAAGACCTGGCCCCGGTTCAGCGACAGGAGCTTGATGATGTCAAAATCCTTCCGGTTGAAGCTGAGCCGCTCCCCGCGTACCGTGACCTCGCGGGCCGAATAGTCCACGGTGATCGGGCCGAATACCTTTCGCTGGATGTCCCGGCTCCTGCGGTCGCGGCGCAGATGCGCCTCGATCCGCGCCCCCAGCTCCGCCAGGGAGAAGGGCTTGACGATGTAGTCGTCCCCGCCGGCGTCAAAGCTCTCCACCTTGTCCTCGTCCCCGTCGCGGGCGGTGAGAAAAAGGATAGGGCAGGTCACCTGATCCCGGATGGCACGGCACACCTCGATCCCGTCCATCTGAGGCATGTGGATGTCCAGCAGGATGAGATCGGGCAGAGCCTTGGCCTTTTCCACCGCCTCCGGCCCGTCAAAAGCGCAGCTCACCCGGTACCCCCGGCGCTCCAAAAAGCTTTTCAGCATCGCGACCACCTTCGATTCGTCGTCCACGATCAACACGCGATAGGACATTGTCATCATCTCCGGTATGAGTATGATACTTAAATCTCAAATCTTTCTCAAATCTTGCCCAAAATCCCTCCGGGAGAAGAAAGAACCCCGGACGGCGCTTCGCGTCAAAGCGCCGTTCGGGGCAAAGCGGCTTCGGGGGGCGGGCGGTCAGAGGAGGCCCAGGTTGGACAGCGCGGCGATGAAGAGGAAGACGGTGACCACGCTGAAGGCGGTGGTGAGGGCGACGATCTCCCCGGCCAGCTTCACGTTGCCGCCCAGTGTCTGGGCCATGGGGGTGGAGGCCACGGCGGTGGGGGAGGCGAACACGGCCAGGAGCGCCGCCATGGTGGCCCCGCGATAGCCCAGCAGCGCCATAATGGCCAGGCATACCGCCGGTACGGCCACCAGCTTGCAGAATACGGCGGTGAGCAGGCGGCCCTTGTGGCTGACCATGCTTTTGAAGGAGAGCATGGCGCCCAGCACCACCAGGGCCAGGGGGGAGGCCAAATCGCCCAGGGTGATGAGGGGCTGGCAGATGAGCTCCGGCAGCTTAAGGCCCGACAGGTTCACGGCGCCGCCCAGGAGGCCCGCCACCACCAGGGGATTTTTCACGATCTGCCACAGGGTCTTTTTCAGGTTGACCTTACCCCCGCGCATGACCTCGAAGTCGATGACCGCCAGGATGTTCAGCAGCGGCACCACCACCACGAAGAGCGCCGCCATAATGGCCGCGCCCTCCTCGCCGGCGATGGAGCGGCTGATGACGGTGCCGAAGAGGACGGTGTTGGAGCGGTAGATGCCCTGGGCCACGGTGGGAATGTCGGCCCGGTCGCCGGGCATGGCCTTCATGGAGACCAGCAGGGCGATCACGAAGGTGGCGGTGATGAGGCCGCAGGTCCACAAAAACAGCGGCGCGCTGACCACGGAGCCCAGGTCGGCGCTGTAGATGTCAAAGAAAAGCGAGAAGGGGATGAGCACCTTGAAGATCACGTTATTGAGCTCCTTCAGGGTGTCCTCGCCAAACAGCTTCAAAAGCCGGATGATCACACCGATGCCCATGTAAATGACCAGGGGCACCACCACATTAAAAGCAAGCGTAAAGCCCTGCATGGATCGTCACCTCAACAGTATTTTCGGAAAAACGCGCACTCCGCGTCGTTACAGAGGGCCGCGTCGGCGGACTTGATATCCACATGGAAGACGTGGCCCAGCCGGTTTTTGCTGTCCCCGTAGAGGTGGAGCTCGAAGGGGACGGAGGCGTCCGTAAGGCATTGGGCCATGATGACAGCCTCGTTTTTGAGAAAATCCCCGGTGCTGGTCATGAGAAAGGCCGGCGGGAAGGCGGAGGTCACATATTTCGTGGTGTTGACATACTTGGGGATGGCAAGCTTTGCCCGCCGGTACCGGTAGGCCCCGCAGTTCAGGGCCACGGCGGCGGGGACGAAGCCCGCGGGGGCGGAGAAGGCGTATTTGGCGGCCAGAGCGGGATTTACGCACAGCTCGCAAAACAGCGCCAGGAGGTGGCCGCCGGCGGAGTCGCCCACGCCAAAGACGCGCTTCGGGTCAAAGCCGTATGCGCCGGCGTTGTCCAGCACCCAGCCAAAGACGGAGCAGGTGTCCTCCAGGGAGGCTGGGAAGGGCGCTTCCGGGGCCAGACGGTAGGTGAAATTCACCACGGCGAAGCCACGGCGGCAGAGATCCATACAGTAAAACTGGTACGTCTCCTTGGTGCCGTAGATCCAGCCGCCGCCGTGGACGTTGACGATCACGGGCAGGGGAGCGTCCCCGGCGGAGCGGGGACGGTACACGTCCAGAATCTGCCACGTCCCGTCCGGGCCGTAGGGGATGTTGTCGAACCGCCGCACGTCCTCGGGCGTTGTGAGGCCCGCGTCGCGCCGGTCGTCGCTGGCCTTCATACCGGCCCGGGCGTCCAGGATCTTTTTTGTGACAAGCTGTTTCATGCCGCCGCCTCCTGTCTGGTTAGATGATATGCTATTGTACAGCTATTGTACAGCGCGTTTTGCAACCTGTCAACAAACGGAGAAAAAATCCCTGAACCGGGCGGCCCAGGGAGGGTAGGATCATTTGGAATTGTTCCGCTTTGCTTCCTCGTCCCGCTTGCGGATGATGGCCTCAATCTCCTCGAAGGACATGCCCGTGGTGGCCCCGGAGGGGACGTTGGGGCGCTGGGACTGGGCGGGGCGCTGGGACTCCTGGCGGACGCGCTGGGCCTCCTGGACGCGGCGGTATTCCTGGGCGCGCTGATAGTTCTGGGTGCGCTGGGCCTCCTGAGCGCGGCGAACCTCCTGCTGCGCCTGGAAGGTTCGGGGGTCTCTGGGCTCGGCCCGGCGGCGGGCCTCGATCTCCTCGAAGCTCATGCCGGTGGACTGGGAACGGCGGTACTCCTGGATCCGCTGGCGGGCCAGCTCGTTGGCAACCTTGCGCTTGTTGGCCCGGCGGATGTTGTAGTAGATGATGAAGGCGATATAGAGGATGAGCAGTACCACCAGCACCGTGATGGTGAGGCGGACATATTTGTTCCGGAGGGTGTTCATGATCTCCGAGCCTATGTACGCGGCCCGGTCCAGCTCCACGGCGGTGTTGGCGATGAGATTCACGGTGCCGTAGTTCTGGCCGTTGAAGGTGACGGTGACTTCGCCCAGGACAGCGCCCTTCTCCACCGGGGCGGTGAGGGGGCCCTCGTCGTAGATCTTCGGCTCCAGCTTGACCTGAGTGAGATCGGCGTCGCTGGGCAGGAGGGCCACCACGTTCTTTTCCGGGCGGAGCACCACGGAGGAGGCGCCGCGTCCCAGCTTGACGGGGATCTCAGCCATCAGCTTCATGGTGGTCAGCAGATCCCGGTAGTTGAAGTTGTCAAAGCCCCAGTTCATCAGGCGCTTGGTGTCGGTATAGCTGCGCACCTCCGTCCTGCCGTCCTCGGCAAGGCCGGACTGGGCGCCCAGGATCACACTGAGCAGATTGCGTCCGTCCTTGGAGGCGGCGGCGATGGCGCAGTATCCGGCGGAGGCGGTATAGCCCGTCTTGACGCCGGAGGCGTATTCGTAGTAGTAGGGGCTGTCGGAGTTGAGCAGGCTGTTGCCGTTGCGGATGACCCGCTCCTCGGACAGGTTGGTGGCGGGGATGACGTAGCTTTTGGAGGAGCAGATGCGCTTGAAAAGGTTGTGGGTCATGGCCTCCATGGTGATGAGGTAGAGGTCATAGGCGGTGGAGTAGCAGTTTTCGTTGGGCATCCCGTGGGTGTTGGTGAAGTTGGTGCCGGTGCACCCCAGCTCCTTGGCACGGACGTTCATCCGCGCCACGAAGGAGGCGACGGTGCCGTCCACGGCCTCGGCAATCACATTGCACCCCTCGTTGGCGGAGACAAGCATGATGCTGTATAAAAGCGCCTCAAAGGGGATCTCCTCGCCCACCTGGAACCCGGCGGTGCTGCCGTCCTCGTCGATGTCGCTGAAGGCGGACTCGTTGACGGTACAGAGGTCGGTAAGGCCGATGTCCCCCCGCTCATACGCCTCAATGGCCATCAGGGCCGTCATGATCTTGACCATACTGGCCGGGGAGCGGGGCTCCCGCTCGTTCTTGCCGAACAGGACGGCGCCGTTGTCCATATCCACCAGGAGGGCCACGGCGGCGTCCAACGCCGGATCGTCCAGGGCGCTGGCCGAGGGGGCGGCGGACAGGAGCGTGAGCAAAAGCAGCGCCGCAGCCAGCAGAAGGCACAGGGCGCGGGAGGATCTTCGGGAAAAAACAGTGTTCATGGCGTTCATTTTATCTCTCCGGGCAGAAAAGTGATGGACAAAGGAAAAATTATGGTGTACAATATTTCAGGGCGGAGACGTCCGCTCTTATATAATATATTTTTTTCGCTGTAAAATCAATATGAAATGTCGAATTTTGTATCTTAAAATTCCTGGCAGGCCAAAAAGCCTTCCGGCTGGAGAGGTGACACGATGAAAATACTTGTTGTTGACGATGAAAAAATGATCGTCCGGGGGATCAAATTCAACCTGGAGAACGAGGGATACCAGGTGGAGGCCGCCTATGACGGCGAGGAGGGGCTGAATCTGGCCAAGACGGGGAACTTTGACCTGATCATTCTGGATCTGATGATGCCGAAGCTGTCGGGCCTGGAGGTGTGCATGCGTCTCAGAGAGTTCTCCCAGGTGCCGGTCATCATGCTCACCGCCCGTTCCGACGACATGGACAAGATCATAGGCTTTGAGTACGGGGCGGACGACTATGTGACGAAGCCCTTCAACATCCTGGAGCTGAAGGCCCGCGTCCGGGCGCTTTTGCGCCGCTCGGCCCTGAAAAGTCAGGCGGAGGATCAGAACCTGATCACCTTCGGGCCCATCTCCATCGACTGCGACAGGCGCATGGCCTTCAAAAACAACGAGAGCGTGGAGCTGACGGGCCGCGAGTTCGACGTCATCGAGCTTCTGATGAAAAACCCCGGCCGGGTCTACAGCCGGGAGAACCTGCTGAACATCATCTGGGGGTACGACTTCCAGGGGGATATCCGCACCGTGGACGTCCACGTCCACCGCCTGCGGGAGAAGCTGGAGGCCAACCCCGCCGAGCCGGAGTACATCATCACGAAGTGGGGAGTGGGGTACTATTTCAAGGGCTGAGGGAAAGCCGCGCCGCCGGTTCGTCAGCCTGAGAACCAAGTATCTGCTGACCTACCTTTTGGTGACCGCGGTCATGATCGTGGTGCTCAACACCTACCCCGTCATCATCTCCCGGGATCTGGTCTTTGTCTCCAAGGAAAACGCCATCTGGCCCAGCACGGTGCAGATGGGGGCCTCGGTGGAGGCGCTGGAGCGGATCACCCCCGAGACGGTGGGACAGGTGATGGGGATGATCGAGACAGGCAGTCTGTCCCGCGTCTCGGTGATGAACGCCAATATGGACGAGCTCTACTCCGTGCGTAACGACGTGACGGGGTACGACGAGCGCGTCCTCTTTTCCCTTGTCCGGGAGGCCATCTCCGAAAAAAAGGATGAATTCCGCTCCTCCTTCTCCGACGGGGCCTTCAAGACCTACTCCTCCGTCCCCATTATCTCCGGCGGACAGGTGGTGGGGGCGGTGTGCGTCTATGAGTACGACGCCGCCGAGGGGGAGATCGTGCTGGGCATCCGCAACGACATGTTTACCGTCTCCATCGCCCTGGGCATCGCCGCCATCCTCGTCAGCGTGATCCTCTCCAGGACCATGACCTACCGGCTCAAGCGTGTCCTGGACGGCATCAAGAACGTCCGGGAGGGCGAGTACACCTACCGGGTGGCCGTGTCCGGCCACGACGAGCTGAGACAGCTGGCCGACGAGTTCAACAGCCTCACCGACAGGCTCCAGAAGACCGAGGAGATCCGCCGGCGCTTTGTGGCCGACGCCTCCCATGAGCTGAAAACGCCTCTGGCCGCCATCCGGCTCCTCTCTGACAGCATCCTGGAGACGGACAACATGGACAAGGAGACGGTGAAGGAATTTGTGGGCGGCATCCGGGAGGAATCCGAGCGCCTGGGCCGCACCACCCAGCAGCTGCTGGCGCTGACGAAGCTGGACAACGCCGTCAACACCGCCCGGGTGGAGGTGGACTGCCGGGAGGTGGCCGGCCGCGTGCTGGGCACCCTGAAGCCCATCGCCGAGAGGGCGCAGGTGCATGTGGAGCCGGTTCTGAACGACGGCGCGTATATCATGGCCACCGCCGACGAGCTTTTCCAGATCCTCTATAACTTAGTGGAGAACGCCATCAAATATAACCGCCCCGGCGGGAACGTCACGCTGACCGTGGGCCGGGAGGCGGAGACTGTCAGGATCGTGGTGGAGGACACCGGCATCGGCATCCCGGACGCGGATCTGCCCTATATTTTCGACCGGTTTTACCGGGTGGAGAAGTCCCGGGATCGGGACGAGGGGGGCACGGGCCTGGGCCTGTCCATCGTCAAATCCACCGCCGTCCGCCACGGCGGCGACGTGACAGCCGAGCGGCGCCCGGAGGGCGGTATGCGCTTTACGGTGACCTTCCCGGCATACATAAAGGGGAAGGAATGAGACGGCGGCGCGCCGCGTGAAACAGATCGAGGAAATTTGATACAAATACGGGCCGGACATGCGTCCGGCCCGCGGCTTTACAAAAATGTTTAGTACATCTTTTTCCCCACAAGGTCGTCAAAGCGCACTTTCAGCTGCTTGGCGATCTCCAGGAGGGAGCTCTTTGTCACCTTGCAGATCTGGCGGTCGTAGGTGTAGAGGCCGTTGGTCTCGCCCTCCACGTCGGAGAGCTGGGTGTAGATCGAGCCGCACAGGCCGTTGTCCATGGAGGGGAGCACCATGCGGTTATAGAGATCGGAAATTTTTCCGGTCAGCTCCTCCTCAGTGTCCTGGCGCTTGCCGTAGCCGTAGTTGCGCCGCCCCTTCATGAGGTGGCCTTTGACGCGCCGGGAGAAGCCCCCGCACTCGGAGAGGATCAGGAACTGTCCCGGTCTGGCGGGCTTTAAGACCTTCGTTTTCAGATAGACGTGATGGCTCCGGGCGTCGGACTCCTTCTGGGCGAACCACCCGGAGGCGGAGATGAAGACCCGGGTGGGGTCGGCCTTTTTGCAGTCGCGGTAGATGCGGTCGGAATCGTACTGGCCCCAGCCCTCGTTGAAGATGGTGTAGCCGACGACGCAGGGGTGGGGGCGAAGACGCTCAATGGCGCCGCGGACTTGGGCCTCGAATTGCTCCGCCTGGCGCTTTGTCACCACGGCGCGGCTGTCGTTCCGGCGGGTGAAGCCCAGATTCGGCAGAATCGTGTCGCGGAAGCGGTGATATTCCCCGGCGTTGACCATGTCCTGGAGCACCAGCATCCCCAGCCGGTCGCAGGCGGCGTAGAACGCCTCCGGCTCCAGCTTTACATGCTTGCGGAGGGTGTTGAAGCCAAGCTCACGCATCCGCAGGATGTCGCGCTTGTATTCCTCCGGCTCGGCGGGCAGGAAAAGGCCGTCCTGAAAATAGCCCTGATCCAGAACGCCGTGGAGATAGACCGGCTCGCCGTTGAGGCACAGGCGCGTATGGCCCCCCGCCTCCCGGAGGGTGACGGTGCGCAGGGCGAAATATCCGGACACCCTGTCCGTGGCCGTCTCCACGGTGAGATCGTATAAATACGGTTCCTCCGGGCTCCAGAGGCGCGGAGAGGGGATCCGGAGTTGGACGCGCTTCTCCGTGCTCTCCACCCGGATACCTGCCGCCGGGACCGTGACGGTGAAGGGCGCGTCGGTGTCCACGGTGACGGTGACGCTCTCCAGGTCGCTCACTGTGCGCAGGGCGCGAATGGCGCCCACGGAGGGCACCGCCTCCAGCCAAACCGTTTGCCAGATGCCGGACACGGGCGTATACCACATGCCGTGGGGATTTTTAGACTGCTTGCCATAGGGGTAGGCGGGGGAGAGGGTGTCCCGCGCCAGGACGCGCAGCTCCGCGCGTTCGCCCCGCAGAGCGCCGGTGATGTCGGCGGAGAAGGGCAGATACCCGCCCTCGTGGCTGACCACGGGCCGGCCGTTGACCAGCACATCCGCCGTCTGATCCACGGCCCCCAGGTGGAGGATCAGCCTGTGGCCCTCGGTCAGGAAACCGTCGGGGAGCGTGAAGACCGTCCTGTAGTCAAGTCCGCCGGTCAGATGCCCGGTAAAGCCGGACAGGGCCGCCTCCGGGGGAAACGGCACCCGGATAGGTTTCCCGTTCAGCGTCCAACCGCCGGTAAGCGGCAAAAAGCTTTCTCGCCGCATCATTGGCCGTGGATATTCCGTATTCCAGCTCATAGGCCCGCCCTCCGTGTGTTTTTCTTTCAGTATAATCCCATTGAACGGCAAAAGCAATGCCTTGACAGGAAAAAACACAGGTGATAAAATATCGGCGTACGCGGGCATGGTGTAATGGCAGCCACGGTGGTCTTAGGAGCCACTGGAGAGATCCGTGCAGGTTCGAATCCTGTTGCCCGCACCAACGAAAAAAGACGAGCCGTCGAAGTAAGCGGCTCGTCTTTTTTCAATTTACACTTTCAATTTCTCCAAGATGATTTCATCAATTTCGGCTTCAAGCTCCGCGACCCTCTTCAGCATGGACAGGCGTTTGGCATTGAGGGCGGGGGCCTTGAGGGACAGGAGCTTTTGACACGCCTGGATGGTCAAGAGGGCGTTTGCGCGTCGCTATGCAGCCCGGACAGCTTTTCGTATAAGGAGCTGTTGATAACATCCTCGTGGATACGGTGGGAGGGGCACACGGCCTTGCTGTGGCGCATATAAGTTTTGCAGATGTACTCAACGCGCGTTCTGCCTTTCCAGCGGCGGTTGATGGCGACGAGGGGAGTGTGGCAGTCGGCGTACTCAAGAAGACCGGCGTAGCGGTGACGGGACGGGGGAGAGGCAGAAGATTTGGAAGGAGCTTTGGAGAGAAGATCCTGCGCTGCCAGCCAATCTTCTCTTGATACAATCGGCGGGTAGAAGTTCTCGTGGCGGTAGTATTCGACTTCGGGGACATAGCTCGTTTTGCCGGAGGTTATCTCGCGCCGGTGGTTTGTAAGCGTTCCGATGTAGCTCTCGTCCTGAAGAATGTTCTTGACGCTGGTGAAGCTCCACATGTAAGGTTTGGTGTTGCCAAAATGACGGTTGTACAGCTCCAATTGGAGCTGAGCGGGAGTTCTGCGGTGCTCGGCGGTGAGCTGCCGCGCGATCTGAATTAGTCCAATGTCGGAGAGATACATGCTGTAAATGCGTTTGACGGTATCGGCGGCCTCCTCGATGACCTCCACCGTGCCGGTGTTCTTGTTTTTCCAATATCCAAAAGGAGGGATGATGACTAGTCCGTCCTTTTGCTTTTGCCTGAAACCGGCACGGATCTTGGTTCCAATGTCCTTTGCGTAGAAATTGTTTGGGCAAATGAAGCAGTCGTAATACTCGTCGTAAACATAGTCCGTCTTTTTGAAATACCCCTTCTTCGTCTGCGGCCGTTTGTAGGTGCTCAGCAGCTTTATACCCATGTCTTTCAGCAGCTTCGCTATCGCCGGCGTCTGGTATGCTGTGTCTCCCACAATCATCTCTACCGGAAGCCACTCCAGCTCCTTCATGAGCTCCGGGAAGGCTCTGCCGTCGTTCTCGTTCCCCGGGTGGACGCTGTATCCCAACACCACACCGTCCTTGTCGCAGGCTGTCTGGACTGAGTACGCGAATACATGCTTGTGCTCTCCCTTCTCGAACCATCCGCTCTCCGGATCCACGGTGCTGGTCTTGCGGTGCTTGCGCTTCTTCCTGGACGTGTTGGGGTTCAGCTTTCCCCTGGCACTCTTTTTGGGGATAACTTCTTCGTTTTCGGAGCTGTCCCCCTCGTTGTGGATAACTTCTCCGCTTGCCATTATACCACAAACTCACCCCGTGGGTAGCAATGTCATTAAGTTAAGAACCCTACCCCAAATCGGTATTTTGCCGAAAAGGACTGCGATGTTAAGTTAAGAAGCGTATAGAGCGCACGGCGTTGTTGCTGTGCGCTCTATGATTTACGGGGTATCAACATGTTGTGAGAAAGATGTAAAAGTTACGCGGTTTTAGAAAAAAAGCCAATACGGAATGATGTGTGGTTCCATTGCAACAAGTATTTGCAACGATGTAAAAAATATGGTAGACACAAAAATCACGCGATGGGACGCCTCCTGCAAAAGCAGAATTGTCTCGTCAAAATATTTTTCTGTGCTCTTTCCGCTCCCCAACCCAACAACGGGAGAATATCAACAAGTCCAGATAATGTATCAAAAATGATTTTCGCCGCTTTTTAGCGCTATCTGAAATATTCATTTTTTGTTAACTTTTTATGCTTTCTGGACTTCAACAGATTCCACCCCGACCCGGAAACATATCGGGGCTGCCATGTTTTCGCCGTGGACGGCTCCACGGTCAATATGGCACGTGACCCGGATTCCCCTTGCTTTGTTTGCAACGCCAGCAACCCAAAGGGCTATTGCCAGACCCATATCAACCCACTTTATGACGTGCTAAACAAAACTTATTATGATTGCGTCCTACAACCACAGCCAAACATGGACGAGATAGGCGCACATGTTTGGATGCTCAACGCCCACCGTTTCCCGGAAAAGACGCTGATAGTCATGGACAGGGGCTATGAGAGTTACAATATGATTGCCCACCTTGTGCTGAAACCGAACGTGGACTTTCTCCTGCACGTCAAAGACGGCGCTGGAGCGATGCGGGAAGTCGCAAAGCTCCCGATGATGCCGCTTGACCGTGACCTTTATGACAATTACCACAACGCAAACCAAGCGGGACGATGTTCAACTTTTGTTCCCGCATCGTAAGGGGCGCTGTCGTTCAGAATAAGGCGGCGAATGTTTACGAGTACGCGGTCAACATGAAGATGGCGATGGCGCTGTGCCGCGACTATTTCCGCGCCCCGGAGAAGGATGGGGAGCGGCTTTTGCTGGAAATTGTGAAGTACACTGAGCCGGTCAGACCGAACCGCGCGGACGCCCGAAATCTCCGCCCCAAGTCCTTCCCCGGCTTCACCTATCGCGTGGCGGCGTGACTGTTTGTTTTCGAAAAAGCCCGGAAAATCACCCCCAAAACAGCCGTTTTAGGGCCTTATTGCGCAAATCTTTTCTTATTTAGAAGGAATTTATACAAGAAAAGGCGATAATGCAATACGGAATTTCTTGATGAAATGGCTGGAAATAAGAAGGAGAATCTAAGCCATAATGTGCCAAATCGCTGGAAATGAAATGCCCCGCGCCAAACGGCGCGGGGCGGTGTATTTGGGGTTATTGCTTGACCCAGTTATTCCCGTTATACTCCATATAGGGCTCGAAGCCCGAACCGGAATAGTAAATGGTGATACCGCAAAAATCGTACGCAATCCAAAATTCAGGTGCATCGCCCAAGAAGGTCATAGAGGTCAACGGACAATCACTAAACGCACCCCCCTTTGATTTCTGTGACACTCGCCGGAATGGTCACCGAGGTAAGCGCGCAACCGTTAAACGCATCAATTCCAATGATTGTGACCCCTTCCGGGATGACGACCGATGTGATGGGAAGGCCTTTGAAGGTATCATCGATCTCTGTGCCGCCTCCGGTAAACACCAATGTTGAAATAGGACAGTCCTTAAAGGCATTTTCCTTAATCTCTTCGATGCCTACCGGAATTGTCAAAGAAGTAATCGGGCAACCGGAAAAGGCATAATCATCAATATAGGTAACGCTCTCCGGAATCGTTATCGATGTGAGAGGGCAGCCGCTAAAGCCGCGGAGATGAGTGACACCGTCCGGAATGGTCACCGAAGTGAGCGGACAACGGTCAAAGCCGCTGAGATAGATAACACTGTCCGGAATAGTCACCGAAGTGAGCGGACAGTCACTAAAGGCACCATCTCTAATAGAGATGAGGCCTTCCGGGAGGGTCACCGAAGTGAGGGGGCAACCTCCAAAGCCGCCGAGATAGGTAACACCGTCCGGAATAGTCACCGAAGTAAGGGGACAGTCACTAAAGGCACCACCTCCAATAGAGGTGAGGCCTGCCGGAAAATCAATCGATGTGATCAGGCAGTCCATGAACGCCTCATCCTCAATTTCGGTAAGGCTTGCCGGCAGGAAGACCGAGCTAATCTCAGTATGCCGAAAGGCGCCCTTCCCAATCACGCTTACCCCGGCCGTTGACCATCATAGTCCGTCATCTCCCCCGTGCCGCGGATAACGAGGACGTTGTTGAGATAATACCATGTCAAATCCGCGCCGCACATACCCGTGGCTTCGGCATTGTCTGCGTTGATGGACTTGATGAACGCGAGGGTGGATTCGGAAATGCCTAAGGGGTTGTCGGGGTCGGTCTGCGGCTTCTGTTCGCTACCCGTGGCGTCCGATCCTTTGGCCCCCTCGGTCTTGTTGGGCTCCTTCGCGCCGTCGGTCCCTTCGGGGCCGTCATCCCCCGTCCCGCAGGCGGCGAGGCTCAGGGCAAGCGCCAGCGCCAGCAGGAGCGCAAGCAGTTTTTTCGTGTCTCTTTCCTCCAACCATAATTTCCGACAGTGCCGCCGGACGGGGGATGTTCCCCATCGCGGAGGATGCCGGAAACGCAAAAAGCGGCGTTGAGTGTTTAACCTCAACACCGCATTTCCGCCCGTGAAAAAGCGCGGAGACACAGGTATAATAGAAGCGTGGTGCGGTCGTTTCGACTGTTGTGTTGAGTGCCGCGAACACTCATCACAGGGACATGGCGGGCGGCAACCCGCCGTGTCCTGCCCGCTTTCGCGTTTCTGGTTTTATTTTACAGCGTTCCCGCCCGAATTGCAAGCACTTTCCGCTAAAATCTATACATATCCCAAAAAAGGCCCCCCCGGCCCCAAAAGCCGGAGAGCCTTTTCACTTTTTCCGCCGCTAAACATTCCGTTTGGAGTGCGTAATCATTGGTCAACGAATAGGGGTAGGAATGTTAACTTAATGACATTGCCGTGGGTAGGGGTGGGTTTGTCGACAGGCTGAGGGCGGTACTTTTTGCGGCTCCATGATGTCGTTTCGAGGGGATCCTAACAGCTCCCCTCGAGCGCCCTTCCCTCCGAAAGCTTTGGCGGAACGGAAAAAGGGGTGTACATTTCGGCGGATGTGGCGTATACTGGAGGTACTCTAAAAGGGAGGAACGGAGTATGGTACGAAAGATCATTCATATCGACGAGGAGAAGTGCAACGGGTGCGGGGCCTGCGCTGATGCCTGCCACGAGGGGGCTATCGCCCTGGTGGACGGCAAGGCCAGACTCCTGCGGGACGACTATTGCGACGGGATGGGCGACTGCCTGCCGGAGTGCCCCACCGGGGCCCTTACCTTTGAGGAGCGGGAGGCCGCCGCTTACGACGAAAAGGCCGTGGCGGAGCACAGACTCCACCGGGAAAAACCCGCGCCGCGTCCGCCCCATCCCGGCGGGTGCCCGGGGACAAGGCTCCGGGAGCTGCGGCCGGCGGAGGAGACGCCCCCGGTGGAGGCCGGACAGACCCCCTCCCAGCTGCGCAACTGGCCCGTCCAGATCAAGCTGGCGCCCACCGCCGCGCCGTATTTTGACGGGGCGAAGCTGCTGATCGCCGCCGACTGCACTGCCTACGCCTACGCCGCCCTGCACCGGGAATTCATGCGCGGGCGCGTCACCCTGATCGGCTGTCCCAAGCTGGACGGCGTGGATTACGCGGAGAAGCTCACGGAGATTATCCGGCACAACGACGTGAAGAGCGTCACCGTCGTCCGTATGGAGGTGCCCTGCTGCGGCGGGCTGGAAAACGCGGCGATCCGGGCGATGAAGGACAGCGGAAAATTTATCCCCTGGCAGGTGATCACTGTCTCCGTGGACGGGAAGCTTCTGGATAACTGACCGCAAGAGGCGTAAAAACGCGGCCCGCCGGAAAGGCGGGCCGCGTCAGTCTGTCAAAAAACCTCCCATTTCCCCCTCAAATGTGGTACAATAGTGCGTGAGGTGAGAATCATGGAGGAAT
>CANQBA010000038.1 GCA_947589545.1 uncultured Oscillospiraceae bacterium | reverse complement strand
CTCCACCGTGAAGGTGATGTTCTTCGCGGGGGCCGTCGCCGTCAGGGGATCGCCGGTCAGAACCGTGATCGTCTCGCCTTCCTTCACGGCGTCCACGGCGTCCTGGAGGGTGTTATAATACTGCTCTCCGATCTTCGCCTGGGCAGTCGTCGTGTTGCGGATCTCAAAGGTGGAGAAGCCGTCGGGGTTGGTGAAGGTCACCGCGTCGTCCGATACCGTGCCGGTGTACCAGTAGACCTTGCCGTCCTTGGTGTGCTTGATGTAGATCTGGCCGTCTGCGGCAAAGCCTGTAGGCAGCGGGATAGTGAGGGCCACGGAGCGCTTGACCTCCATCTCGATCCAGCCGTCTTTGTCCGCGCCCTCCTGGCCTTTGCTCAGTACTTTCTCGGTAGCACTCTCAGATCCGCTGGGCTTTCCTTCGCTGTTGGTGGCGACCACCTGATACTTGGGCGTGATCTCCAGCGTCAGGACGCTGTCGGTACGGCCCTCGCCGGAATTTTGCTCATAGCCGGTCACTTTGATGTCCAGCTTAGTCTCCACATGGATGTAGTCCAGACCCTCGGGAGGCTGATACCCGTCCTGCTCCGCAATGTCATCCCGCAGCTCGGTCAGGACTTCCGGCGTCAGAAGAGAATTCGTTGTGCTGTTAAAGCTATCTGCTGTAAAATCTGTACCCTTATCGTCTGTGAAGTCAACGGCGGGCGTATCCACGATCATCTTGACCGCTTTCAGAATGATCTGACCGCCTTCAAGCGCGAGGGTATAGTTCAATCCATCATAGGCGAACTTCTCAAGGTCGCCGTCTGTGATCGTATACGCTTCCCCCGCCTTGACCAGGACAAAGCCGTCCTTTTCCTGAGCCGCATAGAGGCGGATATCCGCGCCGTCTGTCAGCGCCCCGGTCAGGGTGATCAGTTTCTCGCCGCTTGAAGAAGCGGTACCGTTGATGTACAGGTTACCCGCGCCGATGCCGCCGCCGGTGTTCTCTTTGATCACAGGCGCACTGCTCAGGGAAACAGACCCGCTGGTATCCAGATATACGCCGCCGCCGTTTGCCGACGCGGTGTTGCCGGTGATCGATCCGCCGGTCAAGGAGAGGGTTCCGGCTTGTGCAAATACGCCGCCGCCATTCTTCGCTGACGTATTGCCAGTAATATCGCCGTCGGTCATGGCGAAGGAACCAGCTTGGAGATACACTCCACCGCCGCCCGTGGCGCCCGCGGCGTTGTCGCTGATGCTGCCGCCGGACATGGTGAGGGTTCCCGCAGTCTGATAGATCCCCGCACCGTATTTGGCGGTATTATGAGAGATTTCACCTGATTCAACAATAACTGAATTAGTGACGACCGAATTACTAGTTTCTGACAAGACGATCCCGCCGCCGCCAACACCTGCGGCGTTCTCTGTGACCTTCCCGCCGGTCATTTTGAAAGATCCGATCGTTTTTTTACCTCCAAGAACATAAACGCCGCCGCCGGTTTTCGTCGCAGTATTCCCTGAAATCTCACCGCCGTTCATGGTAAAAGCATCCTTAACCAGAACGCCACCGCCGTCACTCGTGGAAGTATTGCCTACGATTTTGGCGTCTCCCGACATCGTGAAGCTGGTCCCTGTATCCTGATAGACCCCGCCACCGATGGCCGCTGTGTTGTCGAAAATGCTCCCTCCGGTCATAGCAACCGGGCTAGTCCCAAGAACGTATATTCCCCCGCCGCCGCCATTTGTGGCTTCATTGTGCGCGATGGCGCCGCCGGAAATGGTGACCGTCCCTTTACCGCTATAAGAGATACCGCCGCCATCGTCGCTTTTTTTCTTATTATACTGAATGAATCCGCCGGTCATCTCGAGGGATCCGCCGCCATTCAAAAATACGCCGCTGCCCGCGCACCCCGCGATGCTGCCGCCCTTCAAAATGAGTGTTCCGCCAACTTGGGCGCGGATACCGCCGCCGCTTTTGTTGGAAATTATGCCGCCGGTGATTTCGGCGTCCTCCGGCACATTGGGAATCAAGGCGGTAATCGACTCATGCGTCGCGGTGGGATTGCTGTCCATAATAGTCAAATCAGCATTTCCTGACCATGTAGATACTCCAAATGCGTATCCTCCTGATTTATCCGCCGTCAGGATGCATCCGTTCAGATCGAGCGTAAAGCTGGATCCCACCGTAAACCCCTCAAATTCCGCGTCCTTAAGGAGCTTTACGGTCTCCCCTTCCTTCACAGCGCCCAGTGCTTCGTCGACAGTGGTGTAATACGTGGTCTGCTGCACGTTCATTGCCACAGGATCGGTGACTGCCTCGTCTTCAGGGATGCCTGCGGCTGTCACCGTCACATCACCCGGTTCCGCAAACAGTCCGCTCTTGAACGTGATCATCAGCCTGCCCTGCGCGTCGAATCCTTTGGTGTAATGCGACGGATTGGCGGGCTCGCCGCCCTTCGTCACGGTAACGGCCGACAGCGGCGGCAATACAAACCCTTCTGCCGCGGTGATATAGCCATAGAACTCGCCGTTGAGCGAATAATTATTGCCACGGGTGGCGGAATCCTCCGTCTTGCTCAGGTTTTTCAATTCATAATTGATGTTGCGGAACGGAAGCGTGATCACAACGTCCGTCTTACTGCCCGACCGGAAGTCAAACCCGTATTCGCCGCCCTTGTATTCCAGCTTGGATATATCGTCCTGAGTGATGGTGTAGTCCCCATAGGGCACGGCAATCAGGGTGGGACCGCCATTCGAGTACGGATTCGGGTTTTCGCACTCCAGCTCGATTTTCCCCGTCAGTTTGGACTGGATCGACAGCTTGGAGCTGCTGCGCAGATAGACGCCCTCGATCTGGGCGTCGCCCCCGACGATAAAGGGCTCACCCAGGGTATAGGCATAAATGCCGTTTCCCTTGGAACCAGCCGTATTGTCGTGAATATTACCGCCGGTAATCGTCAATGACGCCCCGCCGTCTTTATCCAGGTCCGCACCCATGGGATTATAGATCGCGCCGCCGAACTTCGCCGCATGGTTTCCGTAAATCTCGCCGCCGGTGATCACGACCTTGCGGTTGCCGTAGATCGCGCCGCCGCAGCCCTGAATACTTTCGTTTCCCTTAACCGTATTATCATGAATTTTACCGCCGGCAATGGTGATCGTGGAATCTCCGGTGCCATTGTCACGGATCGTGGCCTGATAAGCGGAGTTCTCTTTGATTTCTCCGCTCTTCATCGTGAACAGGAGCTTGCCGCATTTCTCGCTGCCATATGATCCGGATGCATTGAGCTCAATCACCGGAGACTCTTTATAATTCTCAATCGTGTTGCCGCTGATCTCACCGCCGTCGATGGTGCAGGTGGATGTATACCCCCGTTGCGCGATGACGTAGATAACCGTAATCGCGTTATTGGTCAGAACCGCGCCCTGACCGATGGTCACGGCTCCCCCGTTATCGACCTTGACAAGATTGCCGGTTCCCCCATTGCCGTCGATTTTGACGTTTTCCAGCGTCAGGCTGCAATCAGGTTCATCACCGGTGCTCCCCGCGACGGTAAAAAGCGTAAAATTACCGTCTTTCCTTATGAGCGTCGCGCCATCTTCGCCCACCAGCTTGATATGCTTCCCGCTGCCGATGGCGAAGCCGCCGGTGCACTCGATCGTCCCGCTGACGGTGATCACCGTCGGGTCGTCCTTAGTGCCCGTTGCGTCTTTGACTGCTTGTTGAAGCTCCGTGAAACCGGTTATAGCCGCACCCTCCGCCAGAGCCGTTGCCGGAGCCAGGGCCGCGACCATGGATACGACCAGCAGGATCGCCAGAAGCTTGCAAATCTGCCGTTTCATGTGATTCCCTCCTGTTTGAAAATGTGTACTTTTCCAAACACATATTTCCGCAAATTTTTCCGTATTTTTTTATTGCAAAATTAGTTCCTGCATTATATAATAGACATGTTTTCAAATTCAACTGTCGAGTTTGAAAAAGTACACCTTTTCAAACAAAATCACCCGCGTATCCGGTTTTGGAGACGCGGGTTTTTGCGCGTATGGGCGTCTGGGATCCTATGGCAGGAGAAAGGCGCGCACTTTGTCAAGATCCTGGCTCTCCAGCCGCAGCTCCGCCTCCGGCGCGGGCTCCCGGGGGGAGATATTGGAGCGGATGTACACGGCGGCAAGGCCCAGGGCCCGGGCGGGCTCGATATCGCACGCCCCGTCGTTGCCCACCATCACGGCCCTTTGGACGTCGATGCCCTGTTCCAGGAGAAGACGCTGAAAAAAACGCCGGTCGGGCTTCTTGACGCCGTAGTCGGAGGAGAGATAGACGCCGTCAAAGAGCCCGTCGATCCCCACCCTGCGGAGCTCGGGCCGGGTGAAGATGGCCTGGGCGTTGGACAGCAGCCACACCCGCCGCCCCCGCTCCCGCAGCTGCGTCAGCAGCTCCTTTGCCCCGGGGTAGAGCCGTATGTACGCCGTGGACGCCTCCCGGAACAGCATCCCCGTGGCCACGCCCAGCGCCATGTCCGCCTCCACGCCCCGGTCGAGGTACAGCTTCTGAAACACCAGCTCCAGCCGGATCTCCGGGTGCGCCTCGTGGGCGTCCCGGCGCAGAGCGCTCCCCTCCATCCCCGCAACCGTGGAAAAATAGCTGTTTTTCAGCTCCTCAGCCCCGTATTTTGCCCCGTTTTCGGTATAGATCCGGGCCATTTCCGCCCACAATTCGGGGGTGTTTTCGTCAGTTTTTATGTCAACCAGAGTGCCGTAAAGGTCAAAAATCACATCCGAAAAGTCCATTTTCACCCTCCCAGGTACTCCATTCGTGTCTCCCAGGGCCGCAAAAGGCCGGGGCGATCCCGGGTTTTTCGGTCGTTTTCATAGTTGGAAAGCAGAAGTCTGCCGGAGGCAAATTCCGGGGGGCTGGCGAAAGCCTGCTCATTTCCGGTCATGTTGCAGACCACCAGGAGCTTCTCCCAGGCGGTGTGCCGCAGATAGGCGAAAACCGCCGGATCCTCCGGGCACAGCAGGGTAAATTCCCCCTCCCGCAGGACGGTCAGCTCCTTCCGCAACGCGATCAGCCGCCGGTAGAACCAGAAGACGGAATCCGGGTCCCGGAGCGCCGCCGCCACATTGATCTCCCGGTAGTTGGGGTTTACATAAAACCACGGCGTTCCCGTAGTGAAGCCGGCGTTTTCCGAGTCGTCCCACTGCATGGGCGTTCTGGCGTTGTCCCGGCTCCTGGCCCGGGCGGAGGCCAATATTTCCCCGTCGGAAAAGCCCTTTTCCCGCCGCTCCGCCGCCATGTTCACCGTCTCCAGATCCTCGTAGTCCTCCAGGGCCAGAGGGATGTTGGTCATGCCGATCTCCTCTCCTTGGAAAATGTACGGCGTGCCCTCCAGGCCGTGGAGCAGGACGGCCAGACATTTGGCGGACTGTACCCGGTATTTCCCCGGATCTCCCCAGCGGGAGACGATGCGGGGCAGGTCGTGATTGTTGAAAAAGAGGCTGTTCCACCCCCGGCCGTGCAGCTCCCGCTGCCAGCGCTCCACGCACCGCTTGAGCCTCACAAGCTCCAGGGGCACGACGTCCCACTTCTCCGCCCCCTGATCCAGGGTGATGTGCTCAAACTGGAACACCATCGACAGCTCCGAGCCGTCCTGGGCGCTCCAGCGCTTGGCCTCCTGGGGATCGGCGCTCCACGCCTCGCCTACCGTCACAAGGCCCGGCTCCAAAAAGGCGTTGGCCGACAGCTCCCGGACATATTCGTGCAGGCGCGGCCCCCGGGCGGTGATCTTCCGGTCCGGCTCCTTGGCGATCTGGTCGATGACGTCCAGCCGGAAGCCCTCCACCCCCTTTGCCACCCAGAAGCGGATCATGTCGTAGAGCTCCCGCCGGACTTGTGGGTTATCCCAGTTCAGATCCGGCTGTTTCACCGCGAACTGGTGGAAGTAGTACTGCCCAAGCTCCGGCACATATTCCCAGGCCGCGCCGCCGAAGCAGGCCCGCATATCGTTGGGCGGACGCTCCGGCGTCCCGTCCCGCCAGACATAGTAGTCGTGGAAGGGGTTGTCCCGGCTCTTCAAAGCCTCCCGGAACCAGGGGTGCTCGTCGGAGGTGTGGTTCAGCACCAGATCCATGATGATGGAGATGCCCCGCTTTTTCGCCTCCGCGATGAGCCGTTCCATATCCCCAAGATCTCCGAAGGGCGGCCAGATGGCCCGGTAGTCGGAGATATCGTACCCGTTGTCCGCCTGGGGCGAGGCGCACACCGGCGAGAGCCAGATGCCGTCCACCCCCAGCGTCTCCAGATAGTCAAGGCGGCTGATGATGCCGGGGATATCCCCCAGGCCGTCGCCGTCGGAGTCCTGAAAGCTCTTGGGGTAGATCTGATAGAAGACGGCGGATTTCCACCAGCCGAATTTTGTCTTGTCAAGCACGGTCATTTCCCTCAATCTCCTCCAGCTTTTCGTATACCCGCAGAAGCTCCCCCACGCTCCACGCCTGGGCGAAGCACCCCTTGGAGACAGTGGGCGTCAGCCCGTCGTAGATCTCCGGCAGCTGGCCGACACAGCCCTCCCGCAGGATGGCGGGCATCTCCGCCAGGAGCCGGCGAACCTCCCGCGCGGCCTCGGGCGTGTTTCCCTTCACCTTCAAAAGCGCCAGATAGTACGCCCCCGCCGGGAAGGGCCACACCGTCCCCTGGTGGTAGGCCAGATCCCGCTCCCGCTGGGGGCCCCCGTAGAAGGGGTGGAATTCCGGATCCTCCGGGGACAGCGTCCTCAGGCCCCGGGAGGTGTAAAGGCGCCTCCCCACCGCCTCCACCACCCGCGCCTCCCGCTCCGGGGACAGCACGGTGAAGGGCATGGACACCGCCCAGATCTGATTGCACCGGAGCTGTGTGTCCGCCCTGGTGCCTGAAAGGACGTCCCGGAGATACCCCCGATCCTCCATCCAGAATTTTTCGTTGAAGGAGCGCTTTACCCGCTCCGCCAGGGCATCGAACTCCGCCCCGCTCTCCCCGGAGAGGGCCGCCATTTTCCCCATGGCCACGAGATCCGAGTACCAGTAGGCGTTGATCTCCACGGGCTTGCCGTGGCGGGGCGTGGGGAGGATGTCGCCGATGCGCACGTCCATCCAGGTCACCTGATCCAGCCCCTCCCCGGCGGAGATGAGGCCGTCAGCCTCCATTTTGATGGCGTAGCGCGTGCCGGCCTTATACGCCGCCACGATCCTTTTCAGGGTCGGATACGCCTCCCGGACGAAGGCCGCGTCGCCGGTCTTCTCGTAATAGAGCCACACGCCGTTGATGAGCAGGAGGGGCGCGTCGGCGGAGTTGTACTGGGGCTCCTCCTGCCCCTCCGGGAAGTAGTTGGGCAGAAGGCCGTCGCGCTCGTAGTGGAGGAAGGTGCGCAGGATGCTTTTGGCGTCCTCAAACCGGCCGGTGGCCAGGGCGCACCCGGGCAGGGCGATCATGGTGTCCCGGCCCCAGTCGCCAAAGAAGGGGTAGCCGGCGATGACGGTCTTGCCCCCGGTGGAGCCCCGGTAGGCCAGGAAGGCGTCGGCCGCCCGGGCCAGCTCCCGGGCCTCTGGGGAGGCGAAGGGGGCGTTCTCCAAAAGCTTGCGCTGTCTCTCCCGGCACTCCGCCACGATCCGCGCGCCGGTTTTTTCCGTTTTCTCCACGGAGAAGACCAGCTCCAGCGTCCCCCGCTCCCCCGCCGGGGCGGTGAGGGACGCCTGACAGCAGGTAAAGGCCAGGCCCGTCTCCCGCCGCCCGTCCTTTTTGTCGTCGGGATAGGAGAGCGTCTCCCAGGTCACGGGCAGGGCGCTCAGCGCACCGTTCGTTTTCACAAAGCACTGAAGGCCGCCCGCCTCCACAAGGCCGTCCGCATAGGCCGCCCGCCCCTGCTCCCGGGGCGGCTCCCCCTTGGGGGCCATCTGAAAGACGGGGGTCAGGGTCAGGGTACGGGGGGCGTCCGAACGGTTTTCGATCTCGTAGGTCAGGGCGGACACGTTCTCCTGAAAGCCCATGCCGAAGCGGCGGACGACGGTGACGCCCTCCGCCTCACAGACCCACTCCGGGCCGTATTCCCAGGTAAAGGAGACGGGGGTCAGGGCCGCCCCGTCCAGCGTTTCCCTCACGCAGTGGGCCAGGACAGCCCGGCGGCTGGGGGACGCCGCCGCCACCAGGAGGCCCTGGTCACAGCGGGTGACATCGAAGGTCAGGGACGTGGAGGCGAAGCCCCCCAGGCCGTTGGCCAGCAGCCAACAGCCCCCCGCTCCCCCGGTCAGCTCATGTTTATCAAAGGTAAATCTCACGGTCATTCCTCCCTCAAGGGTCATCGGGACGTTGGGCGGCCCCGGTAAAGGGCCGCCCAACGGGGTTTTGCTTATTTCTTGTCGTTCTTGCCGTTCTTTTTGCGCTTAGCGGAGGAGATCCCCACGGCGGCGCCGGCGATCACCAGGGTCGCGCCGCCGGTGACGGCGGCGATGAGGCCGGCGCTGGCGCCGTCCTGATCGGAGGAGGGCGCGCCGGTGGTATCGCCAGTGGTATCACCCGTGGTGTCTGGAGCGATGTATATGGGGATGTCTGTGGGGTCGTCGCCGGCGGGCGCCAGCTCACTGCCGCGGAGCATCACCAGGGCGGAGAGAGGGGCCACGCCGGTTTCGCCGGACAGGCTCTCCAGGATCTCGGTGCCGGCCTTCTCGCCGTTGACGCACACGTCCCACTGATACCCCTCGGGCAGGGCCACGGTCTGGGTCTCCTCGGTGGCGTTGAAGATCACATAGATCCCCTGGGCCGTATCGCCGTTGGCGCCGCCGGCGATCTCGAAGGCCAGGACGCCCTTGGGCATACCGTTCACCTGCTTGACGGATTCGTAGACGGAGTCGGCGTCGGACTGGCGCAGGGCCGGGTGGGCCTTGCGGAAGGCGATGAGGCCCTTGTAGTATTCAAACACGTTGGCGTACTCCGCCTCGTCCAGGGTGGCCCACTTGATGGCGTTGACCTCGTCGGTGGCGTTGTAGCTGTTCTCGTTGTAGGTGCCGTCGGGGTTGACCTTGGTGCGCAGCATCTCCTCGCCGGCCTGCATGAAGGGGATGCCCTGGCTGGTGAGGTAGATGGCGGCGGCCAGGTTGTTCATACGGATCAGGTCCTCACGGGAGGAGGTGGTTCTGGACAGGGCGATGCGGTCGATGAGGGTGTTGTTGTCGTGGCAGGAGGCGTAGTTCACCGTCTGGGTGGGGGATTTGCACCAGATGGCCTTGCCCATGAAGCTCTGGGACACCGTGGCGCCCTTGTTGGAGTCGCCGGAGACGAAGCCGGGGCCCTTGTCGAAGACACTGCCCTTCAGGGCGTCGCGGATGGTGTCGCTGAAATAGGCAAAGCCGGGGGTCTTGCGGGAGTTGGACTGGGTGGCCATCTCAACGCCCTCCTTGGTGACGCTGGTGGTCATGGTCCAGCCCTCGCCGTAGAAGATCACGTCGGGGCGCTCGGCGTGGACGGCCTCTACCAATTCATTGATAGTCTCGGTGTCCAGAAGGCCCACCAGGTCGAAGCGGAAGCCGTCGATGTGGTACTCGTCGCACCAGTATTTCACGGACTCCACGATGTACTTGCGCACCATGCTCCGCTCGGAGGCGGTGTCGTTGCCGCAGCCGGAGCCGTTGGAGTAGGAGCCGTTGTCGTTGATCCGGGAGAAGTAGCCGGGTACCAGCTTGTTGAAGCAGAAGTCCGTGGCGCTCTGCACGTGGTTATAGACCACGTCCATGATGACGGAGAGGCCCTCGTCGTGCATGGCCTTCACCATCTGCTTCATCTCGCTGACGCGCACCGCGCCGTTGTAGGGATCGGTGGAGTAGCTGCCCTCGGGGACGTTGTAGTTCACCGGGTCATAGCCCCAGTTGAACTGCGGCTCGTCAAGTCTCGTCTCGTCCACGGAGCCGAAATCGTAAATGGGCAGCAGGTGGACGTGGGTCGCGCCCAGCTCCTTGATGTGGTCGATGCCGGTGGCCATGCCGCCGGGGGTCTTGGTGCCCGTCTCGGTGAGGCCCAGGAATTTGCCCACGTTCTGGATGCCGGAGCTGGGGTCGGTGCTGAGATCGCGGACGTGGAGCTCATAGATGACGGCGTCGTTGACGCCCAGGGACGCGTTGGGGTTCTTGTCCTCGGCCCAGCCGGCGGGGTCGGTGGAATCCAGGTCGATGACCATGGCGCGGCCGCCGTTGACGCCGGTGGTGCGGGCGTAGGGGTCGCAGGCCTCGGCGGTCTGGCCGCCTACGGTGACCTCGTAGGTGTAGTAGGTTCCGTTAAGGTCGCCGGCCTTCTCGGCCACCCAGGTGCCGTTCACGTCCAGGGCCATGGGGATCGTCTCCAGAAGGTCGTCGGTTCCCGGCGTGCCGCTCTCGTAAAGCTTCACGGACACGCTCTCCGCCGTGGGCGCCCAGACGCGGAAGGCGGTCTTTTCCGCGCTCCAGGTGGCGCCCAGATCGCTGCCGGAATAGGTGTATTCCGCCTCGAAGCTGTCTGTGGAGTAGATGTTGGGCATATTGATCTTGTACTCCGTTCCGTCATAAATCAGTTTGTAGCTCTGGTTCAGATCCAGCTCCGCCACCGTCAGGGCATAGGTGTTGGCGGCGGACTCATTAGCGCCGGTGACAGCCACCTGGCCGCCGGGGCCCTGGACGGTAAAGACCTCCGCCGGCTCGCCCTTGACGGGGCCGGTGGTGGTGACGACGATCACGCCGTTGTCGTAATCGTATTTGGCGGAGGCCACCAGCACGCCGGTGACCACGTCGTCGCCGTCAACGCGGGTATAGCCCTCCACGCCGGATTCCACGTAGATGTGGACGGTGCCCCGCAGGACGTCGGGCAGTTCGATGAACTGATCCATGTCCACGTCCTTGCCGGCCCAGCCGGAGCCGCCCTTGCGGACGATGAAGCCCAGGCGGGTGACGCCGGCGTTCACGGGGATAGTGGCGACCATCTCGCCGTCCACCTCCTGGAAGACGTAGCCGTTGCCGTCCTGGCCGTCGGCCCAGGCCCAGACGTCCCAGTCGTCGTAAGCGCCGTCGGGCCGGTTGTAGTGGAGGGCCACGGTGACGCCGTCGGCGAACACCGGCACGGCGCATACGCTGAGCAGCACCGCGATCAGGCAGAGGGCGAGAAAGCCGCTCCCCAGCCTGCGCCTGGTGGATGTGGTGGTTGTTTTCACTGATAATTCCTCCTTTTTCATTTTATGCCTGTGTTACCGGCGGCGCGGGGAAGCGTCTCCCCCGTTCCCGCCGGGATCTCCCTTTCGTCAGAATTTATCCCACGTTTAGCACAACGCTTGTCTTCTCCCCCAGGGTGAGGGTGGTGCCCTCCAGAGTGGCCGTCCCCATGCCGATGGCGGCGTTGAGGGTGACGGCGGTAAGGCCCACGGCGCTCAGATCCACCGTGGCGGCGGAGTTGGAGGTGTTGTGGATGACGGCCACGGTCTTGCCCTCCCAGGAGGCGGTGAAGCCGCCCACCTTGGTATCCTTAAACGGGAGGGGGGTGTAGTCGCCTCGGGCGATGGCAGGGTTGGCCTTGCGGATCATGATGAGCTTTTTGTAGTAGCTCAGGAGGCTGGCGCCGTCCCCCAACTGCTGGGAGGCGCTGGCGCTGACCCGGTTGCCGGCGTCATAGGTGCTGCCCTCCGGGTCGGCAACGGTGTCCCCGTCGCCCCACTCCATCTTGAGACGCCGGTTGGCGTCGGTATTGGCGCCGCCCCGGCTTCCCCGGGCCCCGATCTCCTCCCCGTAGTAGATAAAGGGGGAGCCGGAAGAGAGGATGTAGAGGTTGGCGGCCATCTGGGCCGTCCCGCCGGCGGCGGTGAGGTATCCGCCGGCCCGGTCGGTGTCGTGGTTGGCGATGAAGGGCACGATCATGGCGCTCTCGTTCATGGCCTCCACGCGCTCCAGGTAGGCGTCCACGTAGGCGGTGTACTTGTTCACGTCCCCGGCCTGGGCCGTGGTGGTGATAAGGCCGCTGGTCTGGGAGGTGGTGAAGTCGAAGCAGTTGAGGGCGGGATAGTAAAGATCCGTCACGCCGTCGCCGTCCCAGACCTCGGCCACGGTGTAGATGTCGGGCTTAATGGCCCGGAGCTCGCCCATGAACCATTTCCAGAACGCCGCGCTTTGGACGTCGTCGCCGTAGTAGATGTACTTGGCGGCGTCAAAGCGGAAGCCGTCCACGCCCAGGGCCAGGTAGTATTTGGCCACGTCCAGCACAGCCTGACGCACCGCGTCGTTGTCGTAATTGAGCTCCGGCATGGAGGTGGAGAAGTTGCACTCGTAGAGATCGCCGCTGCCGGGGATCTTGGAGAAGGTGCGCCCCCCCGGAGGCGTCTGGCCCTGGGGGATGTAGGTGTAGAAATCGTAATAGGGGTCGGCGGTGTCGCCCTTCACATGGGCGGCCTTGAAGGCGTTGAACCAGGCGTTGTTGGGGCCGGTGTGGTTGATGACCATGTCCAGGATCACCTTCACATTGCGCTCATGGGCCAGCTCCAGCAGGAGCTTCAGGTCGTCCTCGGTGCCGAAGACCGGGTCGATCTGGTAGTAGTCGTCCACGTCGTACTTGTGGTAGGTGGGGGACTTGAAGATGGGCGACAGCCAGATGCCCTCCACGCCCAGGCTGAGGCCGGAGCTGTCGTCGCCGTCGTTTAAGTAGTCCATGCGGTTGATGATGCCCTTCAAATCGCCGATGCCGTCGCCGTTGGAGTCGGAGAAGGAGCCCACGAAGATCTCATAGAACACGCGGTAGTTGTCCTCCGTGGTCACGGTATTCACGCACGCCTCGTCGTTGATGACGGCCTCGCCGGCGGGGCTCAGGAGATACTGCCCCGTCCTGTCCATGCCCTCCGGCACAGAGGACGTGTCGGAGGTATCGGAAGCGCCCGTATCCCCGGCGGTATCGTTCGTATCCCCCGTCCCGGCACAGCCCGTCAGGAGCAGCAAAAGGGCCAGGGTCAGGGCCAAAACACGTTTTTTCATGTCGTTCCTCTCCTAAAATGAATGTCAAAAAGGTTCCTCCGGGGCATGTGGTAACGTTTTCACCGCCCCACGCAAAGGGGGCTGTGACCGTGAACGGTCACAGCCCCCCGAAGATACATATGGGATGGAAATGGATGGGATCAGGCCAGCAGGTTCTTCTCGCTCTCGGGGTCGAAGAGGTGCATGGCCTTACCCTCAAAGGTGATATGGAGCTGGGCGCCGGACACCAGGGCCTTGCGCTGCTCCTTGTCCAGATCCAGAGTGGGGACGCGGACGATGAGGCGGTTGCCGTCCTCGGTGTCCACGTGGAGATGGAGCTCGGAGCCCATCATCTCGTCCACCACCAGCTTGCAGGGGATGGCGTGGGGCGCGGCGGCCTTCACAAGCTCGATGTGCTCGGGGCGGACGCCCAGGAGGACGTCGCCGCCCTTGACCTTCCTATCAGCCAGGGCCTTGCCCTTGTCGCCGTCCACCTCGATCTTGGCGCCGAAGGGGGTGACGTAGTACTTGCCGTTCTCTTGGAGGAGCTTGGTCTTGATGATGTTCATCTTGGGCGCGCCGATGAACTCGGCCACGAACAGGTTGTCGGGCATGTCGAACACCTCGTCGGGGGTGCCCACCTGCATGATGTAGCCGTCCTTCATGATGACGATCCGGTCAGCCAGGGTCATGGCCTCGGTCTGGTCATGGGTGACGTAGATGAAGGTGGTGTCCAGCTTCTGCCGGAGGAGGATGATCTCGGCGCGCATCTGGTTGCGGAGCTTGGCGTCCAGGTTGGAGAGAGGCTCATCCATCAGGAAGACCTTGGAGTCGCGGACCATGGCGCGGCCGATGGCCACGCGCTGGCGCTGGCCGCCGGACAGGGCGCGGGGCTTGCGCATCAGGTACTCGGTGATGCCCAGGATCTCCGCGGCGTTGGTGACCTTCTCGTAGATCTGATCCTCCGGCACCTTCTTCAGGCGCAGGGAGAAAGCGATGTTGTCGTAGACGGACATGTGGGGATAGAGCGCGTAGTTCTGGAAGACCATGGCGATGCCGCGATCCTTGGGCTGGAGGTCGTTGACCACCTCGCCGTCGATCTCCACGGTGCCGCCGCTGATCTCCTCCAGGCCGGCGATCATGCGCAGAGTGGTGGATTTGCCGCAGCCCGAGGGGCCGACGAAGACCACGAATTCCTTATCCTTGATCTCCAGGTTGAAGTCGTGGACGGCCACTACGTTGTTATCATATACTTTCTTGACATCAGTCAGTTTAACGCTTGCCATATCCTGTGTTCTCCTTTCAAATTAACCCTTGACGGCGCCGCCGGTGACGCCTTCGACGTAGTACTTCTGCAGGCAGAGGAAGAGGATAGTCACGGGGACCGCCACGATCACGCCGCCGGCGCAGAAGGTGGTGTACCAGCTGCCGATCTGGTCGGCGGACAGCCAGCTGTACATACCGACGGCCACGTTGTAGCCTGCGGAGGTGCCCATGGCCACGTATCTGGCGAAGACGTAGTCGCCCCAGGGGCCCATGAACGCGGTGAGGATGGTATAGATGACGATGGGCTTGGCAAGGGGAAGAATGATCTTGTAGAGCACCTGGAAGCGGGTAGCGCCGTCCACGCGGGCGGCCTCGTCCAGGGATTTGGGTATCGTGTCAAAGAAGCCCTTGGACACGTAGTAGCCCATACCGGAGGAGGCGACGCTGACGAGGATAAGGCCCGGCACCGCGTTGGCCTGGGTCAGTCCCAGATCGGCCAGGACGCGGTAGAGGATGATCATGGTGAGCATCCCGGGGAACATGCCCAGGATCAGCATGAACCGCATGAGGGGCCCGCGCATTTTGAAGCGGAAGCGGGACAGGGTATAGCTCATGCAAAGCTGAATGATGGTGGTGAGAACGGCGGCCGCCAGCGCGATGATGAAGGTGTTGAGATACCAGCGCTTGAAGTCGGAGTTCCAGAGGTTTATGTAGTTCTTCAGGCCCCACTGGTGGGGGATGACGTAGCCTACCTGATAGGTGGACTCAACGCGGAAGGACTGGAGGACGATGAAGATGAAGGGAATGAGCCAGATGACGCTGATGAGGATCAGCAGGATGTATATGGCGGTGTTGCTGGCGCGGTTCAGCGCCTTCAAACCCATATGCCGCTTTTCAGTAGTTTGATTCATTACTGGAAATCCTCCTCATTCTTGATAGAGGGCAGCACGTTGTAGACCACCAGGGAGATCAGCGCCACCACCACGAAGACCAGGATACCGACGACGGAGGCCAGGTAGTACTGGGATTCCGCGCCCGTAGTGATCTTGAAGAGCCAGGTGATCAGCAAGTCGGTATGGCCTACGCTTCCCGCGGCGCCGGAGGCAGCCACGTTGGTGGGCGCGCCGCCGGTCAGGAGGTAGATGACGTTGAAGTTGTTCATGTTGCCGGTGAAGCTGGTGAGCAGATAGGGGCCGGTGATGAACAGCATATAGGGCAGGGTGATCTTGATGTACTGCTGCCACGCGTTGGCGCCGTCGATGCGGGCCGACTCGTAGAGGTCCGCCGGGATATTCATCAGAATACCGGTGGCGATGAGCATCAGGTGCGGGATGCCGATCCAGATATTGATGAGCACCACGGAGACACGGGCCCAGGTGGCGTCCTCCCAGAAGGGCAGCGGCTCCTTGATCCACCCCCAATCCAGTAAGGCCAGGTTGATAAGGCCGTTGCGGGCGAACATCTTGGAGACGTACAGCAGGGAGATGAACTGGGGAATGGCGATGGTCATAACAAGAATGGTACGCCACATTTTCTTCAGATGGATGCCCTTCTTGTTGATCATCATGGCCACGAACATGCCCAGGAAGTAGTTGGTGAAGGTGGCCAGGAAGGCCC
Organism: uncultured Oscillospiraceae bacterium; assembly: GCA_947589545.1. Taxonomy (GTDB): domain Bacteria; phylum Bacillota; class Clostridia; order Oscillospirales; family Oscillospiraceae; genus RUG626. The sequence continues at coordinate 23,619 of CANQBA010000038.1, read as the reverse complement.
ACATCAGGGTCCAGGCCAGGATCTCGCCGAAGGTGGCGGCGTAGGACTGGGTGCCGCCGGCGCCGCCCTTCCAGGAGAGCATGGTATTGAAGTTGTCCAGGCCCACCCAGGTAAACAGGTTGTTGGCGTAGCCGTTGTGGGCGCCGTCGTAGTTGGTGAAGGCCACCAGGATCATAAAGACGATGGGCATCACCGTAAAGATCAGGATGCCGGTGAGGGGCAGGGCCAGCAGAGTCTTGTAGAACTGCTCATCCACCATGCTCCGCAGGTCGTCCTTGTCGGACTTGAGCTTGCCGCCGCGCTTTTTGATGTCACGGATGATCTTGCACTGCTTGACGTTGATACGCCAGGTGTAGATGAAGGCCACAATGAAGAAGATGGTCAGCACGCCGTAGAGCAGGATCTTGAAGGAGTTGTCGTGGTAGAAGGTCTTATAGGTGTCGTAGACGGGGTCGTACTCAGTGGTGGGGCCCTGCTTGCCCAGGGAGGGCAGCATGCTCATCCAGTAGCCGCCGGCCACGATCATATAGACAATGAAGACCACTTCAAAGAGGAGGAACAAAACGCCCCGGAGGATCTGTCCGTTGGCCAGGTTCCCGAAGCCCATGACCAGGAAGGAGGTTTTCGTCTTCCAGTCCCCCTGGACGAAGGTCAGGCCGATATCCTTAAACTCGGCCGCCACCTTGAGGAAGAAGCTCTTCACCGCTTTGCCGATGTTGATGAAAAAGCTGGCGATGGCGTGAGGGATCGCGCAGAAGAACGCGATAAGCTTGTGGCAGAACCGCTGCCATTTGGAAAGGCGCAGGTACTCGAGGTCACTGTATTGTTTCATCATATCACCCCTTATTTTTAATACCGGAGGTTCCGATCGGCGCGGTCAAAGGTCTTTGCCGCGGGGAAGGGAAAAACCGGTATAAACCGGCCGGAGCCGGAAGGGCCCCGGCCGGTGATTGCCGTGAAGGCTGTGCCAAAGCTATGTACGAAACAGCTCCGGACTTTCAGGAAAGCCGATTACTGAGCAAGCAGGGTCACTTCGCCGGTGGCGGCGTTGAGCTGGACCTTGTAGGTACCGGCGGCCTCAGGCTTGATGTTGTCGCCGTTGAGGGTGGCGTTGGCGCCGTAGTTCACATCCCAGCTCTTGCCCTGGCGGACCTTGAACTCGGAGTCGGTGGTCATCTCGAAGGCATCCTTGGAGGTCCAGATGTCGCCCTCGGCGGTCATCTCGAAGTCAACGTCCCAGTTGGAGCCGCCGATGTTGCCGATGACGGTCCAGGCGTTCTTCACCTCGTCGGACATCTCAAAGACGGCGGCGATGGAGTCCTCATACTTCTGGAGGGCGGCCTTCAGAGCGGTCTCGGAGCCGTCGGAGGTCTTGATATCGGTGGCGATGACCTTGGCGATATCCCACCAGGAGCCGTGAATGTTGGGCTGGGAGACGGAGTACTTGTTCTGCTCCTCAAGCGCGGCGAGGGCGGGGTTGGTGCCGGCGGGGTCATTGCGGGCTTCCAGGTTGGCGGGGCCCCAGCCGAGGCCGCCGTTCTCGGCGGTGCCGTCGGGCGTCTTGCCCTCAACGGGGTCGGCGGCGCGCTGGAGGGAGCACTCCTTGCCGGTGAGGTACTGGGCCAGCTGGTTGACGACGGCGCCCTTCTTGGCGTCCTCCTGGGGCTTCACGCCCAGGAGCTTGCAGCCGGCGTAGGAGCCGATGTGATAGCTCTGGCCGTCCACCTCGAAGGAGGGCAGGTCGGTCACGCCGAAGTTATCGCCCAGCTGGGCCTTGATGTCGGCGTAGTTCCACACGCCGGTGACCACAACGGCGGAGCCGCTGGCGAAGTCGGCGGCGGAGGAGTTGACGTAGCTCTTGGAGGTGACGATCTTCTGAAGTCCCTTGGCGGCGATGAGGCCCTTGTCGGAGTTAAAATCGTCGTCGATGGAGATAAACTTGCCGTCGTTGTCGGTGATCCAGTCGGAGTGGCAGCCGGCGGCGAAGAAGAAGCCGGCGGTATACCAGGCGTTCTCCAGCTCGTAGGAGAAGTTCTTGCCCGCGGCCTCGCAGTCGGCGACCAGCTTCTCCAGGCTGTCGATGTCCTCCTCGGGGATCACGGACTTGTCATAGTACATAAAGTAGCCGTTGTCGGCGGTGAGGGGATAAGCAAAGAAGTCGTCGCCGGACTTGGCGGCAACCAGGGAGCTGGCCACGTTGTTGTTCTTCACGTAGTCGGCGGCGCCCTGGCCCAGCTTCATGAGGGCGGCGGCCTGGATCAGACGGGAGAGCTGATCCTGAGCGAAGAAGTAGAGATCGCCGCCGGCGGACACGTCGTTGACCATGTTGGTGGCGGCGTCAGCCTCGGAGACGGGCTGCACGGTGGCGTTGATGGTGATGCCCATGGTGTTGGTGGCGTTGAACTGCTTGACCTGGGCCTCGGTCAGGGAGACGGCCGCGTCGGGGCACCAGATGGTGATGTCATAGGTGCCGGCCAGCTCGGAACCGCCGCTGGAGGTGTCCTTACCGCCGCCGGCAGTGTCCTTGCCGCCGCCGGCGGTGTCGTCGCCGTTTCCGCCGCAGGCGGCCAGCGAGAACACCATGACAAGCGCCAGGATGATCGCTAAGAATTTTTTCATTTTTATTCCTCCTGAAAATTTTTTGTCGGGAACAGCCCATCATCCCCACCTTGTGGGGATGGCGAACAGGGGCCCCTGTTCCGGCTGTTACCTTTTTACATTATACCAAAGGTTTCCGGTAAATTCAACCGCGCGGGGCAAAAAAGACGGAAACGTTTTCAACAAAATTTTTTAACAATTTTTGTGCAAATTTCACAACGTTTCGGCACAGTGATTCAAGTCAGTGTCCAAAATGTGACATACTAATTCGAAGCCCGCATAAGCGCCGGCAACTCCCCGGCTGCGTCGCGGAACGCGCGATGCCTCACCGCCACGCAAAGCGTGACGGCTCAGTCGCAACGCTCGCTCCGCCTTCCCCAAGCGGCCAACGGGCCGCTTGGGTTCCCAGAGAACAGCCCGGATGGGGCCCCATGAGCACACTTGGGCGACAAAAGGGATTTTTTCCGACGTACATGCCGCCGGGAAAAAATTGAATTTGAGTTTTTTGACAAGCTGAGGCCGGGGATGCCGGCCTCAAGAGAAATTTAAGCTTTATGGAGCAGCCAGGAGGGAATCGGCCACGGCCCGGGCCGCGCCGTCCTCCAAATGGACGGATTTGGCGCCCAGGAAGAGGTAATAGTCCTCCTCCGTGTAGCCCAGATAGGCCGCCGCCGCGCCGGAACGGGAGGCGGCGTCGTAGATCTTGACGCCCTCAACGCCGGGGAGCAGGAGCTCCTCGTACTCCCCTATCCGGGACGCCGGGAGGATGAGGATGTCGCCGAATTCCACGGCGCCGGAGTTGAACAGGAGATACTCAAAGTTGTGCACCTGGATCATTTTGATGCCGTCGGGCTTGTCCTCCTCCAACCGGACGGCCAGCTCGGTGTCGCGGATCTCCGGCACGTAGCAGTAGACGGTGATTTTTTTGGCCGGGGGCGCGTCGGTAACCAGGGTGAAGATCCAGCCCCAGAAGATGGCGGACATCAGCGCCCAGAGGACGAAGGTGTGGAGCTGGGAAAATACATTTTTAAAAAATCTCATTTTGTCACCTCATAGGCGGCGACGTAGCCGTGGCAGATGTAAAGCGCCGTGGGCCCGGCCTCCGAGAGGCGCTTGGCGCGGCTCCGGGACACCCAGAAGCTCCTGACGCCCTCAGGGGTCTCCACGTCCACGGCCAGGGCGGTGATGCTCTTTTTGATGCGCAGCCAGCGGCGGGTCACCCGGACGCGGCCCTCCACCCGCTCCCGCTCCCCCTCCCGGAGGGTGCCGGCGTGGCCCAGCTCCCGGCGGGCGTTCCCCACCGTGAAGATGGCGCAGTAGAGGACGATCCAGCCGGAGACGGTGCTGACGGCAATGGCGGCCAGCTCCATGCGCTGGGCGTTCCCGGTGGTGGTCAGCGCCGCCAGGGCGATACACACGCCCAGGGCCAGGAGGGAGAAGAGGCCCAGCGCCAGAGTCCATCCTTTTATCTTCCGCCGGAGCCCTCGGACATCCGCGTCGGTATACAGCTCCACAGGAGCGTCGGTCATAGCGTTTCCCACCCTTCGACATGTTATATATGGAGTATAACATATTTTCCCTGACAGGACAAGGCCAAATTAATGGCCGGGGCGGGCGGGAAATTCGAAGGAACGTGTCACCTGGCGAGGCGGCCCGTGTCATTTTTTTATAAACCGCAACCGGCGCTATTGAAAAACAGGCGCGGATATGGTAATATTTCAACGAAAAAGCTTTTATCCGGGAGGGGTACAAATGATTTCAAAAGCGCTTTGTGAGCGCGTGCTTGGGCGCGCGGTTTCCACCGGCGCGGACTATGCCGAGCTTTTCACGGAAAACACCCTGAACCACTCCATCGAGATGGTGGGCGGCAAGGTGGACGCCATCAACGACAGCGTCGTCGCCGGCGCGGCGATCCGGGTCTACAAGGGCCTCAGAAGCGTCATGGCCTCCACCGTGGACACCAGTGAGGAGGGGCTGATGCGGTGCGCCCAGCGGGTGGCCGACGCTCTGGGAGAGGGCAGGGCGGAGATCGCCATCCGTCTTGCCGAGCAGGTGATCGCCAACATCCATCCGGTGCTGGACGCGCCCTCCAGCGTTGCAAACGCCCGGAAGGTGGACATCCTGCGGGCCGCCAGCGACGCCGCCAAGGGCTATAACGAGGCCGTCCGGCAGGTGACGGGCCGGTTTCTCGATGTGGATCACAACATCCTGATCGCCAGCACCGACGGCGTCTACGCCCAGGACCGGCAGATCCGCACGCGCCTGGTGATCAACGCCGTGGCGGAGCTGAACGGTCAGACTCAGACAGGCTCCTGCTCCCCCGGTCGGCGGATGGGTATGGAGATGTTTGACGGGATCATCGACCCCGCGGCGGTGGGACGGGAGGCGGCGCGCCACGCGGTGGTGATGGCCGGGGCGGGCTACTGTCCGGCGGGAGTGATGCCCGTGGCCATTGAGAACGGCTTCGGCGGCGTCATTTTCCACGAGGCCTGCGGTCACTCCCTGGAGGCCAGCTCCGTGGCCTACAACGCCAGCCAGTTCTGCGGAAAGCTGGGGCAGAAAATCGCCAATGAGAAGGTCACCGCCATCGACGACGGAACCATCCCCAACGCTTGGGGCTCTGTCAACATTGACGACGAGGGCACGCCCTCCCGGAAGAGAGTCCTCATTGAAAAGGGTGTCCTGAAGACTTACATGATCGACAAGTTCAATGGCCGGCGCATGGGTATGGAATCCACCGCCAGCTCCCGCCGGGAGAGCTATTCCTACACCCCCACCTCCCGCATGACCAACACCTACATCGCCGCGGGGGAGGATCGCAACGAGGACATCATCGCCTCCATCGAGTACGGCCTCTACGCCAGAAAGATGGGCGGCGGCTCGGTAAACTCTGTGACGGGCGAGTTCAACTTCGCCGTGGACGAGGGCTACATCGTGAGAAACGGTAAGATCTGCGAGCCCGTCCGGGGCGCGTCCTTAGTGGGCAAGGGCTCCGAGATCATCCAGAAGATCGACATGGTGGGCACGGATATGGAGATGGGCCAGGGCATGTGCGGCTCCTCCTCCGGCTCCGTCCCCACGAACGTGGGCCAGCCGCTGATCCGCGTCTCCAGCATCACCGTGGGCGGCAGATAAGGAGGGTTTGACATGACATTTGAAGAATTCAAAAAAGCCGTCATCGCCGAGACCGAAAAGCGCGGCATCGCGGATTACGAGCTTTATTACAGCCAGTCCGACGCCACCAGCGTGGAGGCCTTCCGGCATGAGATCAGCGAGTTCTCCACCGGGATTGAGGGCGGTGTCTGCTTCCGCTGCGCCGTGAACGGCCACATGGGCTACGCCTCCACGGAGGATTTGAGCCCCGACGCCGCCGCGGCCCTTGTGCGCCGCGCCGCCGAGAACGCCGCCACCCTGGAGAGCGAGGAAACGCCCCTGCTGGTGGCGGGGGGACAGACCTACGAGGCGCACAAGCCGGAGGAGTATCCCCTCCCCGACGCCGCTCGGCTTATCAAAACCGTCCTGGAGATGCAGGACATGATGCTGGGCTCCGATCCCGCCGTGCTGGATAACAGCCAGAGTGGGGCGTATGTCAGCACTAACACCGTAGCCATCTGCAACTCCCGGGGACTGGATCTCAAGCACACCTCCCAAAACGCCGTGCTGATGGCGATGCCCATCGTGGGCGACGGGCAGGAGATGAGCAACGCCTATGAGATGAAGCGCGGGGACTTCGCCGGGATCGACCGGGCGGAAGTCATCGCCAAGGCCGTGAAAAAGGCCAAGGACAGCCTGGGCGGCGGCGTCCCCGCCACAGGAACCATGCCCGTTGTCTTCTCCCCCGAGGCCATGAGCTCCCTGCTGGGCACCTTCTCCTCCGCCTTCTCCTCCGAGATGGCCCAGAAGGGCCTCTCCGCCCTCCGGGACAAGGAGGGTGAGATGGTGGCCGGGGCCAACGTCACCTTAGTGGACGACCCGTTCTTTGAGGGCGGCGCCATGGTGCCCTTCGACGCCGAGGGCTCCCCCACCCACAAAAAGAACGTCATCGAAAAAGGCAGGCTGGTGACGCTCCTCTATAATCTCCAGACCGCCGCCAAGGCAGGCAAGACCACCACCGGCAATGCCGCCAAAGGGGGCTACGCCTCCAAGGTGGGCGTACGGCCCTTCGTCATGTACCTGGCCCCCGGCGAGATGTCCGAGGACGAGCTTCTGGAAGCGGCCGGGAACGGAGTCTACATCAACTCCCTGGGCGGCACCCACGCCGGGGCCAACCCCATCACCGGGGATTTCTCCCTCCAAAGCGGCGGGTTCCTCATCGAGGACGGCAAAAAGACCGCGCCTGTCAAGTCCTTCACCGTGGCGGGGAATTTCTTCGACATGCTCGGTAAGATCCGCGAGATCGCCTCGAACCTGGAGCCCCCCAGGGGCGGCGGAGTCACCGGCTTCACCTCCCCCAGCGTCCTGGTGGACGGTCTCACCGTGGCCGGGAAATAAACATCGTCAATTCACGGGCCGGAGCTGTCTCCGGCCCCTTTTTCAGGAGGGTAACATATGCTTCTCATCAAAAACGGCCTTATCCACGACGCTGTGAATCGGGAGCCCTACAGAGCGGACATCCTCGCAGGCGAGGGAAAGATCGTGAAGATCGGCACGGAGCTTTCCGCGCCGGAGGGCGCGCGGGTGGTGGACGCTGCGAATCTCAACGTCTGGCCCGGGTTCGTGGACGCCCACACCCACATCGGCCTGGACGGCACCGGCATCGGCTACGAGGGCCGGGACTACAACGAGATGAACGACATCTGCTGTCCCCAGCTGCGGGCCATCGACGGCATCAACCCCATGGATCCCAGCCTCAAAACAGCCCGGGAGGCCGGCGTCACCACCGTCTGCACCGGCCCCGGCAGCGCCAACGTCCTGGGCGGCACCTTCACCGCCATCAAGACCGTGGGGCGGCGGGTGGACGATATGATCGTAAAGGCCGAGGCAGCCATGAAGTGCGCCTTCGGGGAGAATCCCAAGCGGTGCTACCGGGACAAGTGCGACTCCAGCCGCATGTCCACCGCCGCCATCCTCCGCCGCGCCCTTTTTGAGGCCAGGGACTACAAGGCTCGGAAGGACGCCGCCGGGGACGACGTGACAAAGATGCCCAAATTCGACATGAAGATGGAGGCGCTGCTCCCCGTGCTAGAGAAGAAGCTCCCCCTGAAGGCCCACGCCCATCAGGCCAACGACATCTTCACTGCCCTGCGCATCGCCCGCGAATTTGACGTGGACATCACCCTGGAGCACGTCACCGAGGGGCACCTCATCGCGGAGGAGCTGGCCGCCGAGGACGTGCCCCTGGCTGTGGGCCCCACCCTGACCCACGCCAGCAAATTTGAGCTGCAGAACAAGAGCTGGGAGACCCCCGGCGTTCTCGCCAGGGCCGGGTGCCGGGTGTCCGTCATCACGGACAATTCCGTCATCCCCCAGCAGTACCTGCCCCTGTGCGCCGGCATGGCCGTCAAGGCGGGTATGGATCCCTTCGACGCCCTCAGGGCCATCACCGTCAACGCCGCCCGCCACGCGGGCGTGGGCGGCCGGGTGGGCTCCCTGGAGGCCGGGAAGGACGCGGACATCGTCGTCACCGACGGATCCCCCTTCGAGGTCTTTCACACCGTCAGGGCCGTGGTCATCAACGGGGACGTGGTGTTTGAAGGCTGATCCGCGCCGGACATCGAATCCCCGGAAAGCTGCCCACAGAAAATCCGTACGGGCCGGCCGGGTGTCCGGCCCGTGTATCAAATTCCCGAAAAGCTTCCCTGAAACGCCGTATGGGCCGCCTGAAAAGGCGGCCCATACGATTTAATTATACGTTATGCGGTAATTCGCGCGCCGTCCCCTTCACGCTCGCCTAACCGCCAGAAGGCCGGCCAGGTCGTCAAAAAAGGCGGTGTCGGCGAAGGCGCCGGACAGGGCGGCTTTGGCCTTGCGTGTCTCGGCCAGAACCAGCTCCTCCGCCGCCTGTGCGCCCAGGACGGAGGCGTAGGTGGGCTTCTCGTTCCTCGCGTCGGAACCGATGGGCTTGCCCAGCTCCGCCTCGGTGGCGGTGATGTCCAGAATATCGTCCCGGATCTGGAAGGCCCGGGCCAGGTGGAGGCCGTAGCTCTCGGCGGCGGCCAGCTCCGCCGGCGTGCCGCCGGCGGCGATGACGCCCAAGACGCAGGCGGCCCGGAGCATGGCGCCGGTCTTCAGGTCGTTGACCACCGTAAGGCCGCCCAGGGAGCGGTCGGAGTCCTCCGCCGTGTCCAGCTCCTGCCCGCCGCACATGCCGGCCGGCCCGGCGCAGGCGGCCAGATACCGGGCGGCTTTGACGACCCGCTCCGGCGGGAGGGGCGCGGAGAGGGCCGTCTCAAAGGCGGCGGCCTGCAGGGCGTCCCCGGCCACGGTGGCGCGGCCCTCGCCGTAGACCACGTGGCAGGTGGGCTTGCCGCGCCGGAGGCCGTCGTCGTCCATACAGGGCAGATCGTCGTGGATGAGGGAGTAGGTGTGGATCATCTCCACGGCCAGGGCCAGGGGCATGGCCGCCTCCCCGTCTCCCCCGGCGGCCTCGCAGAATTTGAGGGTCAGGATGGGCCTTATGCGCTTGCCCCCGGCTAAAAGGGAGTAGCGCATGGCCTCGGTGAGCCTCTGATAGGGCGCTTGCGCGGTAAACAGCTGCGCCAGCGCCGTCTCCACCCGCGCTTTCAGGACGGAAAGCTCTTGCGTCAGCTCCATCACTCCGCCTCCAGGAAGGGGGCCTCCACAGGCGCGCCGTCGGGGCCCCGGGAGAGGGTGACGATCTTCTGCTCGGCCTGATCCAGCACCTTGCCGCAGGAGCGAATCAGGCCGGTGCCCTCCTCAAAGAGCCCCAGGGCCTCCTCCAGGGGCAGTTCGCCCTTCTCCAGGGCCTTGACGATCTCGTCCAGGCGGGCGAGGGACTGTTCAAAGGTGAGTTTTTTGGCGGGCATGGGTACCTCCTACTATTTCACAGGGCCAACGTCCCTACAGGACCTGGCACCCGATCTCGTCTTTTTTCAGCTTCAGGGTGAACGCTTCGCCGCTTTTGATGTCTTTTTTGCTCTTGATGACCTTCCCGTCGGGCCGGACGGCGATGGCGTAGCCCCGGCCCAGCACCTTCAGGGGACTCATGGCGTCCAGCCGCGCGGCCTTTTCGGCGAAAGCGCCCTTCGCCTCCGCCAGGACTGCGGTCATCAGGGACGTGAGGCGCTCGCTCTCGGCGTCCAGGGTCTGGCGGCAGACGGCCAGGTAATTCTTGGGATCCCGCAGGACGGGCCGCTGGGCCAGGGCGTCCAGCCGCTCCCGCTCCCGCCGGAGACGCTTTTCCATACCGGAGGCCAGGCGGGCGGCGTTTTCCCGCGCCGCGCCGCGCAGATCGGCGATGTCCGGGGACACCAGCTCCGCGGCGTTGGAGGGGGTGGCGGCCCGGAGGTCGGCCACAAAGTCGGCGATGGTCACGTCCGGCTCGTGGCCCACGGCGGAAACGACAGGGATGGGGCAGTCGTAGATGGCCCGCGCCACACGCTCGTCGTTAAAGCACCACAGATCCTCCATGCTCCCGCCGCCCCGGCCCACGATGAGCACGTCGGCCACGTTGTATTTCCCGGCGTAACGGACGGCGGCGGCGATCTCCGGCGGGGCCTCCTCGCCCTGGACGCGCACCGGCAGCAGGAGGAGCTTGGCCACGGGCCAGCGCTTTCGGAGGACGCGGATAATGTCGTGCACCGCCGCGCCGGCGGCGCTGGTGACGACGCCCACCCGCATCGGGTAGAGCGGAAGGGGCTTTTTGTGGGCGGAGTCGAAAAGGCCCTCCTTATAGAGCTTCTCCTTCAGCTGTTCAAAGGCCATCTGCAGATCCCCCACCCCGTCGGGGGTGATGGACGTGACGTAAAGCTGGTAGGCCCCGTCCCGGGGATAGACCGTGACCCGGCCCAGGGCGATGACCTTCATGCCGTCCTGGGGCCGGAAGCGCAGACGGACGGCGCTGGATCTGAACATGACGCACCGGAGCGCCCCGCCGGCGTCCTTCATGGTGAAATAGTGGTGGCCGGAGGGGTAGACCTTGTAATTGGAAAGCTCCCCCCGGATGTAGACGTTCTCCAGCCGGGGCATGGAGTCAAAGACGCGCTTTAAGTACTCGTTGAGCTCCGTGACGGTCAGGATGTTCCTGTCATCCAAGGGCGTTCACCGCCCTCCAGGTGAGGATGGCCGTCCCCATGGCGTTGTCGGTGGAATATTTGGGCTGGGCGAAGATCCCCTCCGGGGTCATGGCTCGTAGCAGCGAATTGGAGGCCACGCCGCCGGAATAGAGCACCGGGAGGCCGCCGTAGCGCTTTTGGGCCTCCGCCGTGGCCTGGTGGACGGCGCGGACGACGCTGGCCAGGGCGAAATAGGCGATCTCCGCGTCCTTCTCCCCCGCTTTGCTCATCTCATGCATCTTGTGCTCCACGCCGGAGAGGGAGAAATGACAGCCGTCCTTTTTGGGGAGGTAGGACTTCTTCTCCACCGCCTCCCCGGAGAGCCTGTCCAGCTCCTTCCCCGCCGGGAAGCGCAGGCCCAAAAGCTGTCCCGTGCGGTCGATGAGCTGGCCGGCGGACACGTCCCTGGTGCCGCCCACGATCTCACACCGCACGGCCACCCCCTGGGGCCGCACAAGCAGCAGCTCCGTGGTGCCGCCGGACAGGTGCCAGGCCAGATGGGGCGTCTCCAGAAGCTCCAGGCGCCCCGCCGACCAGGCCGCGGCGGCGATGTGGCCCTGCTGGTGGGAGAATCCGAAATAGGGGACGTCCATAAAATGGGCCAGCGCCCGGGCCTGGGCCACGCCGGCCAGGAAGCAGGGCATGTAGCTGCCCTCCGTCTCCCGGGGCGTCTCGGAGGCGCCCACGGCGGCGATCTCCCCGGGGATTGGGAGGGCGTCCACGATCTCCGGCAGGCGGCGGACATGGGAAAAAAGGGCGTCCGACTGGCGAAGGCCCAGCTCCCCGGGCTTCACATCCAGCAGGCGTCCCACGTTGGCTCCCCCCTCCCCGTCAAAAAAGGCGCAGGAGGTGGTGTAATTGGAGGTGTCAAAGGCGACGGCGATCTTTTTCATTGCGGCAGCTCTTCTCTAACGAAGGCGCCCAGGACGCCGTTGATAAAGGCCACCGTCTCGGGCTCGTCGTATTTCTTGGCGATCTCCACCGCCTCGTTGATGGCCGCGCCGTTGGGGATCTGGGGCATGTACATGATCTCGTACATGGCCGTTTTCAGCACAGCCACCGCCGTCCGGGAGATGCGGCCGAACTTCCAGCCCCTGGCGTACTTGGCCACATACCCGTCCAGCTCCGCCGAGTGCTCGCCGATGCCCAGCACCAGCTCCTCGATATACTCCCGGTGGTTGGGCTGGGGCATCCCCTCATAGAGCTTGTCCTCCACGGCCAGGGAGGCGTAGTACTCCCCGTCGAAGAACGTGTCCAGAACCTCCCTGGCGTCGCAGGCGCGGCTGGAGATCTCAAAGCACAGCCGCATGGCGATCTCTCTTGCTTCCGATCTGTTCATAAAATCTCCCCTTGCCGGAAAAAGCCCTGAAGGGCTTTTTCCGGCAGTCTCAGTTATTTCCTGGAAAGGCTCACGCCGATGATGTGGACGTTGACCTCGGTGACCTTGAAGCCGGTCATAGACTCCACGCTCCCGGCCACGGCCTCCTGAACCCTGGCCCCCACGGTGTTGACGGAGGCGCCCAGCTTGACGGTCAGCCAGAGATCCACCCGAACCGTCTCGCCCTCCACGGCCAGGCGCACGCCCTTGGCGACGTTCTTCTTGCCCAGAAGCTCGGAGAGATCCCGTCCCGCGGACAGAGCCGCCACGCCCTCCGTCTCCAGCGCTGCGGACGCGGCGATGACGGAGATGACCTCCTCGGAGATATTGATGCTCCCCTTTTCGTCGGGGTGCGTGATGTAATCCTTGTTTTCGCCCATAATGCCCTCCTGATGGTCAGAATCGAGTTGACTTCTTAAAATGGAATGTGCGGACATTTCCCGGCGTACAGGCCGCCGGAGAATGTCCCTCTTGCTTTCACAAACCGCCTTATAAGTATCCATCTTGATTCTAACACATCCGGCGGGAAAAATAAAGTCAAATTTCTAAGAATTCTCCCTGAAAATCTCCCCCGGGGGCTATTTGATCTCCGTAATGGTCAGGTCGGCGGCCTTCAGGCCCGTGCCGGTGACGATGATATCGGTGATCTGGGCGGCGGAGGCCGCGTCCAGGCCCCCCTCCCGGGCTGCCGTGACGGTGGCGGAATCGGCGGTCAGGTACACCACGCAGTCGATGAAGCCCTTGGCCCGGATGAGATTTTCCAGCTCCGCCTCCTTGACGGCGTACCCGGCCATCTCCGTCATGGCCTTCAGCGCCCCGTCGATGGTTTCCTGGGAGGCCCCGTCGGTACTGGCCACGGCCTGGAGGGTGGCGGCGGCCTCGTCCCTGGCCTGACTGCGCTCCAGGCGCACCTGGGCGAAGTAGGCGTCATAGGCGCCGTTGCTGACGGCGGGCAGATTCTCTGCGCCCCCGACGCCCGTCCCCGCGGTGTCCTCCCCGGTGACGCTGTAATAAAGCCCCGCGTCGTCCCCCGCCGGGATGTCCCCGCCGCTTTGGTTCCCGCCGCCGGTGGTTGTGTCGGCGGAGGTATCCTGCGGCAGATTCGGCCCGTCCACCTTGGCGGCGTCCTCCACCTTCCTGTTGTAGGACCAGTTGAGATACACCGCCGCGCAAATAAACAGCATCACGGTGAGCACCACCGCGTTTCTCTTGACAGCCTTCATGTTGACCTCCTGAAATGCAAATAAAATTACGATCTCATCTTTACGATCGTGATGACGTCGCCGGTAAGGCCCGTGGCGGCCTTGACGGCCTCCAGAATATCCAGCCGCACCTTGGCGTTGTCCGCGCCCTGGGCGGCGATGACGGCCCCCCGGTAGCGGGGGGCGCGGCAGGTGATCTCCACCGGCTCGCTGCCGCCTCCGGAGCGCTGGATCACCACGCTGGATTCCGTGTCCTCCGACCTGGTCTCGCCGTCCCGACTCTCCCGGACGCTCTCGGTGTCCTTGGCCAGCACCCGCTCCCCGTCGTCGGCGGGGGTCAGCAAAACACGCACCCGGCCCGCCCCGTCGATGAGGGACAGGATCTCCTGGAGCCTGCTCTCCAGATCCCCGTCCGGGGACGCCTGGGCAGCGCTCTCCTCCGCCGGCTCCTTCTCCGCTGTCTCCTCCCGCCCCGTGGGGAGCAGGAGGAGCACCAGCCCCGCCAGCAGGACCAGCAGGACGTATTTCGCGCCCTTCAGCTTCTCCACGGCGGCGTCGAATCTTTTCTTAACGTCCATCGTCTGTGCTCCATGTCTGATTTTCCAGCGGTATTCCCAGCTCCGCCTCTATCGCCCTTGAAAGCTCACGGCTCTCCACCCCTCTCAGCGTACACCGGCCGGGGTACCAAAAACCCTCGCCGCTCCATTTGGCCGTGACCGTGACGTCCCGAAGCGTAACGCCCAGCTGTCCGGCTTTGTCCAATATATATGCCTCGCACCGCTCCTCTATGATAAATCTTGTCTCCGCCGCCGCCTGGCGTTGGGCCTCCCCGGCGATCTCCCCCGCCTCCTCCCGGTAGCGGTCCACATACACGCCCACGCCCCAGGCGTCTATGTCCCCGGCTATGGACAGCATAGCCGCCATGGTGGCAAAGCCGCCGATGACGCCCAGGGTCTTTCGCCCCCTCTCCCCCGCCAGGGCCATCCCCACGCCCCACAGCAGGGCGGTGCCGCAGATAGCCAGGATCCAGTTTCGCAAAATGTCCAGCATCCGTTTCCTCCTTTCCCACGTGGGCCGTTTCCGCCTCTCATCCCCCCGCCGTCTTGGCGGCGGAGATCACGGCTATGGCCAGCATGGCCGCCTCCGCGCCGGTGAGGGCCAACATCAGGGAATACCCCTCCGCCACCGAGGCGATGAAGTCGGAGACGGGCCGGGGAGCCACCGTTCCGGCCAGGGCGGCGGCGCACCGCAGCAGGGCGGCGTTGATCAAAAGCCGCGCCACCGGCCCCAGGCACACCGCCGCCACCGCCACCAACCCCGCAGCGCCCAGAGCGCCCCGGATGACGCCCATCCCGGAAAGCAGGGTGTCCGACGCGTCCGCCACCATGCCGCCCACCACGGGCAGGAGGGTGGAGATGGCCGTCCTGGTGAGCTTCACCGCCGCCGCGTCGGCGCTGGAGGCGATGAGACTTACCGCGCCCAGATAGACGGAGAAGGCCAGCGCCGTGATGACCAGGGCGCGCTTCACCAGCCCCGCGATCAGCTTCGCCACGCCCCCGGCTCCGCCGCCGAAGGCGGCCTGTCCCAGGGATGCCGCCAGGTACATGTAGATCAGCGGGATCACCAGCTTTTTCGAGAGCGTCCCCAGCACGTTCAGAAAGAGCGCCGAGGCCGCGTATTTGGCCGCCCCCGACGACACCGCCCCCGTGGCGGCGGAGACGGAGGCCATCACGGGCAGGAGCATCGTCCCCAGATCCGTCAGCTCCCCCACCGCCGACGCGGCCTCCCCCATCAGCGTGGTAAAGCCGCCCGCCGCCGACACGGCGATGGCCGCCGTACCGGCCAGATTCACGTAATCGATCCCCTTGCCCCGGTCGGGTGTCAGCTCCCCGGCCACGCCGCACAGGACGGAGGCGGCCAGGACGGCGGCAGACGTGGCAAGGCCCGCCCGGAACGCGCTCCGCACGGCGCCGCCCAGCGTCTCCGAGAGCACCCGGCCCAGGGAGGCGGGGACGGGATCCGCGCCGTCCTCCGCCTCCAGCACGTCCCTGGCCGCCTCGGGAAGGGCGTCGGTCAGCGCGTCAAGGCCCAGCCAGCCGTACTCCCCGGCGGCATGGGCACAGCCCGCGGTCAAAATGGCCGTCAGCAGGACGGCCGCCAGGGCGGTGGGAAATCTCAGCTTGTCCATAGAAGCTCCCTCATCATCCGAAACACGCCCCGCATCAGGGGGAGGGCGGCGTACAGGGCCGCGGCGGCCCCGGCCAGCTCGGCGGCGGAGCCGGCGCTCCCCAGGCCCGCGTCCCGGCATAGATCGGCGGCCAGGCGGGAGATCAGGGCGATGCCCACGGCCTTCAGGAGCACCGCCAGCACGGCGTTGGAGATGCCCGCCGTCTCCGCCACCTCGGTGACAAAGGCCGTCAGCTCCCGCAGCGCCCCGGCGCAGGTGGCTATGACCACGCACCCGGCGGCCAGGGCGATGAGCAGGGCCATGGCGGGGCTGTCCTTTTTGAGGACGCCCGCCATCAACGCCGCCGGGATGCAGACGGCGGCCGTCTTGATGAGCAGCTCCATCAGCGTATACGGGGCAGGCCCGCAAGGCCAAACAGGGATTTGATGGTGTCAAAGAGGGAGGAGATCTCCCGCAGGAGCACCACCAGCACCACCACAAGCCCCGCGATGGTCACCATCAGCGCCTGCTCGTCCCGGCCTGAGCGGCCCAGGAGCAGATTCAGCACCGCCACCAGGATCCCCACGGCGGCGATTTTAAAGATCAAGTCAACATTCATTGCGTCGTCGCTGACACGGCTTTGCCTCGGGCTCTCGTCGTCGCTGGCGTCCACTCTGCTTCGGGCTCCAAATATTCGCCCTCAGTCGTAAACGCCGCTTCTCCTCTCCCCTCCGGGCCACAGCCCGGCGGAGAGCCCGATCGCCCTCGGGCGCACGCGTCGCTCCTCCTCTCTGGCCGCGACCCGCTTCTCTGGGCTCGCGGCCAGTAATAGTGTAATGTTTCGCCGCAAAGCGGCGAGGATTGAAAAAATTACAACAGTATGATCGCCGCGAAAAGTCCGGAGGCAAGGCCGAAGAAGGCGTGGAGCCTGGAGTCCCGATCCCGCTCCTCCTCGGCGCGCTTTAAAGCCGTCTCCAGCCGCCGGCGGGTGCGGCCGATGGCCTCCGCCTGCTCCCGGACGTCGTAGCGGCCCAGACTGAGCCCCAGGGCGGTCATCAGCTCCGTCTCCTCCCGGCGCAGGCCCAGCTCCGCGCTTTTTTCCACCGCCATTTTCCAGATGGTGAAAAAGGAGCACCGCCCCAGGGCCTCCAGACCGCCCCAGGCCCGCCGGTAAAGTCCCCGGACAGGGGGCGGGGCCTCCCGGGACAGCAGCTCCAGCACGTCCCTGGTCGGGGCCATACGGGTGCAGATCTCGCTCTCCATCAGCTGCAGGGACACGATCAGCCCCTCTAAAACGGCGACCCGCCGCCGGAGACGCGCGATGCCGTGCAGGCCCATGGAGCCGGTAGCCAGGATCACCAGTCCCGCGCCAAGCCATCTCAGCATAGATCCGCGTCCCCCTTCGTCAGTTGGTATGTCCGCTCCCCGCCCCGCCGTTTGATGAAGATGAAATTCTCAAACACCCCGCCGGAGAGCATGTCCCGGTAGAGGGGGCGGGCCCGCAGATCGTCAGGACAAGCGGCGTGGGCGGTGGCCAGGAGGGCCACGCCGCAGTTGCGCGCCCGGTCAATGGCCGCCGTGTCCGCGGGGCAGGTGATCTCATCCAGAGCGACGATCTGGGGGTTCATGGCCCGGAGCACCGTCATCACCGCCTCGCTCTTGGGACAGCCGTCCAGAATATCCGTCCGCTCCCCCACGTCCAGCTGTGGCGCGCCGTCCCACAGGGCGGCCAGCTCTCCCCGCTCGTCGCACAGGGAGATCCGGTAGGCCGGACACAGGCGGGAGGGGGAGGACAGCACCCGCACCAGCTCCCGCAGAAGCGTGGTCTTCCCGGCGCCGGGCGGGGCGCAGATCAGCGTGGAGCGGAACTGTCCGTCCCGGAAAAGGCCGGAGAGAAGCCCGTCGGCCACGCCCCGTTTCTCCCGGGCGATGCGCACGGCGGCGGAGGTACAGGCGGAGAAGCCCGCCATATGGCCGTTTTCCAGATAGACGCTGCCGCACAGGCCCACCCGGTGGCCGCCCCGGCAGGCTATGTAGCCGGAGGCCAGCTCCCGCCGGGCTGATTGGGCGGAGGCGCCGGTGGCAAGCTCGATGAGCAGAGAAAGCTCCCGGCCCGTCACAGCCTCGTCCCCCAGCTCCCGCTCCCCCTCCGGCAGGACTACCGACAGGGGCTGTCCCACCCGGAGGCGCAGCTCCTCCGCCGCCGCCCGTCCCCGCTCCTCCAGTAAAAAGGCCCGACGCCTCACCGTCTCCGGCAGCAGCCGCGCCGCGTCCCGGTATCTGTCCGTCTCCGTCATAAGCACTCCCCCTTTTGTGATGGTCAAGCTTATGCGGACAGGCCCGTGAATATACCGGCCCCGCGCTCCCGGTACGGCCCCCCGCCCTCTTTTTATTTTCCCCCTTGCCACCTCCGCCGCGATTTGCTATAATAGCGGACGGGAATCGGTTCCGCGGCTTTCGAAAGCGGATCGTATCCACGCGTAAAGGGGTGAGACCGTGGTCATCGAAACAAACAGCGAGGCGGGGACCGTCCTGGCCGGGGAGGAGACGGGGAAAAAGCTCCTGCCCGGGGATGTTCTGGCCTTTTATGGGGATCTGGGCGCGGGAAAGACCGCCTTTATACGCGGCGTGGCCAGGGGCCTTGGCATCGCGTCCCGGGTGTCCAGCCCCACCTTCACCATCGTCAACGAATACCCCGGCCCGGTGCCCCTCTTTCATTTCGATATGTACCGCCTGGGCTCCTCCGACGAGCTCTTTGAGATCGGCTGGGAGGACTACCTTACCCGCGGGGGCGTATGCTGTGTGGAGTGGACGGAGAACGTGGCGGACGCCATGCCGGCGGAGGCCGTGACGGTGACCATCGAGAAGACCGGCGAAAACGCGCGAAAAATCACCGTATCGGGAGGCGGGCGCTTTTGAACATACTTGCCATCGAATCCTCGGCCAGGGCCGCCAGCGTGGCGCTGTGCCGGGACGGGGCGCTGATCGCCCAATATTATCAGGCCAGCGGCCTGACCCATTCCAGAACGCTCCTGAAAATGGCGGAGGACATGCTGACCGATCTGGAGCTGACGCTCCGGGATGTGGACGCCGTGGCTGTGGCGCGGGGCCCCGGCTCCTTCACCGGCATCCGCATCGGCGTGGCGGCGGCCAAGGGCCTGTGCTGGGGCGGGGATCTCCCCTGCGCCGGCGTGTCCACCCTGGAGGCTATGGCCTGGCAGGGCCTGGGGCACACCGATTGCGTCGTCTGCCCCGCCATGGACGCCCGCCGGGGACAGATCTACAACGCCAAGTTCCGTTTTGAGGGCGAAACCCTTTTGCGGCTCGCCGGCGACAGGGCCATCTCCCTAGAGGAGCTGGTAGAGGAAGCAAAAAAAGAAAAAATTTCGTATTTTTTTGTTGGAGACGGCGCGCGGATGTGCTATAATAGATTTTTAGCGGAGGGTCTTCCCGCCCGTCTCGCCCCCGCTCCGCTTTTATTGCAGACGGCCTGGGGCGTGGCTATGGCCGCGAAGGGGCAGCCGCTCCAGCCGGGAGACGACCTGACGCCCAACTATCTCCGGCTCTCCCAGGCGGAACGGGAGCGCCTGGAGCGGCTGAAGGGCCAGGCATAACGAAAAGAAATCTTAATTTTACGGAGGATAAGACCATGGCAGAGCTTCACGTTCTCGATCACCCCCTCATCCATCACAAGCTGTCCGTCCTGCGGGACAGGAACACCGGCGTCAAGGAGTTCCGTGAGATCGTGGGAGAGATCTCCACCCTCATGTGCTACGAGGCCACCCGCAATCTTCCCACCGTGGAAAAGGTGGTGGAAACGCCCGTCGCCCCCGCCCATGTGCGGACGCTGGGCGACCGCAAGATCACCATCGTCCCCATCCTGAGAGCCGGCCTCGGCATGGTGGATCCCATGCTGAAGCTCCTGCCCTCCGCCCGCGTGGGTCATATCGGCCTCTTCCGTGACCCGGACACCCACGAGCCCATCAAATATTACTGCAAAATGCCCGACGATATAGCCGAGAGCTCCGTCATCATCGTGGATCCCATGCTGGCTACCGGCGGCTCCGCCGCCGCGGCTATCGACTTCATCAAGGAGTACGGCTGCAAGGACATCACCCTGGTGGATATTATCGCCGCCCCGGAGGGCATCGACGTCGTCCGCCGCAGCCACCCCGACGTGGACATCTACGTGGCCGCCGTGGACGAGGGCCTCAACGACCACGCCTACATCGTCCCCGGTCTGGGGGACGCCGGTGACCGCATCTTCGGGACGAAATAACCTTTTCGCCCGTACGGCCGGACACCCGGCCGGCCCGACGCATTGCCTTATTTATATAGTACAAAAGGGAGCTCCCCCGGCGGGGGAGCTCCCTTATTTGCGTTGTATGTTCGGGTTTTTTCGCTTTCTCAGCCCTCGAAGCCCAGGGTGCGGGCCACGACCGTGATCATTTCGGCGCGGGTCAGGGAGTCCAGCGGGGCGAATCTGCCGTCGTCCTTGCCCTTGATATAGCTCTGTTCGGCGGCCCAGGCTACCGCATCGGCGGCCCAGTCGTGGACATCCTTCGCGTCGGGGAAGGCGACCTCTCCGGCGGCCTTGCCGGCCTTCCAGCGCTGGATCATCAGGGCCATTTCCTCACGGGTGATGTTGTCGTTGGGGGCGCACAGGTTCTCCCCCTTGCCCAGCATGATGCCCTGAGCGTTGGCCCAGATCACCGCGTCGTAGAACCAGTCGCCGGACTTCACGTCGGTGAAGGGATTCTCTGCGGTGGTGGGCTTACTGCCCTCGATAGCCCAGAGGATCTTGGCGAACGCGGCCCTGGTCAGCTTCTCGTTGGGGGAGAAGTGCGTCGCGTCGGTGCCGTTGATGACGCCGGTGGTGTTCTCGAGCACGTAGTTGAGGGCATCGCGGTACCACGCGCCGGCGGGCACGTCCACGAACACGTCGACCGGGTCGGTGTCGGGTTCGTCGGGCTCGTCAGGCTTGGACGGGGTCGGGGTGGTGGGCACGGGAGGCGCAACGTAGGTCACGGTGTATTTGCCATCAGCGCCCTTGGAGACGTGGTAATTGCCGTTATCCCGGATGGTGACATCGGGTTCAATACCAGAGGCTCCCTTCACCGTGAAGGTGACGTTCTTCGCGGGGGCCGTCGCCGTCAGGGGATCGTCAACCAAAACTTCGATAACGTCGCCGTCCTTCACCTCGTCAAGCGCGTCCTGAAGCGTCTCATAGGAGGTGCCTTCGATTTTCGCGGCGGCTTTGGGCGGCGTGTTGGTAACAGTAAAGGTCGAGAAGCCGTGGGGGTTGTTGAAGGTCACGGTGCCGTCCGTTACCGTGCCGGAGTACCAATAGATCTTGCCGCCGTCCTTTTCATGCTTGATATAGACCGGCTTGCCTTCCCCGGCAAGATCGGCGGGGATAGGCACGGTGATGTTGACCGGCTTTGTGACGGTGATCTCCGCGCTTTTCAGCTCTACCGCATTGTCATCGGTAATATCCTCCTTGTCCTCTGCGGTGGTGGCGATGATGTGGTAGTGGGGGGCAATTTCCAGCGTGAGCGTCTTTTCGTCACCGCTCGCCGTGTACCCCGTCACCTTCGTGTCGATGGTGGTGATAACGTGGATGTAGACCTCGGTTTCCTCGTCGCCGTCCTTCAGCTTTTCCACCGCTTCTTCAAGATTCGCCTCGGGTACAGTGTCCACGGCCCCGATCCCGGCGTTTTCCATCTCCTGGACGGCCTCGCTGCTGTCAATGTCAAATCCTTCGCCCGGATTATAATCAGCCGGAAGCTGCTGGGCCACATCCTCAGGAATTTCCGTCTCCACTGTGGGCTCGTCAACGATGGTGGGAGGCGCTTCTTCGTCCTCCTGCTTCATCACAAAGGTCACATTGACGGTCACATCCCCGGCGGGCATGGTGAAGGTGTACTTGCCCTCCGCCCCGGTGTCCTTGACTTCAACTGTTTCCTCCCCGGATGTCGCGGTCACACTGTTGATCTCATATCCCTCGTTGGCGGTAACGGTGACGGTAACGGTTTCGTCCTCAGTCACAGGATTTTCCTTGTCCACGGCCGCGCTGCCGCCGGCAGTGGTCTGAACGGTAACGTCGGATTTGGCAAGCTTTTTGACGGGAATGACGCCATCAGACTCGGCGCCAAGCACGCAGCCGTCGCCGGCTGTGACCGTACCGTCCGTAATGACGATGGAGGCGTCTTCCGTGGCGGCCTTGTAGGTCTTGCCGTCAATCGTGCCGACGGTCTTACCAATCTCCGAGAACGCGGCGGTCACGGTACCGGTGGCGGTGATGGTGCCCTCGCCGGACTTGGCCAGCGTGCCGGTGCCTGTGTAGGTGACGCCCTCATAGGTCACGCCGTTCTCCACTCCGTTGGGCGCGATGTAAAGGGTGGTACCGGTGGGGATTTCGGTCTTTTCCGCACCAATCGTCGCCTTAGCGGAAGCCGTGCCAATAGCGCCGTCAATGACGAGGCTCTCGCCCTCGGGGATGGTGATATTTACATTTGCCAAGGTCTTGCCGGTGATACCGGCCTCAACGCCCTCGCGCCCGCTTTCGTGAAGGACGGTGATAGTCCCGGAAAGCGTCACGTTCAGCGGATTGCTGGTTGTCTTTTCATCGCCGATAAGTCCGTAGTAGTCGTTCCTCGCAAACAGCTTTGTATCCTTGAGCGCAATGCTGCTGTCCCCGTTGTTGTGGTTGCCACTTATCAAATAGATGGCGTTTCCGTAAAACTTATCGCCATTAGTATATCTGTATCCCGTTGCATATTCGCTACCGTAGATTTCGCTTTCCTCAACGGTGATGTAATATTTAGTAGTAGAATTGATCTCAATTCCACAGCCAAGCGAATTATCGCTGGAATTATTCAGACCGCCATACAGCTTGCTGCCCTTAACCGTGAGTTTTCCGTTGCTGTAGTAAACCGCAGAGCCGGGATCTGAACCATTACCGCCCGTAATGGCGGAATCAATGATCTCCGTTTCATCGGTGGCGCTGGTAGCGCTGATCGCGTTACCGCCCGTGCCGCCGGTGACCGTGGAGCCGTTGATAACCAACTTTGTATTGGTATATGCGTCTATCGCTTCTCCGTCGTTGCTTCTGGTCGCTTTGTCGCACTTTCCGCCGGAGATAACGGACTTATTTCTGATCTCTACTTCCGCATGCTGCACATTAATTCCCACACCGGCAGAGGTGCCCGTATCGTCACCGCCGCCGGTGACGGTAGCGCCGTCAACCACGAGCTTGACGCTGCGGTTAGTGGTAGCTGGCCAAGGATTGATTTTGATGCCGGCGCCGGATTCCTGCGTGGCAGTAGATTTCGGGCTGTCATTTCCGGCTTCCTTCTTATGTACGGTACCGCCAATGATTTCTGCGCCGTTGATGACGTTGATCTTCGTTTCAACGGTGTTGTTGGTCGCGCTGACGTAAATTGCGTGATCCGCGTACTTTGTGGCATAGGCGTCGCCGCCCTTGATCTTTGCACCGTCGACGGTCAGCGTCGCCCCGGCGGTTTTGACCAAAATCGCGCCGCTTACGTCTACGGTGTTGTAGCTCGTTATCTCGCTGTCTTTTCTGTCGCCGCCGACGATCACGCCCCTCTTTTGGGTATCGCTGTCGGTGACAGTCAAAACAGCCGCCTTATTATTGAGAATAATAACACAGTTTATGCCGCCAGTGGAAGATCCTTGGATCGTGTTTGTCAGCTTGTGACCCGCCAAGTCGATCTCCAACTTGCCCGAGACATTTGCCGCGCTTGTCAGCGTCACGTCGCCCGTGAGGGTGATCTTGCCGTCCTTGGCGGAGTTGATAAACGCAGCTCCGTCCATTGTCCCGGTAGCCGTACCGTCGCCAGCAGCCAGCGCCATACCCGGCACCAACGCCGCGACCATGGTGATTGCCAACAGGATCGCCAGAAGCTTGCAAATTTGCCGTTTCATTTCGTTACCTCCAGTTTGAAAAAGTGTACTTTTTCAAATTCAAGCGCTGAATTTGAAAACAAGCTCATTATATAACACAACGCCAGATTT
>CANQBA010000037.1 GCA_947589545.1 uncultured Oscillospiraceae bacterium | reverse complement strand
TCATCCGACAGCTTGCCTAATATACACCTCCTAAACCACTTTGTCAACACCTTTTTTCGATTTTTTTGAAAAAAATTTCAGCGGGGATCCGGCTCCATTTTTCCCGCATTTCTACCTTATTATATACAGTATTCAACCTTTCCCTCCGCCCGGCCCCCGTGTTGACTTTCCCCGCGCCCGCGTGCTATCATAAAATCATCAACGAAGGGGGCGATGGGATGAGCCGCATCCTTGTCATCGACGACGACGTACACATTGGGAACATCCTGGAGGAGCTGCTGACGCGGGAGGGACACACGGTACTGCGCGCCTACTCCGGCACCGAGGCCGTACTCACGCTGGACGCCGCGCGCCCTGACCTGGTACTGCTGGATCTGATGCTGCCCGGTCTGACCGGCGACCGGGTACTGCCCAAAATACAGGGGATCCCCGTTATCGTCCTGTCCGCGAAAACGGACATAGACAGCAAGGTGTCCCTCCTGCGAAGCGGCGCGGCGGATTACGTCACCAAGCCCTTCGACAGCCGGGAGCTGATGGCCCGGGTGGCCGCCGCCCTGCGGAAAACCGCCCCGAACGGGTGCGCCCCGCTGACCTGGGGGCCCATCCGCCTGGATCCCGCCGTCCGACGGGCGTCGGTGGAGGGAACGGATGTGCGCCTGACCCGCACCGAGTACGCCATTCTTCACCTGCTGATGCAAACCCCCTCCCAGGTGGTCACCAAATCCCTGCTCTTAGAGCGCGTCAGCGCCGACACCCCGGACTGCACCGAAAGCTCCCTCAAGACCCACGTCAGCAACCTGCGGAAAAAGCTCCGGGACGCCGGGGCGGGCGACCCCATCGAGGCGGTGTGGGGCATCGGCTTCAAATTAAAAGAAAAACAAACTTCTTAACCGAATCTGAACTGTTTTCTTAACCGTTTTCTTGACTGTTTCCTGTTATCATGGGGCTAAAGGTGAGGGGAGTCGAACCCGCGCCGGTTTCTGACGGCGGATTTGCGCCCATGCTGCGTCAAAGCCCTTGACAATACACAAAGTATTCTCTGCGGGTTTTTCCTTGCCTGGACACAAATCCGCTCGCCAGAAACTGCTTCGCACTCCGCGGGTCGCCATTTTCGAGGGATTTTTGCCGCGAAGGAGGCCGCCTTGCTGACGCAAGGCAACGACGACAAGGTAAAAAGCACCGGAAAGGGCCCGCGTGGAGCGGCGCGGGTTCGACTCCCCTCACCTAAAGGAGGTTAAGCACATGACACCTGTATTGACGACAACCGCCCTCACCAAGGTGTACGGGAAATTCATCGCCCTGGACGGCCTCACCATGACCGTGCCCAGAGGGGCCATCTACGGCTTCGTGGGGCGCAACGGGGCGGGAAAAACAACGCTCATCCGCCTCATCTGCGGCCTGCAAGCCCCCGCTTCCGGCGGGTATTCCCTCTACGGCGTGGACAGCCGGGACCGGAAGATCGCCAAGTCCCGCCGGCGGATGGGGGCGGTGGTGGAGACCCCGTCCATCTACCTGGACATGTCCGCCGAGGACAATTTAAAACAGCAGTACCGCATCCTGGGCCTGCCCGACTTCACCGGCGTGCCGGAGCTTCTGGATCTGGTGGGTCTGGGGGACACGGGGAAGAAAAAGGCCCGCAGCTTCTCTTTGGGCATGAAACAGCGGCTGGGCATCGCCGTTGCCCTGTGCGGGGATCCGGACTTCCTGGTGCTGGACGAGCCCATTAACGGTCTGGATCCCCAGGGCATCATCGAGATCCGGGAGCTGATCCTGAAACTCAACCGGGAGCGGCAGATCACGGTGCTGATCTCCAGCCACATCCTGGACGAGCTCTCTAAGCTGGCCACCCACTACGGCTTCATCGACCGCGGCCGCATGGTGCGGGAGATGAGCGCGGAGGAGCTGGAGGCCGCCGCCCGGAAGTGTATGCGCGTCACCGTGTCCGACACGGCGACTCTGGCCCTGGTGCTGGACGGCATGGGGGCGGAATACAAGATTTTGT
This sequence comes from uncultured Oscillospiraceae bacterium, assembly GCA_947589545.1. GTDB lineage: Bacteria > Bacillota > Clostridia > Oscillospirales > Oscillospiraceae > RUG626. Next base: position 37,698 of record CANQBA010000037.1, on the reverse strand, counting down.
CCGACGCTCAGGCCGACGTGTACGCCAGGCTCAACGTGACGGAGCTGACACTGGCCCTCCACGAGCGGGGCTGTGAGGTGCGCTCCATCGAGGAGCGGGACGAGAGCCTGGAGAGCTTCTTCGTGAACCTGGTGGGAGGTGAGCGCCATGCGTAGCCTTCTCTCCGCCGGACTTGTGCGGCTATGGCGGTGCAAGGCACTGTGGATCTCCTGCGCGGCGACGGCGGGCTATGAGATCTTTTCCGTGCTGTCCCGCTGGCTGAGAGGGGGAAAAGGGGGACAGGTGGTCTACAATCTGGACGGCGGATTTTTCCAGTTCTCCGGGATGATCGTCCTCGTGTCCGCCCTGATCTGCGCCTTTCTCATAGGCCCGGAGCACGGCGACGGCACCGTGCGGAACAAGCTGGTCACCGGCCACAGCCGCCGGGACATATACCTGTCCAATCTGGTCCTCTCCGCCCTGGCGTCGCTGACATCGTGCCTCGCCGCCATCCTCCCGGGGCTGGCGCTGGGGCTTCCCCTGCTGGGCGGCTTTGAAATGGGCGCGGCGCGGGCCTGCCGGATGCTCCTGGGCATCTGCGCCCTGTCCGTGGCCTATGCGGGGATCTTCACGGCGGTGACCGTGCTCATCTCCAACAGGGCCGTCTCCCTGACGTCGGCGGTCATCCTGGCCCTGGGGCTTTTGGCGGCGGGGGCCTATCTGAACGGCCGGCTGACCGCGCCGCCCACCCTTCAGGGCTATGAGCTGTCCGTCAACGGTCAGCTGATGGCGGCGGTTCCCACGCCCAACCCGGACTATCTGCCCGAGGGCCCGGCCCGATCTGTGTTCCAATTCCTGTACGACTTCCTCCCCGGCGGACAGACCGGCCAGTACATCACCGTCTCCGCCCCGCGCCCGGAGCTTTTGATGGCATACGACGCGCTGATTTTCGCCGCCGTCACCGCCGCCGGGCTGGTGATGTTCCGGCGGAAGGACTTGAAATAGAGGGGGCGGGAAATATGAAAAGTCTGTTGACCTCGTATTTCTCCCGGCTGGGGAAGAGCCGGGTGTTCTGGCTCTGCGCCGCCTTTATGGCCGTCCTGGCTGTTCAGAGCGGCTCGGCGGAGTTCACCATAGCGGAGCAGGCCGCCCAGGACCGCTGGACGGTGATCCTGTTTGGCGAGATAAGCTTTGAACTGCCCTGTGTCCTGGCCGTCTTTGCCGCCCTGTTTCTGGGCGGGGAGTACGACGGCGGCGCGATTCGGAGCAAGCTGATCGTGGGCCGCGCCCGGTGGGCGGTGTACGGCGCCGCCCTGATCACCGTGTCGGCGACAGCGGCGCTGCTGGCCCTGCTCTACACCGGCGTGGCGGCGGCCCTGTGCCGGCTGGCCCACGGCCCCATGCCGGACGCCTCCCGGGTGTCTGTCTATCTGGCGGCGGTACTGCTGATGTGCGTATCGTGGAGCGCCCTGTTCACCGCGATCGGCCTGAACTGCGCCCGGCCCGCCGTCTCCGCGGCGGTCTGTCTGGTCGTTATGCTGGTCTCCTACACGGTGTGCGCCAGCGTTTTTCCCGGGGATATCCTCCTCCACGGCAACGGCCCGGAGGCGGCACTGTCGCGGTTTTTCTATGATCTGCTGCCCAGCGGCCAGGGAGCCCAGCTGCGGATCGCTGCGGATCATCGGCACGGACAATTTAAGGGATCCGCCGGAGGCGCTGATGCCCTATTCGGCGTTGTTCATCATTCTGTCCACCGGCGCGGGCTTGTCCCTGTTCCGAAGGAAGGACTTGAAGTAATCTTAGTCTGCAAAAAGCCGCCCCGGTCAGGGGCGGCAAACGTGCTTTTATGCTGTGAGGTGAATCTCCATGCTCCCCTGGCTCATCTGTCTGGCGCTGCTCATCGCCGTGTTTTCCCTCTGGGTGAAGACACGGCTGCTGCGGCGCGCCTTTGACGAGATCGCCGAGGGCCTGGAGGAGCGGCTGGACGAGGACACCAACACGCTCCTGTCCCTCTCCACCCGGGATCCCCACGCCCGGCGGCTGGCCTCCGCGCTGAACCGGCAGCTCCGTCTGCTCCGGGCCCAGCGGCGGCGGTATCAGAACGGCGATCGGGAGCTGAAGGAGGCGGTGACGGGGCTCTCCCACGATCTGCGCACGCCCCTCACCGCCATCCGTGGCTATCTGGATCTGCTGGGCCGGGAGGAGCTGTCGCCGGCGGCCCGCCGGTATCTGGAGCTGATCGCCGGCCGGGCGGAGGCCATGACGCGGCTCACCGAGGAGCTGTTTCGCTATTCGGTGCTCCAGTCGTCGGAGGGGCTGTCGCCGGAGCCCACGGATCTGCGCGCCCCGGTGGAGGAGGCCGTCGCGGGCCTTTACGCCGCCCTGACGGGCCGGGGCATCGAGCCTGTCATCACCCTGCCGGAGACGCCGGTGGTGCGGCCGGTGGATCGGGCGGCCCTGGCGCGGGTGCTGGGGAACATCCTGGGCAACGCCCTCCGGTACAGCGCCGGAGATTTGGAGATCGTCCTGTCCGAGGCCGGCGAGCTTCGGTTCATCAACACCGCCCCCGGCCTGGACGAGGTGACGGTAGGGCGGCTGTTCGACCGGTTCTTCACCGTGGAGGCCGCCCGAGGCTCCACGGGCCTGGGGCTGGCCATCGCCAGGACGCTGACGGAGCGGATGGGCGGGGCCATCGGCGCGGCCTACGACGGCGGGCGGCTCACGATCCGGGTGGTCTTCCCCGCCTGACCGGTTGGGCGCGCGTCTTGTGAAAAACGCGCCTGAACCGCGCCGGTTTTTGTTGAAATGTGAAAAGCTTTCATGTATAATACCGTTGAGATAAAAAAGAAACGGTGATTGGCTGTGGTATTCGATATTTTTCAGTATTTTATCGCCCTGCTGCTCTCTTTTTTCCTCTTCTATTTCAACTCCCCCTACTGGGAGGGGCAGGGTATGGCGGATATGTCCGGCAGCGGCCTTTGGCGCTGGGCATACCGCAAGCTTTCGTCCCTGGGCTATTTCCTCTACCGGGCATACACGGTGCTGTTCCAAAAGGTGAGCCTCTTTCTCTACAGACATAAGGCGCCGAAGGCGGTGATGCACCTGCTGGACATCCTCGCCTTCATCGGCATCTTCTTCCTGATCAGCCAGGGCTACGGCGCTCTGATGAACAGCCTCTTCCCCGCGGATCTGGAGGCCATCGCGGACGACGGAAATCTCATTTTCAGCAAGATCTGTAAGGCCGTGGCCTTTGTCCGGGTGCTGAACCGGTACATGGGCGGCGGCTTTGGCGTTGGGAAGCTCTTTGCCGCCGGCCTGCACCTGATCGGCGCTTTGATTCTGTACACGGTCATCAATGTGGTCTATTTCTCCATCCTGTACGGATTCCTGAAGTCAAAGCTCCGGGAAAAAGACCTCTCCAAATTCGTGTATGTGCCCTCGTCCTCCGTGGGCATCAAGGCGCTGGTCACGGACATCTGCAATTCGGTGCGGGACTTCCTGACCAGTATGACCTATATCCATACCATCACCATCCCTTCCGTATTTTTCCTGTTCCTGGCCGTGACGTTTGTGTTCAGCATTGTCATGACCATAGCCGGACGGAACGATCTGACCCTGTGGGAGGTGATCGTCCAGATCCTGGACGAGATCCAGCTTGTCCCCATCATCGCCTCTTACTTCATCACCTTCACCACCGGAAAAGTCTCGGAAATCGCGGCAAACGGCGTTGTGAATCAGCTGCCCGAGGAGGTACAGAGGAAGATCCACGAAAAGTCGCGTGAATGCAACGAGCAGGCCAAGCAGATCGACGAGGCCCGCGCCGATTGGGCCGAGGAAAACGACACCTCCATTTCCGGATTCGATTTCCCCGACGAGCCCGACGATGAACCTGACGAAGACGACGATGAAGATGACGGCGACGATGACGGCGATTTCGACTGGCGCGCCGCTCCCCCCGAGCCCACCGAACCTCCCGAACCTCCCGAACCTCCCGAGCCTCCCCAGCCTCCTGAACCTCCCGAACCTCCCCAGCCTCGCCAGCCCTCCGAGCCGATCCACAAGATGAATCTGAAATGACGAAGGGCCGGAGAGGCGGACAAACGGATCCGGGCGATTCTGTACGGCGCGGTCAATGTTTCGGAAGGCCGGCGGCGGTCGTCGCCCTTTTATCCGGATCCCCCGCTGTCAAACGCGGCGATTGACGCCGCAGGCGATTTTCTCCCCCGCGTTCCCTGACGGCTGGGTTTTGAAATCGTCCGGATCGCCATGGATAACAACGGTTTTTCCTATGACATCGCTCACCCGGAACCGGCCTGTCAGCACCTGACAGTACGCCCTCCCACGATCACTAAGCAGCGGCGGGAGATCGCCCGCGTGACGCGGATGCTCCGTGCCCGCCGGATCATAATGGGAACCCGTGTCGGGGAAGCCATTGCCGCGGCAATCGCCCCCTTCGTGAATGTGGAAAGCGAAAAAGCCGGCGTCCGTATCAGGCAAGCCCGCAATATCCGCGACTACCAGCGTCCCTCCGCACCTGGGAAAGAACCGAACCGACCCGGTAAGCTTCGGATACCGCTCCCCGCCTTGGATACGGGCGGCGGCTGAAGGCATTTTATTTTCCAAAGGAATCACCTCACAGCCATCTTACGCCAAACCGGGCGCGGAGGTGAGGCGGCGCGATTTACCGGGGCAAAACCGCGATCGTTTTATTGAACCGCGAATTTCAAATGCGTAACCAAACCTCAATACTGCTGATTTTGGAGGAAAGCCGCAAATGCAAATCCCGCTGTGCGCCGTAAGCGTCCTTTTTGGCGGTCTATCCACGGCCGCCGCCTTCAGCCAACTGAAAAAAGAGAAAAAATCGGGCCCCGCCATCCTCATGATTGCCGGCTCCGCGCTTCTGCTGGCCGCCGTACTCTGCAACATCCTGGATCAGCGGGCGGATTGGGCCGTCGCGCTTTTTGGCTGTGCCGCCATTTGCGCCGCCGCGCTTCGGAACGGGGTCAAAAGCGGGCAGGTGCACATACGGCACCACATCATCCGAATGGCCTTGTCCCTGATCCTGGTCGTCGGGTTCGCGGTTTTATAAAGGGTCTATGGATAACGGTATTTCCATCGGGGAGAGCGCGTTGTGGATCCTCGCGTGGGCCGGCGTCATGCTGTTCTATACGCTTCTGGATGTGGCGGTATGGAGAAAAGCGGCGCCAAGGTACGCCCGGCTCCTGAATCTGTTTTCAGAAGCTCTCTGTATGGGCGGCTTTTTGCTTTTGTTGAGCGCAAAAAGTTCTTTTCGGCTTGACCTGACTTACGGCGTTACGCTTCCGGGCATGGGCCTGGCGGCAGGCTGTGCGGCGGCGTTGACCGTTCTTTTGGGCAGGTTTTTAGACCCCCTTTTCGAGGGCATGGCCCCGGGGAGCGAGGAGCGCTATCGGGAGACGCTTCGGCGCTTGAGCGAAGCGCCGGTGATCGGCTTTCTCCAGGTCTGCGTCCTCGCGCCGTTGATGGAGGAGCTCCTGACGCGGGGCTTTTTGCTGGGCGGATTATCGGCAAGCTATGGGACTGCCCCCGCGCTTTTGCTGTCCTCGGCGGTTTTCGCGCTGCTCCATTTCAACATGGTGCAAACGCTCTCCGCGCTGATCTGCGGCCTCGTCCTGGGCCTGCTTTACCTTTGGACAGATTCGATCCTCTGCTGCGTCATCGCCCACGCGGGATATAATATGATCTCGTTTTTTACATATGTAAAAAAGAACGGTTCTCCAAAATCTTGAATCTTAACTTTCGGGCGTGGTTCCCTCGGGACGCCGCGCCCTTTTCTTCGCCTTTGAGATCACTCAAAGCTCCACGTCATTCCAAAATCGTCGCTGCGCATGGCGATCATATCCTCCCTGCCCGTTTGCGGATCCAGGACTTTGATGGGATAGACGCCCTTGGCGCCGTCAAAGCCGGGAGTCAGCGGCGTGAAGCGGTAGTCCTCCGTGTATCCGTCGGGAAGCCTGACAGGGAGCTTCTCCCAGGTCTCTCCGCCGTCGCGGGTCCACCAGATGTCCGGCCCCGCGTCCTCATAGTATCGGTAGCTGATGAACCCGATGTCCTCCGTGGAAAACCCCGCTCCGGTGAGAACGCGGGCGTGCTCTCCCGCGTCGTAAGGATTCCCGATCTCCGTCCACGTCTCGCCGCCGTTGTCGGTCAGATAGATCATCATGGGCTGGTCGCCCATGGCCACACTGGCGGTCAGCACCAGATAGCCGCCGTTGTCGCCAAAGAAGCCGATAAAACCGCCCCGGGGGAAAAAGCCCTTCTGCTCTTCGCCGTAGAAAATGTGGCGGTCGCTTCCCTCCACCACGGATTCCCGCCAGGTCTCGCCTCCGTCGGCGCTGAGCAGGATCCTGACGGGAGACTCCGGCACGATCACCGCCACATTGTCTCCGTTGAGGGTGACCCATTCGCCGTTCTTGATTTGCTCCTGGATTTGCTTCGGCCCCTCGTTAATCCCTTTTTTGGCAAAGGCGTTTTCAATGAGGCTCACAGGATCGACACTCATCACCGCCGCCGCAGTTCCGATAGCCGCTAAAAGGGCCGCAACAGCAGCGGCGACCGCCAACGCCGTTTTGACCCTGAGGCCGGGCTTCTTCTTTTGAACGCTCCAATCACTCTGCTCCAACAGCTCATCCTCCGCCGCTCCGATGAGCTCAAAAAGTTTATTTCCCGTCATCCTATAAGACCCTCCTTCTTCAAAAAAAGCTTCATTTTTTGCCGCGTGCGCGACAGCGTCATGAGGACGGCGCTCCTTGTCATCCCGTACCGGGCGGCAATGGTGTCCGTTGGCTCCACGAAGAAGTACCGCCTTAGAAAGATATCCCGCTCCCGCCCGGGCAGTCCGTGGAGAAAGCCGTTGATGCTCTCATGAAGCTCCTTTGCCATGACCTCCGACTCCAGATCCGCCCCCGCGTCGATACATTCCTCCAGCTCCTCCAGGGCGAGGCAGATCTCTCCGCTCCCGCGTTTTTGCGCGAACCGGCGCTTGAATTGATCAAAGGCCAGATTCCTTGTGATTTTTGCGAGGAATATGCGAAGTCTTTGTGGGCGCTCCGGCGGAATGGCGTTCCAGGCCCGCATCCACGTGTCGTTTACACATTTCTCCGCGTCCTCAGGGCTATTTAAGATTCCGTTGGCGATGGCATAGCAATATGACCCGTATGCCCTGTTTGTCGCGTCAATGGCGCCGCTGTCGCGCCGCCAATACAACGCGAGAATATCCTCATCCGTAATGGCCTTCACCCCCTTCTTCTCACGATGATCAGACGCGTCTACCTACTAAGACGACAAAACCGCGCCAAAATAACAGCTTTTTTGATAGGCAAGGCGATTTTGGCAAAGGCGTGGCCGCGCCGGGAACAAAATGGACGATACGTGCCAAAATACAGTGGAAAATATCTTAACAGTATGATATAATAGTGGAAACGCGCCCCTATCTTTTCATTTGGAGGGACTGTCATGGAAAACATGTTCACCAACGCCCACATTCTGGCCTGGCTCACCTATTTCGCCGAAAACATGCAGGTGGATCTGGAGAAGGTCAAGATCCTGGACATCACCCGCAAAAACAAGAACCTGATCCCCACGGTGGAGTCCCGCCCCGCCGTTCTGGTGTTCACCGAGGCGGGCCACCCGGACATCTTCTACCGCATGTGGGACGCGGGGTTAGGGGAGTGCCAGGTCTGGTACAACGAGGGCAGCGAGCCCTCCGGCCCCATCCTCTGCTCCCAGGTGAAGGACATGATCAACCGGGGCATCAACGCATCCGCCGGGATGCTGATCCTGAACCCCAACGCCCGCTCCACCACCAAGATCGGTATGCGCAACTCCGACTTTTTCCGGGGCTCCGTCCACTATGTGGGCAGTGAGATCCGGGCGGTGATCCTGAACAAGATGCACGTCTCCAGCGCCGACACGGTCTGCGTCATCGGCGGGGCCTCCATCGCCGTGGAGACGGCCATCCTGGCCCCGGAGGGCACAGTCATCGCCGTGGAGTACAGCCAGCGCGACCGCCGCACCGTGGAGGAGAACGCCCATCAGTTCGGCCTCAACAACATCACCGTCATCGACCATGTGGACGGAAAGACCATGGAGGGCCTGCCGGTACCCGCGCTCACCTTCCTGGTGGCCTCCGCCAGCATGGAGCAGGAGATGGAGTGCCTTTTGAAGCTCAACCCCGCCATGGAGTTCGTCATCTACACCCTGGACTTCCGGTGCGCCGCCTCCCTGCCCGACCGTCTGCGCCAATACGGCCTTACGGACGTGGAGGTGCTGCAGATCTCCGTCTCCAAGCTCACCTCCAAAAACACCTTCGACGCCGAGCCCGCCCCCTGGATCGTCTGCGGGAGAGCGTAAAGCCCGACGGTTCCCGTCCCCCGCCGTTTTGGACTGAAAACCGGATTTTCGGCGCGGAGAACCGCCTTTTTTGTCAAAGATGTACCTTGACAGCGCCACCGGCGAGGGGTACAATACATAACACAATTTAAAGAAGCAAAGACGATGATGGAGACAGTAGGCTTGCCCGAGGCCGCAGAGAGCCGGTGGATGGTGGAAATCCGGCGCCGGAGGGCCTGTCCGAAAATCACTCCGGAGTTTCAGCCCCAAACAGACTTGGAGTAGGCGCTGACGGTTCTCCCCGTTACAGGAGGCGCGTATCGATGTGTACGCAGTAACGGGTGGTACAACGGTGTCAACTTATGGCGTCCGTCCCTTTACGGGGCGGGCGCTTTTTTCAATGAAAAGAGGTAGTTCCATGAACAAGACCATGACCGAGATCCGCTGGCACGGGCGGGGAGGGCAGGGGGCCAAGACGGCATGTCTCCTGCTGGCCGACGCCGCCTTTGCCTCCGGCAAGCACGTCCAGGGCTTCCCGGAATACGGCCCTGAGCGGATGGGCGCGCCCATCACCGCCTACAACCGCATCAGCGACCTCCCCTGCACCATTCATTCCAACATCTACAACCCCAATTATGTGGTGGTGGTGGACGAATCTCTCCTCCACGCCGTGGACGTGACGGCGGGCCTGGATCCCGAGGGAGCCATCGTCATCAACTCTCCCCGGGAGCCGGAGGAGCTTCGCCCCCTCCTGCGGGGCTATACCGGGAAGGTCTGCACCATCGACGCCAGAAAGATCTCCGAGCAGTACCTGGGCCGGTACTTCCCCAACACGCCCATGCTGGCGGCCATCGTGAAGGTCAGCGGCGTGCTGGATCCCGACCGGTTCATCGCCGATATGGAGGCGTCCTTCCACCACAAATTCGCCACCAAGCCCCAGGTCATCGAGGGCAACATGAGCTGTCTCATAGAATCCATGAAGGAGGTACGGGGCTTATGAGCTTCCAAAAGGCCGAAAACATCAACGAACAGTCCCCCTGGCAGGAGATGACTCCCGGCGGGGAGATCTACGAGGGCGGCACCTCCCGGCTTACGAAAACCGGCGAGTGGCGCTCCAACCGGCCCGTGTGGGATCCGCAAAAGTGCCGCCAGTGCCTGCTGTGCGCCCCCTTCTGCCCCGACTCCTCCATCCCCGTCAAGGCGGGAAAGCGGACGGATTTCGACTATGACCACTGCAAGGGCTGCGGCATCTGCTGGAAGGTCTGCCCCTTCGCGGCCATCACCATGGAACAGGAGGTACACCAATGAGCATCCGTGAACGTCTTTCCGGCAACGAGGCCATCGCCACCGCCATGCGGCAGATCGACCCCGACGTCTTCGCCGCCTTCCCCATCACCCCCTCCACCGAGATCCCCCAGTACTTCGCCCAGTACGTGGCCGACGGCAAGGTGGGCACCGAGTACGTCACCGTGGAGAGCGAGCACTCCTCCATGTCCACCTGCATCGGCGCCGCCGCGGCGGGGGCCCGGGCCGTGACCGCCACCTCCTCCGCGGGCCTGGCCTTCATGTACGAGGTGCTCTACGTGGCGGCCTCCAGCCGCCTGCCCATCACCCTGGCCTGCGTCAATCGGACGTTGACCGGCCCCATCAACATCAACAACGACCACTCCGACTCCATGGGTGCCAGGGATGCCGGGTGGCTCCAGATCTACGCCGAGAACAACCAGGAGGCCTACGACAACTACCTCCAGGCCATGCGCATCTCCGAGCACCCCTCCGTCCGGCTCCCCATTATGATCTGCCAGGACGGCTTCATCACCTCCCACGCCGTGGAGAACATCCTTTTGGAATCCGACGAGGACGTGAAAAAATTCGTGGGCGAGTACCGCCCCGAGCACGCCCTGGTAGGCCGGGATCACCCCTTGGCCGTAGGGCCCTACGACTCCTGCCCCTTCTGCATGGAGCACAAGGTCATGCAGGCCGAGGCCATGAAAAACGCCAAAAAGGTGATCCTGGACGTGGCCGCCGATTTTGAGAAGACCTTCGGCCGCAGGTACGGCTTCTTTGAGGAGTACCGCATGGAGGATGCCGAGGTGGCACTTGTACTCATCGGCTCCACCGCCGGCACCGCCAAGGCCTGCATCGAAAAGCTCCGGGCCCGGGGCGTCAAGGCCGGCCTTGTGAAGATCCGGGTGTTCCGCCCCTTCCCCATGGAGGAGCTGGCCCGAGCCCTTCAAAACGTGAAGGCCGTGGCCGTCATGGACAAGAGCGAGGGCTATTCCGGCTGCGGCGGCCCTCTCTTTGCCGAGACGCGCTCCGCCTGCTACGATCTGCCCAGCCCCCCGAAGATGATCGATGTGGTCTACGGTCTGGCCGGCCGGGACTGCGCGGTGGAGGACATTGAGAAGGTCTACCGGCACCTTCTGAAGATCGTGGAGACCGGCGAGACCGGCCCCCGGTATATCCACTTCGGCCAGCGCAGCAACCAAGAGGAGGTGCTTTGAGATGGCGTACAATCACAAGGTCGAGCTTTCCAAGCCCGAGCGCTTCGCCCCCGGCCACCGGCTGTGCGCCGGCTGCGGCGCGGGCATCGTCTGCCGCGGCATCACCCGGGCCTTAGACGAGGGCGACAAGGCCGTCATCTGCAACGCCACCGGGTGCCTGGAGGTCAGCTCCTTCCTCTATCCCTACACCGCCTGGGAGGACAGCTACATCCACTCCGCCTTTGAAAACGCCTCCGCCGTCTGCGGCGGCGTGGAGGCCGCCTGCAAGGCCCTGCAAAAGAAGGGCAAGCTCCGCGAGGACTACAAATTCATCACCGTCGGCGGCGACGGCGGCACCTACGACATCGGCTTCCAGTCCCTGTCCGGCGCCATGGAGCGGGGCCACGACATGGTGTACTTCTGCTACGACAACGAGGCGTACATGAATACCGGCATCCAGCGCTCCAGCTCCACCCCCCGCTTCGCCAACGCCACCACCACCCCCGTGGGCACGGAATCTCTTGGCAAGAAGCAGGAGAAGAAGGATCTCACCGTGATCATGGCCGCCCACAACATTCCCTACGTGGCCCAGACCACCTTCATCGGCAATTTCAAGGACTTCCACGAGAAGGCCCACCGGGCCATCTACACCCCCGGTCCCGCCTTTGTCAACGTGATGGCCCCCTGCCCCCGCGGCTGGCAGTACTCCGCCGAGCTCCTGCCCCAGATCTGCAAGATGGCCGTGGAGACCTGCGTCTGGCCCCTCTACGAGGTGGTGGAGGGCAAGTGGATCCTCAGCTACGAGCCCAAAAAGAAGCTCCCCGTGGAGGAGTTCATGCATCTCCAGGGCCGCTTCAAGCACTGCTTCAAGCCCGGCAACGAGTGGACCATCCAGGCCGCCCAGGACTATGTAGACCGCAAATGGGCCGAGCTCCTCGCCCGCTGCTCCCAGTCCTGAAGCCGCGCGAAAAATATAAAAGCAGGCCGGAGGTTCGCCTCCGGCCTGTTTTTATACACTTTTGCCCCAAATCACATGATAATATTCTGCATCCAGGCCCTCTTTTTGATGAAGAAAAACCCGATAAGGCACTTGATGGCCTCGGTTCCCTGCACCAGGGCGTACATGGGCACCACCGGAAGCTCGGTGAAGCGGCTGAGCCCGTAGGCCAGCGGCACGTTGACGCACCAGACAAAGACCGAGTCAAAGAGGAAGGTGATGACCGTCTTGCCGCCGGAGCGCATGGCGAAATAACAGCAGTTGGTAAAGGCATAGAAGGGCAGGATGGCCGCCTGCACCCGGATAAACCGGGCCGCCAGTGCCCGCACCGTCTCCGTGGTGGCGTAGAGCCGGGGGAACCAGGGGGCAACCAGGAGCATCAGCACCGCGGTGACGATGTTCAGCGCCAGGGAAAAGGCCGTCAGCCGGCAAAACTCATCCATGACCCTGTCCTTGTCCTCGTTCTGCCCCAGCTTCTGACCGATGATGATCCCCACGGCGCTGCCGGTGGCCATGAAGGCCACGCTCATGGCGTTCCAGATGGTGGATTCGATGTTCACGGCGGACACCACGTCCAGGGAGCGCACCGACCAGCACTGGTTCAGCACCGCCATGCCGCCCGCCCACAGCGTCTCGTTGAGCAGGAGGGGCATCCCCCGGCGGAGGATCTGTCCCGCCAGGGCGGCGGGAACCCTCAGCGTCCTGTAAAGCCCCCTGGCAAAGGGCATTTTTCCGGGATGCAGATGCGTCCAGCCGGCGGCCAGCAGCAGCTCCACCCAGCGGGAGATCACCGTGGCCCAGGCCGCGCCCCGGACGCCCAGAACCGGCGCGCCGAAATGGCCGAAGATCAGCACATAGTTGAGGAACAGGTTCACCCCCACCGCCACGATCCCGGCGGTCATGGGGGCCACCGTCTCGCCGTTCTCCCGGAGCGTGGAGCAGTAGACGTTGGAGAGGGCGAAGGGCGGCAAGCCCCAGAGCATCACGGCCAGGTACGCCTTGCCGTATTGGAGGAACCGCTCCGCCTCCTCCGGACTGCCCTCCCCCTGGAGCCACAGCCGGATCAGCTGGTCGCCCCGGCACAGCAGCGCCCCGATCCCCACGGCGGTGATGCCCAGCACCGTCAGGAGCTTGAAGCGGAAGGTGGCCCGCACCCCCTCCTGATCCCCGCCGCCGGCGTACTGGGCGGTGAAGATGCCCGCCCCGGACACCGCCCCGAAGATGCACAGGTTGATGACGAACAGCACCTGATTGACAATGGCCACACCGCTCATCTGCGCCGTGCCGATGCGTCCCACCATCAGGTTGTCCAGCAGGGAGACGAAGTTCGTGATGAAATTCTGGATCATGATGGGCACCGTCACCGCCATAGCGGTCCTGTAAAATTTCCGGTCCCCGATAAATCTGGAAAGCATGGTTTTCACTCCGAAATTGCAGTCGCTAAATATCAAGGCCGCAAACGCGGCCTTGATATCTTAAAAAAACAGTACCATCATGTATTTTGGAGGGTATAAAATCCGTCGTCCGGGATATACCCGCCGATGATCTTGGGATCGAGCCTGTAGAGAAGGCTCAAATAGCTTCTCAGGCCCTCCCGCAGGGGCTCCGCCCCCGTCATATACGCAGGCTCCGTGCCGGGCGTCCCTTTTATCCCCTCCAGCGCCTTTTTCGCCGCGCCGGCCAGGGCCTCCGCCCCCTCCGCGTCCTTGCGCACCGCAAGGCACAGGCCGGGCCACAGGCTCTGGCCCGTCACGTCCTTCCACTCCGCCAGCAAGTCGATGGCCGCCCTCTGGGTGCTGTTCCCGTAGAGATCCCCGGGCAGGAGCGCCGGCGTCCGGCTCCGCGCGTCCTGGGATTCCTCCAGCTTCAGCGTGGAGCCCATCTCAAAGCCGTATTCCTCCGCTATGTACCCAAACACAGCCGCCGCCTCCGCCGCGCCGGCGGGGACGTAAACCGTCTTGCCCGCCAGGGAGAAGATGTCCCGAATCGTCTCCCCCTGCTCGGCGATCACCCAGCCGCCGGAGGTGAGCAGGGCCGCCACGGCCACGGCCCCGTCCGCCTCGTTGTAGACCCGGGCCGCCTCCCCCACGGAGAGGATGGCCGCCCCGGCGGCGCCGTCGGACAGCTGTTTGGCCGCGTCGGCGGTATTGACAAACGTCCAGCTCCCCGCCGCCGCTTGGCCCACGGCCTCCGCCACGGGGCCGAAGCCCGCCAGCACGGGCAGCTCCGGCGCGGTGTCCTCGGTCTGGGTATCCGGGGGCGCGGTGTCCTCCGGCGTCGTGTCCGGGACCGCGGTGTCCACGGGCTTCCCGGTGTCCTCCTTCTGCGTCCCGCCGCCCGTCTCTGGGGGCAGCGTCTCCCCGGATCCCCCGGTGACGCACCCGCCCAGAGCCAGTATCCATACAAGCGCCAGCATCAGCGCCAAAGCTTTTTTCACCGTGCATCCTCCTTTTCCGTCCGTTTCATTATTCCTCCTCATAGTTTAGGTGAATTTTTCCCGTTTGTCAACAGGAGAAATCCCGCCCCGAAATTTGAAAAAACACTTGCAAACCCCGGTAACCTGTGCTATACTGTGTATGTTGGTATGAGGATTTGCTTGAGTGGGTATGTTCCCACTCTTTTTTACGCAAATTTTCAGCGGGCAATATTTTCCATGATTTAGGAGTGAGTCCATGAGCAAGGTCACGGATCTGGTCGCCGAACTGGCCCGCCCGGTGGTGGAGGCCCGGGGGTGCGAGCTTTGGGACGTGGAATATGTACGGGAGGCCGGCGAGTGGTTCCTGCGCGTGTATATCGACAAGGAGGGCGGCGTCTCCATTGACGACTGCGAGGCCGTGTCCCGGGCGCTGGATCCCCTGCTGGACGAGGCCGACCCCATCGAGCAGAGCTACAATTTCGAGGTATCCTCCGCCGGCGTGGAGCGGGCGTTGAAGCGGCCCTCGGATTTTCAGCGCTTCCTGGGCTCCTATATCGCCGTGAAGCTCTACAGCGCCGTAGACGGCCAGAAGGAATACCTGGGGTATCTGCGCGGCTATGACGCCGGCGCCGTCACCCTGGAGACAAAGGCGGGGGAAACCAGAACCTTCGCCCCGGCCCAGACGGCCTCCGTCCGTCTGAGGCTGGAATGAGAGAATAAACCGTAGAAGGTATAACTATAAGGAGTGTCATCATGAACGCACCGAACGCAGTCAACGCAGAGTTTTTTGACGCCATCGCCGACATCGAGAAGGAGAAGAGCATCCCCCGGGAGGATATGTTCGAGAAGATCCGCCAGGCCCTTTTGGCGGCTCTCCGGAAGGACAGCCCCGCCGCCGAGGAGCGCATGGTAGTGGAGGTGGACGAGGCCAAAAAGCGCATCGCCATGTATGTCCGCAAGGACGTGGTGGACGAGGTGGAGGATCCCGACATCCAGCTGCTCCCCGAGGAGGCCCAGCGCTACAACAAGCATGCCGCCGCCGGCGACACGGTGAACGTACCCGTGGACACCAAAAAATTCGGCCGCATCGCCGCCCAGGCCGCCAAGCAGGTGATCATCCAGGGCATCCGCGAGGCCGAGCGCAATCAGGTCTATCAGGAGTTCTCCACCAAGGGCCACGAGATCCTTACCGGCACCGTCAGCCGCATCGACCCGGCCCGGGGCTCCGTCACCCTGAATCTGGGCGCTGGCAGCGAGTACACCGAGGCCGTCCTGCCCGCCGACGAGCGTGTCCCCGGCGAGGAGCTGCGGGAGGGCGACATGCTCAAGGTCTACGTCATCGACGTGCGCAAGCTGGGCGCCGGCCCCCAGGTGCGCGTCTCCCGTACCCATCCGGGCCTTGTCAAGCGCTTGTTTGAATTGGAGGTCCCCGAGATCATGGACGGCACCGTGGAGATCAAGTCCATCGCCAGGGAGCCTGGCAGCCGCACCAAGATCGCCGTCTGGTCCTCCGACCCCGAGGTGGAGCCCATCGGCTCCTGCGTGGGCCCCCGGGGCGGCCGCGTGGGCGCCGTGGTCAAGGAGCTGCGGGATGAAAAGATCGATATCGTCAAATATTCCGAGGATCCCTGCGAATACGTGGCGGCGGCTCTCTCCCCCTCCTCCGTCACCAAGGTGGAATTTCTGGACGACTCCAAGGTCTGCCGGGTCATCGTCCCGGACAATCAGCTCTCCCTGGCCATCGGCAAGGAGGGACAGAACGTCCGTCTGGCCGCCCGTCTCACCGGCTTTAAGATCGACATCAAACCCGAGAGCTTTGAGGGCTGACCCGGCCCGGAGCCGTGTCCGGCCATTTGCCGCCGAAAGGACTGATCGCTTTGCCCGAGAAAAAGATCCCCCTGCGCCAGTGCGTGGGGTGCCGCGCCCAGAAGCCCAAGCGGGAGCTGACGCGGGTCGTCCGCTCCCCGGAGGGGGAGGTATCCATCGACGCCCGGGGCAAAAAGCCGGGCCGGGGCGCGTATATCTGCCCGGATCCGGCGTGCCTGAAAAAAGCCATTAAATCCCGCGCCCTGGGCAGGGCGTTGGGCACGGAGATCCCTGAAAGCGTCTTTGACACGCTGAAGGCCCAGCTGGAGGCGGAGGAATGAGCGCCCTTGGCTTTCTGGGTCTGGCGATGCGCGCCGGAAAGGTGGAGGTGGGCGAGGAATACATCGCCATGGCCGCCCGCGCCGGAAAGGCCAGGGTCATTCTGACGGCCTCGGACGCCGGCGAAAACGCCCTGACCCGGGCGCAAAACGCCTCCGCCGCCGCCCACTGCCCCACAGCCGCCCTCCCCTATCCCAAGGAGGCCCTGGGCGCGGCATTGGGCAAGGGCCCCGTCAGCGCCGCCGCCGTTACCGATATCTCCTTCGCCAGCGCCTTCATCGACAAGCTCTCCGTGGAGCATCCGGGATACGCAGACATCAAGGCGGCCCTGAACCGGCAAAACGAAAAGGCCCGGGAGCGGCAGCGGGAAGCCCGCCGCCATCAGGCCAAACTCCGGCGCGGCAAAAAGAAATGACCGCGCCATCCCCCGGCAGTTCCTATACAGATATTTCAAGCATTTTGAAAGGATGATTTTTCAAGTATGGCAGTTGTAGTAAAATACAGGGTACATGAGGTGGCGAAGGATTTCAAGGTCGCCACGAAGGTCGTTACGGAGATACTGACGAAGTATGCCACTACGCCCAAAAATCATATGCAGGTGCTTGAAAATCAGGAGCTTGACTACATTTTTGAGTATCTGACCCAGCATCACCAGATGGCCTCCATCGCGGAGGTGTTCGCCGACGTGAAGCCCGAGGCCCCCAAGGCGGAGCCCGCCGCCGGTACGGCCTCCCCCGCGCCCGCGGCCCCGGAGGCCCAGGCCGGCAAGACCACGGCCAAGCCCGCCGCGCCCCAGCCCCAGAGCTCCGGTCAGGCCAAGCCCAAGCCGGAGAAGCAGTTCACCCCCCGGCCGGAGAAGCAGAAGCGCGTCATCGACACCTCCGGCGTCACCATCAACATCGAAAAATACGACGAGCGCTTCGACCAGATGGCCGGAGAGCGCGCCCAGAATATGAAGCGCGGCAAGGAGCAGATCAAGAAAAAGGGCGGCCAGCAGAGGACGAACCCCGCTCAGGACAAGTCCGCCAAGCGCCGTCAGGAGGAGCGTGACCGTTTAAGACGCCTCCAGTTCGAGGTGGCCAAGAAGGCCCCCGTGAAGGTGCAGATCCCCGACGAGATCAGCGTAGGCGAGCTGGCCTCCCGCATGAAAAAAACCGGCGCCGAGGTGGTAAGATCCCTCATCAAAATGGGCGTCATGGCCTCGGTGAGCGACACCATCGACTACGACACCGCCGCCCTCGTCGCCATGGAGCTGGGCTGTAAGGTGGAGCGCGAGGTGGTGGTCACCATCGAGGAGCGCCTCATCGACGACCGGCAGGATACCGCCGAGGAGCTTCAGCCCCGGGCCCCCGTGGTGGTGGTCATGGGCCACGTGGACCACGGCAAGACCTCTCTTCTCGACAAGATCCGCTCCTCCAACGTGGCCTCCGGCGAGGCCGGCGGCATCACCCAGCATATCGGCGCCTACCGGGTCATGGTCAACGGCAGTCCCATCACCTTCCTGGACACCCCGGGCCACGAGGCCTTCACCTCCATGCGCGCCCGCGGCGCTATGGCCACGGATATCGCCATCTTAGTGGTGGCCGCCGACGACGGCATCATGCCCCAGACCATCGAATCCATCAACCACGCCAAGGCGGCCAAGATCCCCATCGTGGTAGCCATTAACAAAATGGACGTCCACGGCGCCAACCCCGAGCGCATCAAGCAGCAGCTCACCGAGTACGACATCGTCCCCGAGGAGTGGGGCGGCGACACCATCGTGTGCCCCATCTCCGCCAAGACCGGCGAGGGTGTCCAGGAGCTTTTGGAAAATCTGGTGGTTCTGGCCGAGGTGCAGGAGCTCCGTGCCAACCCCAACCGCGAGGCGCGCGGCGTGGTCATCGAGGCCCGTCTGGACAAGGGCCGCGGCCCCATCATGACCGTCCTGGTGCAGAACGGCACCTTAAAGCAGGGCGACATCATCATCGCCGGCACGGCGGTGGGCCGCGTGCGCACCATGATGAACGACAAGGGCGAGCGCGTCACCCAGGCCGGCCCCTCCGTCCCCGTGGAGATCGCGGGCATGAACGAGGTTCCCGACGCCGGCGACATCTTCAATGCCGTGGCGGACGAGCGCATGGCCCGCGAGCTGGCCGAGGAGCGCAAGCAGAACCGCAACGCCCCCGACACCGGTGCCCGAAAGGTCTCTCTGGAGGATCTTTTCGCCCAAATCAAGGAGGGCGAGCTGAAGGAGCTGCCCATCATCGTCAAGGCCGACGTCCAGGGCTCCGCCGAGGCCATCAAGGCCAGTCTGGAGAAGCTGACCAACGAGGAGGTCCGCGTCCGCGTGATCCACTCCGCCGTGGGCGCTATCTCGGAATCCGACGTGATGCTGGCCGCCACCTCCGGGGCCATCGTGGTGGGCTTCAACGTCCGCCCGGACAACGCCGCCCGGGAGTCCGCCGCCAGAAGCCATGTGGACATCCGGCTCTACAACATCATCTACGACTGCATCGGCGAAATCGAATCCGCCATGAAGGGCATGCTGGCCCCGAAATTCCGGGAGGTTCAGCTGGGCCACGCCGAGGTGCGGGAAACATACAAGGTCTCCAAGGTGGGCACCGTCTGCGGCTGCTACGTGCTGGACGGCAAGATCCAGCGCGGCTGCAAGGTGCGCGTCATCCGCGACAACGTCATCATCTTCGACGGCGAGCTTGCCTCTCTCCGGCGCTTCAAGGACGACGTGCGCGAGGTGGCCTCCGGCTATGAGTGCGGTATGCAGGTGGATAAATTCAACGATGTCAAGGTGGGCGACGTCATCGAGTGCTTCGTCATGGAGCAGATATAACAAATGAAAATATTTTTCCAAGGGCTCCCCTTGGAAAAATATTTTATGTGGAAAAGGAGTATGCCCATGAGCCGCGTTCTTCTGCTTGCCTCGGAAAAGCCCGTCCCGCTTTTGGAGCCGCGCGGTACACGAACCTTGTCCGCCGGTGGCACGACTGTCACAGCGCCGGGATTTTCGGTGTCGGAACACACATACTATCAAGCGGCGGTGGAGGCGCTGGGCTTTGCGATGATGCCCTTCCGGGCCGAGCTGGATCTCACACCGCGCGAGGACGATCTGCACCTCTTCACCGCGTATATTCGCGAAAGCTTCTCCCCCGGCGAGGCGCTGGAGCTTTGGTCCCTCTGGGTGGGGGACGGCGGTGGGGAGCGGCCCCTGTACCGCCATTGCGCCCTCCGGGATCTGGATATGGCGCGCCTGCGCCTTCTGTGCGAACCTCAGTACGAGCCCGATTATACCGGGGACTTCCCCAAGGGACTGATCTCCCAGATCTGCCTGACCGTCACGGTCTGAAAGGAAAAAAGTATGCCATCCAATCACTTAAACCGTATCAATGAAGACATCCGCCTGTGCATGGACAAGCTTCTCCGGGAGGTCAAGGATCCCCGCATCCACCAGGGCCTTATGTCCGTCACAGCCTGTGAGACAAGCGGGGATCTCAAATATTGCAAGGTCTACCTGAGCGTCTTGGGGCTGGAGGACGCCAAAGCCTTAAAGCAGGGGCTGAAATCCGCCTCCGGGTGGCTCCGCCGGGAGCTGGGCCAGCGTCTGAGACTCCGCAACACCCCGGAGCTCACCTTCGTCATGGATCACTCCATCGAGGAGGGCGCCCACATCAACTCCCTCCTGGCGTCCCTGGACATCAAGACCGAGGAGGAACCGGAAGATGACGCTAAGTGACGCCGCCCGGTGGCTTACGGAGCACGATGGTTATCTCATTTTGACCCACACCCGCCCGGACGGGGACACCCTGGGCTCCGCCGGCGCCCTTTGCCACGCCCTGCGCAGGATCGGCAAGCAGGCGTATCTTTATAACAACCCCGAGATCACCGAAAAATTCGTCCCCTTCCTGGCCCCCTATCTGGCCGGGAAGGACTTCACCCCCGCCCACACCGTCAGCGTGGACATCGCCTCCCCCAACCTCTTTCCCGCGGGCTTTCAGGGAAACGTGGAGCTGGCCGTGGATCATCACCCCTCCAACACCGGCTTCGCGGAAAGCACCCTGCTGGACGCCTCCCGGGCCGCCTGCGGCGAGATTGTTTTGAAGCTCATCGAGGCCCTGTGCGGCGGGATCGATAAGACCGAGGCCGACCTTCTCTACATCGCCGTCTCCACCGACACCGGTTGCTTCCAGTACGCCAACGTCACGGAAAACACCTACCTGACGGCGGCGGCCCTGGCCCGGGCCGGGGCGGATACGGCGGGCCTCTCCCGGCTTTTCTTCCGCACCTTCTCCCGCGCCCGCCTGGCCCTGGAGGGGGCCGTCTACTCCGGCCTGCGCACCTATCACAACGGCCAGATCGTGGTGAATATCGTGACCCTGGACATGGTGCGCCGCGCCGGCGTCACGGAGAACGACATGGACGACATCGCCGCCCTGGCCGGCAAGCTGGCGGGCCACCAGGTCAGCGTCACCATCCGTGAAAACGATAACGGAACATGCCGCGTCTCCCTCCGTTCCGGCCAACGCGTCAACGCCTCCGATATCGCCAAACAGTTCGGCGGCGGCGGCCACGCCATGGCCTCCGGCTGTACCGTCAAGGCCGATCCCGAAACGACCCTGCGTCTGCTTCTTCCCCCCATCGAAGCGGCCCTTAACGCCCGCGAGACGTTATAAGGTTGTCCGCCTCAACGGCGGCCCATATCCCGAATTCCCACCACATTTCGTACACCGCACCCGCAGGGGCGGCCTCTCTTGGTCGGCCTGTATGGAAGGGAATTCGGAGGTGCGGCATGTGGGCCGAGCGGTTCTCTGGCCCCTACAAGGTTCTCGTTCGGGCGCTCCCCGGGGGAGTCCAGATGGGGGTCGCAACCCCCTCTGGCCGGTTCAAGGGGGAGTCCAGAGGGGGAAAATACAAAATCCCCCCTCTGGTTGCTTTTCTCCTCTTTGTTGCTTTCTCCTCTTTTGTCAACACAAAAGAGGAGAAAGCAAGTCCCCGTCCGCCGTTAAGGCGGACAACCTTATTCCCTCGCCGGGGCAAGGCCCCCCGCCGGCACAGGAGGCGACCTATGAACGGTATCCTTATCATCGATAAACCCCCCGGCTGGACAAGCCAGGACGTGTGTGCCAAGCTCCGGGGCATCCTCCACGAAAAGCGCGTGGGCCACTCCGGCACCCTGGATCCCCTGGCCACCGGCGTCCTGCCTGTCTTTGTGGGCCGCGCCACCCGGGCCGTGGAATTCGCGGAAAACGACCGCAAGCGCTACACCGCCCTCCTCCGCCTGGGGCTGGTCACCGATACCCAGGACATCAGCGGCGCCGTTCTGGAGACGCGCCCGGTCAGCGCAACGCCCGCTGACCTGCTGGCTGTTCTCCCCGCCTTCACCGGCCCCATCCAGCAGATCCCGCCCATGTACTCCGCCGTAAAGATCGGCGGCAGAAAGCTCTACGAGATCGCCCGCCGGGGCGGGAGCGTGGAGCGCCCCCCGCGGGAGGTGACGGTCTACTCCCTGACCTGCGCGGGCTATACGGAGGACGGCTTTCTTCTGGAGGTGGAGTGCTCCAAGGGCACCTACATCCGCACCCTCTGCCACGACATCGGCCAGCGCCTGGGCTGTGGCGGCGTCATGGCCTCTCTCCGGCGCACGCGGGCCGGGGCATTCGATATTGAAGCCGCCCACCCCCTCTCCCAGGTGGTGGAGCAGGCCCAAACGGGCGTCCTGGACGGCCTTCTTCTCCCGGTGGACTGCCTCTTTTCCGCCCTCCCCGCCGTCACGGTGACGGAGGCCCAGGAGCGCAAATGCCGCAGCGGCGCCCCCTTCCCCGTGGATCTGCCCTGCGGGCGGTACCGGGTCTACGCCCCCTCCGGCACGTTTTTGCTGGTGGGTGAGGCGGAGGCCGGCCAAATGCGGACTGTCAAAAGCTTTTTCGAGGTGATTTGATTGGAAAAAGGTCAGCGGGTCATCGCCCTTGGCTTTTTCGACGGCGTCCATCTGGGCCACGCCGCCCTTCTGCGGGCTACCTGTGAGCTGGCCCGTGAATACAACGTGGCCCCCGCCGTCATCTCCTTCGACACGCCCCCCTGTAAGACATCGGACGGCCGCCCCGTCCCCATGATCAACTCCCCCCTGGACCGGGCGGACATCATGCGCCGGCTCTACGGCATCGACGACCTCATCTTCCTGCATTTCGACGACGGGCTCCGGCATATGGCTTGGGATCGGTTCGTGGAGTGGCTGAAAAGCGACTTTGGCGCGGTGTGCCTGGTGGCCGGCAGTGACTTCCGCTTCGGCTATCAGGGGGCCGGCACCGCCTCCCTTTTGCGGGAGAAGTGCGCCGCCCTGTCCCTGGGCTGTCGGATCGTGCCGCCCGTGCTGGCGGACGGCGAGCCCATCAGCTCCACCCGCATCCGTGCCCTGCTGCTGGAGGGCCAGTGCCGCCGGGCAGGCGAGCTTTTGGGCCACCGCCACCTGCTGACGGACACCGTGCGCCACGGCTACCGCTTCGGAAGGACGCTGGGCACCCCCACCGTCAACATGCGCTTCGAGGAGGGCGTCCTCGTCCCCCGCCACGGCGTCTACATAGCCGAGGCCCACATTCTGAGAACCGGCCTGCGCGTCCCCGCCGTCACCAACATCGGCGTCCGCCCCACCGTCAGCGGCCAGGACGCCGTCAGCGTGGAGAGCCACCTGCTGGGCTTCGACGGGAACCTCTACGGCTGTCAGATCCGGGTGGAATTCTACCGTTTCCTCCGGGACGAGCGGAAATTCGATAAGATCGAGCAGCTGCGCGACCAGATCCGCGCCGACGCCGCCGAGACTCTCCGCTTCTTCGACCGCAACCCCATCGACCCCTTCGACTACCCGGATTGGAAATAACAAGGCTGCGGCTTCGCCGCAATTTTATTTACGGGCCGCCGGCGTCGTCGCGGAACCGGCGATGGCTCGGGCTGCAAGTGTTCGCCCTCACTCGCACGGTTCGCTCCTCCTATCCCCATCGGGCAACGGCCCGATGGGGCCCCCAATGCGGCCCATTCCCGCCCGTCCCGGTCAACCGCCGGGTGTCAATTACTGCTCAAAACCCCTTCAATCACGCGCAAAAAGGCCCCCCGGCAGCGGCCGGGGGGCCTTTTACTTTTACCCAACTTATCTCCTGCTGGCCACGCTGGAGCGCACCAGCGCCCGTTTCAGCTTCGCCTCGGCGATGGCAAACTCATGGTCGTTGAGCTTCTCCCGGTGGGCCAGCTTCTCCTGGGCCTGATCCCGGGCAAGCTCCGCCCGCTGAAGGTCAATCTCGTCGGCCCACTCAAAGGTGGTGGGGGCCAGCGTCACCCGCTCCCCGTTCACCGACAGCATCCCGCCGATGCACGCGGCGCGGCGGGCCTCCCCCTCGGCGGGAACCACCTTGGCCTCTCCCATCCCCAGGGCGGTGAGGAAATTGATATGTCCCGGCAGGATGCACACGTCGCCCACCACGGTTCGCACCGTCAGGCTCCTGGCCTCCCCGTCGAACA
Organism: uncultured Oscillospiraceae bacterium; assembly: GCA_947589545.1. Taxonomy (GTDB): domain Bacteria; phylum Bacillota; class Clostridia; order Oscillospirales; family Oscillospiraceae; genus RUG626. Next base: position 13,805 of record CANQBA010000037.1, on the reverse strand, counting down.
TCGCCCCGTCGGGGGTAACGATTTTCAGCTTGAAGGTCGCCATGCCGGTCACCCTCTCGCTTTCTTCACAACGTCGTCGATGGTCCCGGCGAACAGGAACGCGGACTCCGGCAAATCGTCGTGCCGGCCCTCGATGATCTCCTTAAAGCCCCGGATCGTCTCACTGAGCGGCACGTACCGGCCCTCCATGCCCGTGAACTGCTCCGCCACGGAGAAGGGCTGTGAGAGGAACCGCTGGATCTTCCGGGCCCTGGCCACGGTGAGCTTGTCGGCCTCGCTAAGCTCGTCCATACCCATGATGGCGATGATGTCCTGGAGCTCCTTATACCGCTGGAGCATCTGCTGGACGGCCCGGGCCACCTCGTAGTGCTCCTGCCCCACGATCTCCGGCGTCAGGATCCGGCTGGTGGAATCCAGCGGATCCACGGCGGGATAGATGCCCAGGGACGCGATGGAGCGATCCAGCACCGTGGTGGCGTCCAGATGGGCGAAGGTGGTGGCCGGCGCCGGGTCGGTCAGGTCGTCAGCGGGCACATACACCGCTTGGACGGAAGTGATAGAGCCCCGCTTGGTGGAGGTGATGCGCTCCTGCAGAGCGCCCATCTCCGTGGCCAGCGTCGGCTGATAGCCCACGGCGGAGGGCATCCGGCCCAAAAGCGCCGACACCTCGGAGCCCGCCTGGGTGAAGCGGAAAATGTTATCGATAAACAGCAGCACGTCCTGGTGCTTCTCGTCCCGGAAATACTCCGCCATGGTAAGGCCCGAGAGGCCCACCCGCATACGCGCTCCGGGGGGCTCGTTCATCTGCCCGTAAACCAGGGCCGTCTTGGCCAGCACCCCGGACTCCTTCATCTCGTTATAGAGGTCGTTGCCCTCGCGGGTGCGCTCGCCCACGCCGGTGAACACGGACAGGCCGCCGTGCTGGGTGGCGATGTTGTGGATCAGCTCCATGATCAGCACCGTCTTGCCCACGCCGGCGCCGCCGAACAGGCCGATCTTGCCGCCCTTGGCGTAGGGGCAGATGAGATCCACCACCTTGATGCCCGTCTCAAAGATCTCCGTGGCGCCCTCCTGCTCGTCGTAGCTGGGGGCGGGGCGGTGAATGGGCCAGCGCTCCTTCGTCTCCGGCGCGGGCATGTTGTCCACCGGGTCGCCTAAGAGATTGAAGATGCGCCCCAGGCACTCCTCGCCCACGGGCACGGTGATGGGCCCGCCGGTATCCAGGGCCTCCAGGCCCCTGGAGAGGCCGTCGGTGGAGCCCATCGCCACGCACCTGGCGATGTTATCCCCGATGTGCTGGGCCACCTCGCAGGTCAGCGTCCTGCCGCCCGCCTCGATCTTCACGGCGTTCAAAAGCTCCGGCAGCTCCCCGTCCTGAAAGCGGATGTCCAGCACCGGCCCCATGATCTGGGCCACGGTACCGATATGTTTGGTTGCCAAATTGATCAACTCCTTAAAGAAGGATAAAAGCCTCGCAGCGTCCGCCTCCGCGGACGCGAATACATCAAATTATTTTTTCAAAACCATGCGCCCCGGAAAAATGCCCGCTCTGGCTTGCGGCCCGCGCCGCAAACCAGCAGATCCCTTTATGAACCGGTGGACCCCGCCACGATCTCCGTGATCTCCTGGGTGATGGCCCCCTGGCGGGCGCGGTTATATTTCAGCGACAGGTCGCCGATCATCTCCTCGGCGTTCTTGGTGGCGGAATCCATGGCCGTGCGTCGCGCGCCCTGCTCCGAGGCCACGCACTCACACAGCGCCCCGTACAAAAGGCCCCCCAGATACTCCGGCACGATGGCGGCGAACAGCGTCTCGCTGTCCGGCTCGTACAGCGTCTCCGAGGCCCCCGTCTCCGGCTCCCCGGCCCCCTGGAGGGGCAGGACGGTCATCGCCGTGGGCTGTTGCGTCAGAATGGACACGAACCCCGTGTAGACGATGCGAACCTCATCAAATTCTCCTGCCAGGAACCGGCCGCACAGATCCCGGGCCAGGGTGAAGCAGTCGGACACCGACATGCTCCCCGCCTGAAAATAGGCGTCCGTCAGGATGTGGTACCCGTGGGCGCGGAAATTCTCCACGCTCTTTTTCCCGATGGGCACCACGGTGACATCACGTCCCGCCATCTCCGCCTCGGCCAGCTTCAGGACGTTGTGGTTGTAGCCCCCCGCCAGGCCCCTGTCGCCGGCGATCACCACGTAACAGCTCCTTTTGACCTCCCTGTTCTCCAGATACGGGGAGGTAAAGCTGCCGGAGCTTTTGGCGATGGCGCACATGGTGGCGTAGATCGTCTCAAAATAGGGGCGGCTGCGGGTCACGTTGTCCTGGGCCCGGCGCAGCTTAGAGGCGGCCACCATCTCCATGGCCTTTGTGATCTGCTTGGTGCTCTCCATACTGCGGATGCGCAGCTTGATATCCTTCATGGAAACACCGGCCACTGCGGCTCACCTCACTTGTTGAAGATCTGGATATATTTCGTGATGCAGGTCTTCAGCTCCTCTTCCGCCGCCGGCTCCAGCTTGCCGGTCTCGCGGATGGCGGACAGCACATCGTAGCCGTGCTCGTCCATGTAGTCGTAAAGGCCCTGCTCAAATTCGGAAATTTTCGCCGTCTCGATGTCCTTCAGATACCCGTTCGTGGCCGCGTAGAAGATGCACACCTGGTGGGCCACCTCCACGGGGGCGCCGTTTTTCTGCTTCAGCACCTCCACGATCCGCTCGCCCTGGGCCAGGCGATCCTTGGTGTCCTGGTCAAGATCCGAGCCGAACTGGGCAAAGGACTGCAGCTCCCTGTACTGGGAGTAGATAAGCTTTAAGGAGCCCGCCACCTTCTTCATAGCCTTGATCTGGGCCGAGCCGCCCACGCGGCTCACCGAGATGCCGGGGTTCACGGCGGGCATGATGCCGGAGTGGAAAAGCTCCGTCTCCAGGAAGATCTGTCCGTCGGTGATGGAGATGACGTTGGTGGGGATGTACGCCGACACGTCGCCGGCCTGCGTCTCGATGATGGGCAGGGCGGTCAGCGACCCTCCGCCGTACTCCGGGGCCATCCGCGCGGCCCGCTCCAGAAGCCGGGAGTGGAGGTAGAACACATCGCCGGGATACGCCTCCCGTCCGGGAGGCCGCCGGATCAGCAGGGAGATGGCCCGGTAGGCCACCGCGTGCTTGGAAAGATCGTCGTAGATCACCAGCACGTCCTTCCCCTGCTTCATGAAATATTCGCCCATGGTGCAGCCGGAATAGGGCGCAATGTACTGCATGGGCGCCAGCTCCGAGGCCGTAGCGGACACCACGGTGGTGTAATCCATAGCCCCCGCGGCCTCCAGGGTGCTGACCACCTGGGCCACGGTGGAGCGCTTTTGGCCGATGGCCACATAGATGCAGATGCAATCCTTGCCCTTCTGGTTGATAATGGTGTCGATGGCGATGGTGGACTTGCCCGTCTGCCGGTCGCCGATGATGAGCTCGCGCTGGCCGCGCCCGATGGGGATCATGGAGTCGATGGCCTTGATGCCCGTCTGCAGGGGCACGGAGACGCTCTTGCGCTCGATGATGCCGGGGGCCGGGGCCTCGATGGGATCAAAACGCACAGCGGCGATCTCGCCCTTACCGTCGATGGGCTGTCCCAGGGCGTCCACCACCCGGCCGATGAGGGCCTCCCCCACGGGGACGGAGACCACCCGGCCCGTACGCTTCACCTGATCGCCCTCCCGGATGCCGGCGTCGGAGCCCAGTATGACGATGGAAACGGAGTTCTCCTCCAGGTTCTGGGCCATGCCGAACTCCCCATTGGGGAACTCTACAAGCTCGTTCATCAGGCAGTTCGTCAGGCCCGACGCCCTGGCGATGCCGTCGCCCACCAGTATGACGGTGCCCGTCTCGCTCTCCTCGATGAGCTTGGAGTAGTTCTTGATCTGGGCCTTGATGATCCTGGTTATCTCCTCTGGTTTCAGTTCCATGGTATAACTCTCCTACAACTACAATGTGAATACGCGTCCCATGATAAGGGGGTCAAAGCACCGTCTCCCGCAGGCCGCGCTGGATCCTGTCCAGCCGGTCGCGCACCGTGCCGTCATAGCGCTTTCCGGCGCACTCCAGACGCATACCGCCCAGCACGCCGGGATCCGTCTTCTCCTTCAGCACGATCTTTTTGCCGAACATGGCCGCCAGCTTCGTAAGAAGCTTCCCGCGGGCGGGCTCCGTCAGGGGCGCGGCGGTGGTGACGGTCACCTCCAGGATGCCGTTGTCCTCGTTATAGCGCTCCCGGAAGACCCGGACGCAGCCGTGAAACTCCCGCACCTGCCCCCGATCCACCAGCAGCTTCAAAAACCCGGTCACATAGGGGTGCGCCTGGACGCCGAAGCTCTCGTCCACGGCGGCCCTGCGGGCCTCCTTGGTGACGGCGGGCGTGCTCAAAAAGCGGGTATACTCCGGCGTCCCCTCCAGGATACCGGCGCACGTCTCCAGCTGGGACAAAATCTCCCCCGTCAGGCCCTCGTCCCGGGCCAGCTCATAGAGGGAGCCGCCGTAGATCCTGGCAAAGTCAGTCATTGTCCTCCCCCAGCTTCCCGATGAACTCCATCACCAGCCGCTCCTGGTCGGCCCGGGTGATCTCCCGCTCCACCACCGTCTCCGCGATGGAGATGGAGAGGGAGGAGATCTCGTTCTTCACCTCATTGAGGGCCTTTTTCTTCTCCTGCGCGATATCGCTCTCGGCCTTGGCCATCAGGGCGGCGGCGTCGGACTTGGCCTCCGTCAGAATCTCCGTCTCCCGCTTTCTGGCGCGGGAAACGGCGTCGCGCAGGATCTCGTCCCGCTCGGCCCTGGCGGAGCTCAGATGCTCCTCGTAATCCGCCTGGAGCTTGGCCGCCTCGGTCTTGGCAGCCTCGGCCTCCCGGTACATATCGTCGATCTCCTTCTGCCGCTCATCGATCATCTTCTTCACCGGCTTGAAGAGGAATTTCTTCAGCAGGAGGAAGGTGATGATCATGTTGCAGAAGGTAAAGAGGGCCGTCCAGGGGTTCACCCCCACCAGGCTCTCAAATTGTGTGACCTGTGTTAAAATCAGCAAGTCACTCACTCCTTCCGGTGATAATAGCTCTGTAAGCGCCGCTTATCTGACCGCGAAGATCAGCAGGATCGCGATGACCAGGGAGTAGATGCCCGTGGACTCGGTGATGGCGCATCCCAGGATCATGTTGGTACGCAGGGTGCCGGCGGCCTCCGGCTGACGGGCCATGCCCTCCAGGGCCTTTCCCACGGCGTTGCCCTCGCCCAGAGCGGGGCCGATAGCGCCGATACCCATGCAAAGTCCCGCGCCGAGAACGGCCGCGGCTCTAACGATTTCACCCATAATATTTACCTCCTGTAATAGTTTGCGTTTTGTATCCTTAACCGTAAAATACGGTTAATTACTTGTTTGGCCCTTACTTGCCCTTCTCCTCGCGAGGGGGACACGCCATACCCACATAGACCATGGTCAGCAGGGAGAACACCAGGGCCTGGATGCCGCCGGAGAAGATGTCGAAATAGAGGCTCAGCACCGCCGGGATGCCCACCTCCAAAATGGGGATCTCCCGGAAAATACCCAGAAGCTCCAGCGCCGCCGCCGCGGCGATAGCCGCGAACACCGCGCCGAAGATCTTGCCCGCCAGCTTTCCCTTTTTAAAGCCCAGGAAAAGGAGCGCCGCCCCCACCAGCGCCGTGACGCCGGTGACGGCCCAGCCGTTGGCGCGCACCGCCCCCACCACCAGGGAGGACAGGCCCGCAAGGCCCGTGTAGAGGATGCTGGTCAGCACCCCGCCGCCCATGATGTTCCCGAAGTGACGGAAGGCCATACTGACAGGCTGGGCGATGTCGGAGACGATATTCAGGGGATTTATGTACCCCTTCAGGAAATTCTTCAGGCCGCTGTTTTTGATGGTACAGCCCCACACCAGAAAGCTGGTCATCAGCGCCCAGGTGATGGTGGTGGACACGTCGGAGGTGGCAGAGCGGAAAATGCCCGTCATGCCGATGAGGGAGCCGCCGATGGAGGAGAGGAACAGCGCCCCGATGTAGGGCGTCCAGTAGGCGTTGTGCTTGCCCATCGTCTCCTCCACAAGACCGTAGAGCATGGAGACGCCCTTCTCCGTCAGCACCTGCATCCTCCCCGGGCGCTTTTTCAGGTTCCGCCCCAGGAAATACCCCGCCACGCACAAAAGAACCATCACGGCAAAGCTGGCCACGGTGGTCTGGGTGATGACGTTCATACCGTTGATTTGAAGATATATTTTAGGGCCGTTGACTTCCATTCTTTTCACCGTCCTTGCGGAAAAACTCCATAAGACTGATGCTGATCTGCACATATACCAGCGGCAGTACCGCCGCCAGGGGGTCGAGGGCGGTGAATTTCAAAACCAGGATATACGCCGCCGCCAGCACAAGAAGCCGCAGCACCGAGGAGCCCTGCACCGCCGCCTTGGCCTTGAAGGGGTCGCCTCCGTCCTCCGCCCGGTCGGCGGCCCGGGAGACCGTCACCGTCAGCGCCAGGAAATTGAGGCACGAGACGGCCATGCCGAAGAGCGCGCCCAGAAGCACCGGGACGCTGAACCGGCCCAGCAGGGCGTACACCCCCAGCTCCAGGGCCGTGAGGCACGCCACCCCGGCGGCTACCTTGAAAAACTGCCGTATGGCGGCGTCGTTGTGAAGCATGCTCTCACCTGTGATCGTTGAAATTGGCGCCCGTGTCCCGGTCGTCCTCGCCGGCCTGCCGCTCCATGGCCTTCAGACTCTGCCAGAGGGAGGCGAAGGCCGCGCCCACGCCCAGCACCGCGCCCAGGGCCACCACCCAGCCTCCCAGGGTGAAGCGGTTCCGGAGCCATACGGAGCCCAGGACGCACAGCACCAGCGGCGCCGCGATAGACAGCCCCAGCTGCGTGAACCAGACGATATTTTTTAAAAAGCCGAACCCCTTGCGCATACACATCCACCAAACAAAAGGCTTATCTCTAAATATACCCCATTGGAAAAGAATTGTCAATAAATCCTGTGAAATTTCCGGCATCCGTGTCCGCGCAAATTTCCCCCGGCGGCAGGCGGCCGGAAGTCTTGAAAAACTCCCGCCTTTCCTGTATAATGGCGGTGAAAAAGGGGGTATTCTTATGCTCAACATCGGCTGTCATCTGTCCGTGTCCGGGGGCTACGCCGCCCTGGCCCGGGACGCCATTTTCACCGGCTCCAGCTGCTTCCAGTTCTTCACCCGCAACCCCAGGGGCGGCGGGGCCAAGCCCATCGACGAGAAGGACATCGCGGAGTTCCTTCAAATCGCGCGGGAGCAGGGCCTCAACTCCTTCCTGGCCCACGCGCCCTACACCATCAACCCCTGCGCCGCCAAGCCTGAGACGCTCCAGTTTGCCCGCCAGACCATGGCCGACGACCTGACGCGGATGGAGTGGCTGCCGGGGAACTACTATAACTTCCACCCCGGCTCCCATGTGGGCCAGGGGACGGAGCGGGGCATCGAGCTTATCGCCGAGACCCTGAATCTGACTCTGAGGCCGGAACAGCGCACCACCGTCCTGCTGGAGACTATGGCCGGCAAGGGCTCCGAGGTGGGGGGCCGGTTCCAGGAGCTTCGGGAGATCATGGATCGCACGGCCCTTTCGGACAAGCTGGGCGTGTGCCTGGACACCTGCCACGTCTACGACGCCGGGTACGACATCGTGAACGACTTAGACGGGGTGCTGACGGAATTTGACCGGGTCATCGGCCTTGACAGGCTCAAATGCATCCACTTAAACGACTCCAAAAACCCGTTTTCCAGCCACAAGGATCGCCACGAGGTCATCGGCGGCGGCTCCCTGGGCCTGGAGGCCATCGCGCGGATCATCAACCACACGGCCCTGCGGGCGCTCCCCTTCTACCTGGAGACGCCCAACGAGCTGGAAGGGTATAAAAAGGAGATCGAGCTGCTGCGGGGGCTTTATAAAGAGTAAAAATCACTTGCATACCGGAATGGGTAGTGGTAAAATATCCTTATCAACAAAAATTACGGAGGTAGATACCCATGGAAATGATAGACAATCTCAAGAAAAGGCTTCAGGGCGCGGGCCGGCGCATCGTGTTCACCGAGGGCACCGACGCCAGGATCCTGGAGGCCACGGACCGCCTTGTGAAGGAGGGGCTTCTCGCCGTCGTTCTCGTCGGCAATCCCGACGAGGTGAAGGCCGCCGCGGCCAAGGGCGGCTTTGACATCGGCGACAGCAAGATCGTGGATCCCCAGAGCTATCCCGACATGGACAAGATGGTGGACACCATGGTGGCCCTGCGCCGTGGCAAGATGACCGCCGACGAGTGCCGCGCGGCCCTCCAAAAGGGCAATTATTTCGGCACCATGCTGGTGAAGATGGGCGTGGCCGACTGCCTGTTGGGCGGCGCCACCTACTCCACCGCCGACACCGTCCGTCCGGCTCTCCAGCTCATCAAGACGAAGCCCGGCGCGCATCTGGTGTCCTCCGCCTTCATCCTCACCCGGGAGCACGGCGAGGAGAACCTGAAGACCATCTGCATGGGCGACTGCGCCATCAACCTCTCCTATGAGGACACCCTGGACAAGGAGGGCAACGTCACCATCTCCGGTGCCCAGAAGCTGGCCGAGGTGGCCGTTGAGACCGCCAAGACCGCCAAGCTCTTCGGCATCGATCCCAAGGTGGCGCTCCTGAGCTTCTCCACCAAGGGCTCCGGCAAGGGCGGCACCGTGGCCCTCTCCGCCGAGGCCACCAAGCTTGCCAAGGAGATGGCCCCCGACCTTGCCATCGACGGCGAGATGCAGTTTGACGCCGCCGTTTCCCCCACCGTGGGACAGCTGAAGTTCCCCGGCTCCACGGTTGCCGGCTACGCCAACACCTTCATCTTCCCCCTCATTGAGGCCGGCAACATCGGCTACAAGATCGCCCAGCGTCTGGGCGGCTACGACGCCTACGGCCCCATCCTTCAGGGCCTCAACGCCCCCATCAACGACCTTAGCCGCGGCTGTAACGCCGACGAGGTCTACACCATGGCCATCATCACGGCGGCACTGGACTGATCCAATCATCAAAAGACTCCCCTCCGATTTTTCGGAGGGGAGTTTTTGTTTAAATAACAAGCACCATGGGGGCGGGGTACTGGTTGGCGGGGTCGTCGTAATGGCCGTCGTAGAGGCGGCCCCGCGCCATTGCCTCCCGGAGAAGGGCCATCGGCAGGGCGTTGTAGGCGTACATGTACCGTTTGTGCGGAGGGACGCTGGTAAGATGCCCCGGGAGACGCTGGCCCCGGCCGCGTATAAACTCCGCCAAAAGGCCGCTCAAGCTCTCCTCAAGCTCCCGGTGGGCCCGGGCGCAGGCGTCCCACAGGATCGCCGCCGCGTCCCGGTCAAGGACGGGGATGTTCACCACGGGCCTTCCGTTCTCCTCCCGGAGAACCTTGCACTTTGTGAGCCACGGGACGGCCTTCGGATACACCGTGTTGAAGTCAACGGTTTCCGGCTCCAGGCGCCGGTGGAGGATATAGAGGAGCTTGGCAAGCTCCGGATCCACCATGGAATTTTCCGGGAAGAAGATCCAGTCCGGGCTTTTCCAATAGGGCCTCCCTGGGAACCCATCCGCCCCGTAGGCGTGCAGCTCGAAGCCCTCCCCGGCGAAACGCCCATTTTGGATGACCCGCTCCCCGGAGTAGCCGTGCGCCAAAAGCTCCGCATGGGCATTTTCGTCGAAGGGCTCGGTGTTAACGTGGCCCAAGGCGATCCATCGGCCCCCATTGGGGCGGTCCGGGATGGCCTGCCACGTCCCAACGGCCTTGGAAAAGGCCCCGAAGAGGCCGTAGTCCAGGCAGTTGAAGGCCGTGTACAGCTCCAGGGAGTTTTTGGCGTCCTCGGAGAGGCTTTTGTAAAATTCCCGCCCGCGAAGGGTCTCCAGCGCCGCGTCCACGGGCCCCCAAAAGAGCTCAAAATGGTCCGCCGCCAGCTTTTTCTGAGCGGGGATGTGCCTTTCCCTGTCGGCGGGGGTGAAGATCACAAAGTCCGTAAAATATTTCCCGCCAGTCTCCTTCATAAGCTCCCCCTCCGTGAGTCTCTGAAGGACAGGCTCCACATACGCCGCCGGAACCCCCACCGCCCGTGAAAGCTCCTCCACACCCAGGGGCTTTTCGTAGGCAAGCCACAGGAGATTTTGGGCCAAAAGATCGTTTTGCGCAAGCGAGCAGGGCTCCCCGTTTATTCCCGGGGATCCGCAGAAGGAGATGATAAGCTCCGCCGGGGACCAGCTGCGCTTTGAATAAGCTTCCATATCGTCAAGTCCTTTCCTGACACGCTCCCTGCCCAGCCGCAGCCGGCTCTTGACCGTCCCCTCCGGGAGGCCCAGCTCCAGGGCGATCTGACGGACGCTTTGGCCCTCCATGTAGTGGCGGACGATGACCTTCCGGTAGGTACGGGCCAGATACGCCACGGCCATGCGAACCTTCTCCGCCTCCTCATTCGCAAAGTCCGAAAGGCCGCCCTCGTCGGGGAGGTCGAAGTCCGGGCCGATGCTAACGCTGTCCTCCCGGTAGGTTCGCCGGAGAAGATCGTTAAATTTCCGATGGAGCACCGCCAGGAGAAAGGCCCGCATATTCTCGATCTGACCGCCCTTGCGCATGTACGTGAGGGCCGCCAGAAGCGTCTCCTGAGTGAGATCCTGGGCGTCCTCGATGCGGCCGCATTCGCGCATGGCCGCCGTGAGCAAAAGCCGCGTGTAATTTTCCAATTCTTCTGTCTGCATCCGAGGTGCCTCTTTTGAAAGCCTTCACCCATATAGTCGCGAAAAAAAGCCGCCGGTTCACAAAGCTTGCCCCTTTTTGGGTAAAAAAAGCGGGAGCCTTGCGGCTCCCGGGCGGAGAAGCTTATTTTACGAAGAAATCCAGCACCAGGGTGAGGACGATGAACACCGCGGCCACCCACTTGGTGAGCCGGGCCAGACGCGCGTCCAGGGTCTTGGCCTTGTTCTTGGCCAGGAACGTGTCGCCGCTGCCGCCGCCGATGGCGCCGGAGAGGCCGGCGCTCTTGCCGCTCTGCATAAGGACGATGACCACAAGAGCCACACAGGCGATAAGCTGGATGATGGTGATTGCGATTTCCAAAATAATCAATCCTTTTCAAGATAATATTGTACTTTCATTCGCGGGAATTCTATGCTATCATAATTTCGGCAGGATTGCAAGAGTTTTTTTCAAATTTCACACAAAATGGGGGAAAAGTTTATGCTCTTTGATACCCACGCCCACTACGACGACGAAAAATTTGACGCTGACCGGGACGAGCTGCTGGCGAAAATGAAAGATGCCGGCGTGGGGCTCATCGTGGATCCGGCCTCGGACATCGCCTCCGCCAAAAAGGCCCGGGACATCGCCCACGCTTACGACTTCGTCCGGTTCGCCGCCGGGGTGCACCCCCACGAGGCCGGGGCAGCGGAGGAGGGTTACCTGGAGGAGATCCGCGCCCTGGCCGCAGATCCCAAGTGCGTGGCCGTGGGCGAGATCGGCCTTGACTACCACTACGACTTTTCCCCCGGGGACGTCCAGCGGCGGGTGTACGCTGGGCAGCTGGAGCTGGCCCGGGAGCTGGATAAGCCCGTCATCATCCACGAGCGGGAGGCTGTGGCCGACAACCTGGACATTTTAAAGGCCCACCCCGGCGCGCGGGGCGTCGTCCACTGCTACTCGGGGAGCTGGGAGACGGCGAAGATCCTGCTGGACATGGGCTTTTACCTGGGCTTCACCGGTGTCGTCACCTTCAAAAACGCCCGCCGGGTGCTGGAGGTGGTGGAGAAGATGCCCGCAGACCGGATGGTCATCGAGACGGACAGCCCCTATATGGCCCCGGTTCCCCACCGGGGGGAGCGCAACTCCTCCCTTTTTGTCCACCTGGTGGCGGAAAAGATCGCGGAGATCCGCGGTATGAGCTTTGAGGACGCGGCCCGGATCACTCTGGAGAACGGAAAGCGGCTTTTCAGCCTTGCCTGAAGGGACGCAGTTTGTCAAAAAACTCAAATTCAATATTTTTTCCGGCGACATCTGCACGTGGTTATAGGGAAACATCGCGAACCTGCCTAGCTAAATATTTTTTCGGTCAGGAGCCTGTGGTGATGCACAGGCTCCTTAATTTGTGTCATGCTATTTCCAAAATTCGCTTGATAAAGGTATGGAGAAGCTCCGGAGTCAGTTCGTCAATTTCTGTGTATTTGTGGGCGTTGTCCAGGAAGCGGTCGAAGTTGGTGGTAGAGTCCTTCAAGTCCTGTAAGCGGTCAGTCAGCTCCGGGAGGGCGTTCTTGATGTTCTCTTGCTCCGCAATATACTCGTTGGAGAGTATCCTGTACTGTTCGTCGGGGATTCGGCCAAGGGCGTTATCCTCGTAGAGGCGCTTGAACAGGGACATAAGCTCTGACTGGCGTTTTGTCATCGCGGCTATCTGTTTCTCAAGACCACGGATTTCCTTCTGCGCCTCCTTTGTGCGCTTCTGTTACCCACTTCGGAGCGCCTGCCGGATTGTGAATCAAATAGAAGTCCATGTAGTCGGTGCCGAGGAGCTCAGCGCTTTCGTTGAACATCTCGACGACCGCGTTTTCCGCGTTGGGATCGGCGTACTGGGGCGTAAATTTAGCGGAGATGTAGTAGCTGTCCCGCGGCACTGTGCGAAGGAAACCGCCCAGCGTCTCTTCGGATGTGCCCATGCCGTAAACGAAAGCCGTGTCCCAAAGGTTCAGCCCAGCGTTCATGGCCGCGTCAAAGATGGGGCGCAGGTCGTCTGCGGTCAGCGTCCCGCCGAAGATCCCGTCGTTTCCCCAGGCCCATGCGCCAAGCGCGATTTTAGGCATTGTTTTTTCCCTTTTTCCATTGTCATGTATTCTTCTTACCATTGTTTGCCGCAAACGGCCATTATTTTGTCGGAATATCATTGATTTCCAACCACGCGGCTATATCGTCCGGCAGACCGTTGCCGCCGGAGTAGTGGATAGACAGGGGTTCTCCCATGACCGCGTCGGGGGCCAGTTTGGTGATGGCCGTCAGGCTCTGGCCGAAGCGGCCGCCGCCGTGGGAGCAGAAGGGGATGATGATTTTGCCGGAAAAATCGTATTCCTCCAGGAAAGAGGCGATGGGCATGGGGATGGACGCCCACCAGTTGGGATAGCCCAAAAGAATGGTGTCGTACTGCTCAAAATTCTCGACCTTGTTCTTGATTTCCGGCCTTGCCTGAATATTCTGATCGTGCTGGGCCTCCATGAGTACGGTGTTGTAGTCGTCGGAATAGGGCGTCACAAGCTCGATTTCAAAGAGGTCTGCGCCGGTTTGAGACTGGATTTCCTCCGCGATGCCTCTTGTATTGCCGCCCCAGGAGAAGAACGCGATCAGCACCTTGCCGCCTGCTTCGGTATTGTTCTCCGTTCCCGTGCTGACAACGCTGCCTGCACCGTTTACAGCGTTGCGAACCAGCCGGATGCCGAGATTGAAGCTGCCTTTATCCTCCGGCAAAGTGGCGCGGTAGGCCGAGCGCATATTCTTGGCAAAATCGTTCCAACCGCCGCCGCGGTAGACGCGCCGCGTCCCGGTTTCCGGGCCGGTGGGATTGGCATTTGCGGCCTCGTCATATTCGCCGTAGTAATCCCACACCCATTCGCTGACGTTGCCGTGCATATTGTAAAGCCCCCAGGCATTGGGTGAGAAGCTGTCCACGGCGACCGTCGTCTGCCGGTACTCGCCGGGCTTCGTGGTGAGATTCCCCTGAGAAAAATAGTTGTCCTCGATCTCGTAGGGATAATG